>NZ_JAENSV010000031.1:0-52426 GCF_016613265.1 Pseudomonas sp. MF6751
GTAAACGCTTCGATTTCAAGTGCCCGATCGAAGTCATGGGCGAGGTGATGCAGGAAGCCATGGCTATGCGGCATCATGCTCCAGCTTCAAATCAATAACCGTGTTGCACTCAGCTTCTGCAACCGCCACCTTTAAAAAAGCTCATCACCTTTGCAACACCCAACCTCCTCACAAAGCGTCAGGCGAGAAAACCTGACGCTTTGATGGCCGCCGCCTCCAAATGCTGCTCATGACTGAACCCCGACGCCTTCAACGGCTTCAAATCATGATCCCCCGCCACCAGCCACATCACCTCAATGCTCGGCGATAACGCATACCCCTCCACCGCCGCACGATTGCCCAAGGCATCGCGCTCGCCCTGCACAATCAACGTCGGCGTCTTCAACCCGGCCAAGTGCTCCACCCGAGGTTTTTGCGGCTTGCCCACCGCATAAAACGGATACCCCAGGCACACCAACCCATCGGCGCCCAATTCATCGGCCAACAAACTGGCCATGCGCCCGCCCATGGACTTGCCGCCAATCGCCAGTTTCCCAGCGACATGACGTCGCACCTGGGCATACACCTCACGCCACGCCTCCAGCAGTTTCGGCGCCGGATTTGGCGGGCGTTTGCCCCCGTCCAAGCGGCGCTGGGCCATGTACGGGAACTCGAAGCGCAACACGTTCACGCCATGCCCGGCAAGGCGTGCAGCCATGTCGTTCATGAATGCCGAGTCCATCGGTGCGCCAGCGCCGTGGGCCAGGATCAACGTGACAGGCTCGCCTGAAGGCTTGCCCGTGGCGACATCCCACAACCAGCCATGTTCCCGTACACACTGCGCCCATTGATCCCCGTCAATACTGGCCTTGTGCTCTTTGCCCATGCTTGCCTCGCTTTTTAGTCTGCCTATAACTCCAGCCCAAGTGCTGCACTTGCTTGGGTTGAACCGTGGATGGGGAACCATGAACACTACTTTAAGTACCGCCTATAACTACAAGGTGGTCCGCCAATTCGCCATTATGACGGTGGTGTGGGGCATCGTCGGCATGGGGCTCGGGGTTTTTCTCGCGGCCCAATTGGTTTGGCCTGCGCTCAACTTCGATTTGCCCTGGACCAGCTTCGGCCGCCTGCGCCCTTTGCACACCAACGCGGTGATTTTCGCGTTCGGTGGCTGTGCGCTGTTCGCCAGCTCCTTTTACTCGGTGCAACGCACCTGCCAGACGCAGCTGTTCGCGCCGAAAGTCGCCGCGTTCTGCTTCTGGGGCTGGCAGCTTGTGATCCTGCTGGCCGCCATCAGCCTGCCACTGGGCTACACCAGCTCCAAGGAATACGCCGAGCTGGAATGGCCGATCGACATCCTGATCACCATCGTCTGGGTCGCCTACGCCATCGTGTTCTTCGGCACGATCATGAAACGCAAGACCAAGCACATCTATGTGGGCAACTGGTTCTTCGGCGCGTTCATCATCACCGTGGCCATTTTGCATATCGTCAATAACCTGGAAATCCCGGTCAGCCTGACCAAGTCCTACTCGCTGTACGGCGGTGCGACGGATGCCATGGTGCAGTGGTGGTATGGGCACAACGCGGTAGGCTTTTTCCTGACTGCGGGCTTCCTCGGCATGATGTACTACTTCGTGCCCAAACAGGCCGAGCGTCCGGTGTATTCCTATCGCTTGTCGATTGTGCACTTCTGGGCGCTGATCACCCTGTACATCTGGGCCGGTCCTCACCACTTGCACTACACCGCCTTGCCGGACTGGGCGCAGTCCCTGGGCATGGTGATGTCGCTGGTGCTGCTGGCGCCAAGCTGGGGCGGCATGATCAACGGCATGATGACCCTCTCGGGTGCCTGGCATAAGTTGCGCAGCGACCCGATCCTGCGCTTCCTCGTCGTCTCCCTGGCCTTCTACGGCATGTCGACCTTCGAAGGCCCGATGATGGCGATCAAGACCGTCAACGCCCTCTCCCACTACACCGACTGGACCATCGGCCACGTACACGCCGGGGCGCTGGGCTGGGTGGCGATGATCTCCATCGGGGCGCTGTACCACATGATCCCGAAAGTCTTCGGTCGCGAGCAGATGTACAGCCTCGGCCTGATCAACGCGCACTTCTGGCTGGCCACCATCGGCACCGTGCTCTACATCGCCTCGATGTGGGTCAACGGCATCGCCCAGGGCCTGATGTGGCGTGCGGTCAACGAAGACGGCACCCTCACCTACTCCTTCGTCGAAACCCTGGTGGCCAGCCACCCAGGCTTCATCGTGCGTCTGGTGGGCGGTGCGATCTTCCTCAGCGGCATGTTCCTGATGGCTTACAACACATGGCGCACCGTGCGTTCGGCGCAACCTGCCGAAGTCACCGCTGCCGCGCAGATGGCCTGAGGAGTCGATGATGAAACACGAAACGATTGAAAAGAACGTCGGCCTGTTGATGCTGCTGATGGTGCTCGCCGTGAGCATCGGTGGCCTGACGCAGATCGTCCCGCTGTTCTTCCAGGACGTGACCAACAAACCGGTCGAAGGCATGAAGCCCTACACCGCACTGCAACTGGAAGGCCGCGACATCTACATCCGCGAAGGCTGCGTGCAGTGCCACTCGCAGATGATCCGCCCATTCCGCGCCGAGACCGAGCGCTACGGCCACTACTCGGTGGCTGGCGAAAGCGTGTGGGACCACCCGTTCTTGTGGGGCTCCAAGCGTACCGGGCCGGACCTGGCCCGCGTCGGCGCGCGCTACTCGGACGACTGGCACCGCGCGCACTTGTACAACCCGCGCAACGTAGTGCCAGAGTCGAAAATGCCGGCCTACCCCTGGCTGGTCACCGCCGCCGTCGACAGCAGCCACACCGAGACCAAGTTGAAAGTGATGCGCACCCTCGGCGTGCCGTACACCGACGACGACATCAATGGCGCAGTCGCCAGCCTCAAGGGCAAGACCGAGATGGACGCGCTGGTTTCCTACCTGCAAGTGCTCGGCACTGCCATCAAGAGCAAGAGGTGAGCCATGGGATTTGAATTCGATGCGGGCACCATCCGCGGCCTGGGTACGCTGGTGGTCGCCATCGCCTTTATCGGCCTGTCGCTGTGGGTATTCAACAACCGCCGCAATGCGGAATTCGAGCAGGCCCGCCTGCTGCCGTTTGCCGATGAACCTTCCCCACCCGACGCTCAAGCAGAGCCAGCCACAAGGAGCACTCGGCCATGACTACGTTCTGGAGTACATGGATCTGCGTATTGACCCTGGGCAGCCTGATCGGCCTGACCTGGCTGTTGGTCGGCACCCGCAAGGGCGAGACCAAGGGCAGCGTCGACCAGACCATGGGCCACGCCTTCGACGGTATCGAGGAATACGACAACCCGCTGCCCCAGTGGTGGTTCATGTTGTTCGCCGGCACCCTGGTGTTTGCCGTCGGCTACCTGATCCTCTACCCGGGCCTGGGCAACTGGAAAGGCGTACTGCCGGGCTATGAAGATGGCTGGACCCAGACCAAGGAATGGGACAAGGAAATGGCCAAGGCCGACGCCAGGTTCGGGCCGATCTTCGCCAAGTTCGCGGCCATGCCGGTGGAAGAAGTCGCCAAGGACCCGCAAGCGTTGAAGATGGGCGGTCGCCTGTTTGCCTCCAACTGCGCGGTATGCCACGGCTCGGACGCCAAGGGCGCCTATGGCTTCCCCAACCTGGCCGACAACAACTGGCGCTGGGGCGGTTCGGCCGAGGCCATCAAGGCCACCATCCTGAACGGTCGCCACGCGGCGATGCCGGCCTGGGGTGAAGTGCTGGGCGAGGACGGGGTGAAGAACGTCGCCGCCTATGTGCGTCACGACCTGGCCAAGCTGCCGTTGCCCGCCGACAACACCGCCGACCTGGCAGCCGGGCAAGCCGCGTTCAACACCACTTGCGTAGCTTGCCACGGCCCACAAGGTCACGGCGTGGAAGCCATGGGCGCGCCCAACCTGACCGAGCCTGCCGGCTTTATCTACGGCACCAGCCTGGCGCAGTTGCAGCAGACCATCCGCCATGGTCGCCAGGGCCAGATGCCGGCCCAGGACGTGCTGCAAGGCAATGACAAGGTGCACCTGCTGGCGGCTTACGTGTACAGCCTGTCCCATAACGCTGAAGGCGCAACGCCAGACAGCCAACCGCAGTAAAAGCTCTACCTGTGGCGAGGGAGCTTGCTCCCGCTGGAGTGCGAAGCGCTCCCACGATTTTGGGGCCGCTGCGCAGCCCAACGGGAGCAAGCTCCCTCGCCACAGGCATAAGTCGCGACCAAGTGTCGCACCCCTTCCAAACCCAACTTTCCCCTCCTCCTATTCGGGTCTACGCTTGTTCCCACAGTGGAGCAATTCTGGCGTAGGCGACGGTATCCGTTGCGCCCCCTAAAATTCCTGTCCACTTGATCAGCTTTCTATTTCGGTCTTTATCCTTACACCAAACATGGAAAGGGCGCAGAATCTGGCGTGGAACGTATTGATACAGGTCAGCCATTGCGTTGCAATGGCCCCTCGGTTTCTACATACTTGCGGCCGATTTTACCTATAAAAAAACCTAAACCGTGGAACCTTAGAATGAGCACAGCAATCAGTCCGACTGCTTATAACTATAAGGTAGTCCGCCAGTTCGCCATCATGACGGTGGTCTGGGGGATCCTTGGCATGGGGCTCGGGGTGTTCATCGCCTCGCAACTGGTCTGGCCGCAATTGAATTTCGACCTGCCCTGGACGACTTTCGGCCGCCTGCGCCCACTGCACACCAACCTGGTGATCTTCGCCTTCGGCGGATGTGCACTGTTTGCCACCTCCTACTATGTCGTGCAGCGCACCTGCCAAACGCGACTGATCTCCGATGGCCTCGCCGCCTTCACCTTCTGGGGCTGGCAAGCGGTCATCGTCGGCGCCATCATCAGCCTGCCCCTGGGCTACACCACCACCAAGGAATACGCCGAGCTGGAATGGCCGATCGCCATTTTGCTTGCCATCGTGTGGGTGACCTACGGCCTGGTGTTCTTCGGCACCATCGTCAAGCGCAAGACCAAGCACATCTACGTGGGCAACTGGTTCTACGGGGCCTTTATCGTGGTCACGGCGATGCTGCACATCGTCAACCACGCCTCCCTGCCGGTGAACCTGTTCAAGTCCTATTCGGCCTATTCCGGCGCAACGGACGCGATGATCCAGTGGTGGTACGGCCACAACGCCGTAGGCTTCTTCCTCACCACCGGTTTCCTGGGGATGATGTACTACTTCGTGCCCAAGCAGGCCGAGCGCCCGATCTACTCTTATCGCCTGTCCATCGTGCACTTCTGGGCGCTGATCACCCTGTACATCTGGGCCGGCCCTCACCACTTGCACTACACCGCCTTGCCGGACTGGGCACAGTCCCTGGGCATGGCGATGTCGATCATCCTGCTGGCGCCAAGCTGGGGCGGCATGATCAACGGCATGATGACCCTCTCGGGCGCCTGGCATAAGCTGCGCACCGACCCGATCCTGCGGTTCCTGGTGGTGTCCCTGGCGTTCTACGGCATGTCGACCTTTGAAGGTCCGATGATGGCGATCAAGACCGTCAACTCGCTGTCCCACTACACCGACTGGACCATCGGCCATGTACACGCCGGGGCGCTGGGCTGGGTAGCGATGATCTCCATCGGCGCGCTGTACCACATGATCCCCAAACTGTTCGGCCGCGTGCAAATGCACAGCGTCGGGCTGATCAACGCGCACTTCTGGCTGGCCACTATCGGCACCGTGCTCTACATCGCCTCGATGTGGGTCAACGGCATCACCCAGGGCCTGATGTGGCGTGCGATCAACGATGACGGCACCCTCACCTACTCCTTCGTCGAAGCGCTGCAAGCCAGCCACCCGGGCTTTATCGTACGTGCCCTGGGCGGTGCGTTCTTTGCCAGCGGCATGCTGTTGATGGCCTACAACGTCTGGCGCACCGTGCGTGCCAGCGACCCTGTAGAAGCCGAAGCCGCCGCCAAGATCGCCGTTGTGGGAGCTCACTGATGAAGCATGAAGTAGTCGAGAAGAACATCGGCCTGCTGGCCTTCTTCATGGTCATCGCCGTGAGCATCGGCGGCCTGACCCAAATTGTCCCGCTGTTTTTCCAGGACGTGACCAACAAGCCGGTCGAAGGCATGAAGCCGCGCACCGCCCTTGAACTGGAAGGCCGCGACGTCTACATCGCCAACGGTTGCGTGGGCTGCCACTCGCAGATGATCCGCCCCTTCCGCGCCGAAACCGAACGCTACGGCCACTACTCGGTCGCCGGTGAAAGCGTGTGGGACCACCCGTTCCTGTGGGGCTCCAAACGCACCGGCCCGGACCTGGCCCGTGTGGGTGGGCGTTACTCCGATGACTGGCAGCGTGCGCACCTGTACAACCCGCGCAACGTCGTGCCTGAGTCAAAAATGCCGGCGTACCCGTTCCTCGTGGAAAACAAGCTCGACGGCAAGGACACCGCGAAGAAGATGGAAGTCTTGCGCACCCTGGGCGTGCCCTACACCGACGAAGACATCGCCGGTGCGGCCGCCGCCGTGAAGGGCAAGACCGAAATGGACGCATTGGTGGCCTACCTGCAAGGCCTTGGCACCATCATCAAAAGCAAACGGTGACCTTCATGGATATCGGGATGATTCGTGGCCTGGGCACCGTTGTGGTGATGGTGGCCTTTATCGGCCTGGCGTTGTGGGTGTTCAGCCCACGGCGCAAGTCGGAGTTTGACGACGCGACCATGCTGCCCTTCGCAGATGACCCCGAAGCCATCAAGCACGTCGAGCAAGCTTCTAGGAGTAACAAAGAATGACTACGTTCTGGAGTCTGTACGTCACAGTCCTCAGTCTGGGTACCATCTTCGCCCTGACCTGGCTGCTGCTGTCGACCCGCAAGGGCCAGCGCACCGAACAGACGGACGAGACCGTCGGCCACTCGTTCGACGGCATCGAGGAGTACGACAACCCGCTGCCCAAGTGGTGGTTCATGCTGTTTGTCGGCACCATCGTCTTCGCCCTTGGTTACCTGGTGCTCTACCCTGGCCTGGGCAACTGGAAGGGCCTGCTACCAGGCTACAACTACCTCGACAACGACAAGCAAACCCCTTTCGCCAACGGCCAGACCGGCTGGACCGGCGTGCACGAATGGGAAAAGGAAATGGCCAGGTCGGAGGCCAAGTTCGGGCCGATCTTCGCCAAATTCGCGTCGATGCCCATTGAAGAAGTCGCCAAGGACCCGCAAGCCTTGAAGATGGGCGGTCGGCTGTTTGCCTCCAACTGCTCGGTGTGCCACGGCTCCGACGCCAAGGGCGCCTACGGTTTCCCCAACCTGACCGACGCCGACTGGCGCTGGGGTGGCGAACCCAACACCATCAAGGAAACCATCATGAAGGGCCGCCACGCGGTGATGCCAGGCTGGGCCGAAGTCATCGGCGAGCAAGGCGTGGCTGACGTAGCAGGCTTTGTGGTGACCCAACTCGATGGCCGCAAACTGCCGGAAGGCGCCAAGGCCGATGTGGCCAACGGTGAAAAACTCTTCGCCGCCAACTGCGTGGCCTGCCACGGCCCGGCCGGTAAAGGCACCCCAGCCATGGGCGCACCCGACCTGACGCATCCGGGTGCGTTCATCTACGGCTCAAGCTTTGCGCAACTGCAGCAGACCATCCGTTACGGCCGCCAGGGCCAGATGCCGGCGCAGGAGCAGTTGCAGGGCAATGACAAGGTGCATTTGCTGGCGGCGTATGTGTATAGCTTGTCTCATGGGGATAAGAAGGCTGAGGAGCAGTAAGACCTCTGAAACAATGGAGCCCCGCGCAGCGAATGCTGGCGGGGCTTTTTTGTTTCAACTGCGAACCTTCCAAAGCCAAATCTACCGTTCGTAGCCTCAACCTTGCCGCACGCACTCGCAATGTAGTAACGTAACTACATTCAGTCCAGCGAAGGGGGACACACCCCATGACCATCACGACCATTTCCAGCCGCGAATTCAATCAAGACACAAGTGGTGCCAAAAAAGCCGCCCGCAAAGGGCCGGTTTTTATCACTGATCGCGGCAAGCCTGCCCACGTACTGCTAAGCATTGAGGACTACCAGAAGCTGACAGGTCTGAACGCCGACATCGTTGATCTTTTGGTGATGCCGGAAGCGGCCGATATCGACTTCGAAACTGAACGTGCCGTGATCATTCATCGCCCTGTGGACTTTTCTTGATGTATTTACTCGACACGAATGTGATCTCTGAACTGCGTAAACCTCAGGCTGATGCGAATGTCGTGGCTTGGGCAAAAAGTGTGGTGGCGCCACGTATGTTTATTTCGGCGATCACGCTGAAGGAATTGGAAACCGGAGTCCTGAGAATTGAGCGGCGAGACCCGGCACAGGGGAAGGTGTTGAGAGCCTGGCTCAAGCGTCATGTGATGCCCGCCTTTGATGCCAGAATCCTGCCCGTCGATGCAGCAGTCGCGTTGCGTTGCGCACACTTGCATGTACCCGACCGAGCCAACGAAAGTGATTCATTGATTGCCGCTACCGCGCTGGTTCATGGGCTCACCGTCGTCACGCGCAACATCAGCGACTTCCAATCGAGCGGCGTTGCACTGATCAATCCATGGGACGAATGACCGGCTTACCGACAAAAACCGTCCATACTTGCCAAGTCAATTGATCCAGGTCACGTACACCATCAATTGATTTCCCCCAACGCGACCAAAGGTCGCACCCTTTGCGCACCATCGGGGGCGTATCATTAGGCCACTGCAACACCCTTAATTTGACCCCGGCTGGCACGTACTGGCCGAGGCAAATCTCCACCGCCGTGGGATGCAATGATGAGCGACCAGATACCGGTACATGACGTTACCCCGCCTGCCAAGACCGTTGACCTCTACGCTTCGAGAGAGAAGATCTACACCCGCGCCTTCACTGGCTTGTTCCGCAACTTGCGCATGGTCGGCGGTGCCGCTCTGTTCCTGTTGTACTTCGGCACGGTGTGGCTGAACTGGGGCGGTCACCAGGCGGTGTGGTGGAACCTGCCGGAGCGTAAATTCTTTATTTTCGGCGCAACGTTCTGGCCCCAGGATTTCATCCTGCTGTCTGGCATTCTCATTGTCGCGGCATTTGGCCTGTTCTTTATCACCGTATACGCCGGGCGCGTGTGGTGCGGCTATACCTGCCCACAAAGCGTGTGGACATGGATCTTCATGTGGTGCGAAAAGGTCACCGAAGGCGACCGTAACCAACGCATCAAGCTCGACAAAGCGCCCATGAGCGCCAACAAATTCCTGCGCAAGTTCAGCAAGCACAGCCTGTGGCTGCTGATCGGCTTTGCCACCGGCATCACCTTCGTCGGCTACTTCTCGCCGATTCGCGAACTGGTGTTCGACTTTTTCACTGGCCAGGCCGATGGCTGGTCGTATTTCTGGGTGGGTTTCTTCACCCTCGCCACCTACGGCAACGCCGGCTGGCTGCGTGAGCAGGTGTGCATCTACATGTGCCCCTATGCGCGCTTCCAGAGCGTGATGTTCGACAAGGACACCTTGATCGTGTCCTATGACCCGCGCCGTGGCGAAGTGCGTGGCCCACGTAAAAAGGGTACCGACTACAAGGCCCAGGGCCTGGGCGACTGCATCGACTGCACGATGTGCGTGCAGGTGTGCCCTACCGGTATCGATATCCGCGACGGGCTGCAAATCGAGTGCATCGGTTGCGCCGCCTGTATCGATGCCTGCGACAACATCATGGACAAGATGGAGTACCCACGCGGCCTGATCAGCTACACCACCGAACACAACCTTTCGGGGCAGAAAACCCATAAGCTGCGCCCGCGCCTGATCGGTTACGCCCTGGTATTGCTGGCGATGATCAGCCTGTTGGTGGCCGCCTTCTTCATGCGCTCGCTGGTGGGTTTCGACGTCAGCAAAGACCGCGTGCTGTATCGCGAGAACGCCGAAGGGCGCATCGAAAACGTCTACAGCCTGAAGATCATGAACAAAGACCAGCGCGATCACACCTACGTGCTCGACGCCGCTGGCCTGCCGGACCTCAAGCTGCAAGGCCGGCGCGAAATCAAAGTGGCCGCCGGCGATATCGTCAGCATGCCGGTGGAGTTGTCGAGTGCGCCGGAGCAGTTGCCGTCGAGCACCAACGAGGTGACCTTCATCCTCGAAGACGCCGATGACACCAGCGTCCATATTGAAGCCAAGAGCCGATTCATCGGCCCACAAGTCCGTTAACAGGGAACATACGCATGCCCGCAACTACTGCCGCCAGCCCTTGGTACAAGCACCTCTGGCCCTGGATCATCATCGCGATTCTGGCCTGCTCGGTGACCCTGACCTTGTCCATGGTGACCATCGCAGTGAACAACCCGGACAACCTGGTCAACGACAACTACTACGAGGCCGGCAAAGGCATCAACCGTTCCCTGGACCGCGAGCGTCTGGCCCAGACCCTGCAACTGCGCGGCAAGCTGCACCTGGACGAACTGACCGGCGAGGTCGAGCTGCAACTGACTGGCTACAGCAATCCAGATACCCTGGAGCTGAACCTGATCTCCCCGACCCAGCCAGAGAAGGATCGCAAGATCAACCTCACCCGCAGCGACAGCGAGCCCGGCCGCTACATCGGCCAGGTCACCGACAAGGTCGAAGGTCGCCGTTTCGTGGAACTGCTTGGCGTGGAAGGCGGCAACACCTGGCGCCTGTTCGAAGAAGAAGAGGTCAGCCATGACAAGGATTTGTTGCTGGGTGACGAACCGTTGCAGGGCGCCGAGGACCTGAGAAAATAAACAACCTGCGCTCCGCGCTTCGCGAGCAAGCCCGCTCCCACAAGGACACCGCGTGCCCCTGTGGGAGCGGGCTTGCCCGTGAAGAGGCCCTCCCAGCCACCAAAGACCTCGAACCATGACCACCCCCTGCTACCACTGCGCCCTACCCGTCCCCTCCGGAAGCCGGTTCACCGCCCAGATCCTCGGCGAACGCCGCGAACTCTGCTGCCCGGGCTGCCAGGCCGTGGCCGAGGCGATAGTGGCCGGCGGGCTGGAAAGCTATTACCAACACCGCAGCGAAGCCTCGGCCAACCCCGAGGCGCTGCCCGTGCAGTTGGTGGACGAGCTGGCGCTGTACGACCGCCCCGATGTGCAAAAACCCTTTGTCCGCCATCAAGGCGACCTGGCCGAAACCACCCTGCTGATGGAAGGCATCAGTTGCGCCGCCTGCGGCTGGTTGATCGAGAAACACCTGCGCAGCCTGCCCGCCGTGGCCGAAGCGCGATTGAACCTGTCCAACCACCGCCTGCACGTGCGCTGGGCCGATGGGCAATTGCCGTTGAGCCAACTGCTCAGCGAGCTGCGCCATATCGGTTACGCCGCCCACCCTTACCAGGCCGACCGCGCCGCCGAACAATTGGCCAGCGAGAATCGCCTGGCCCTGCGACAACTGGGGGTCGCCGGCTTGCTGTGGTTCCAGGCCATGATGGCAACCATGGCCACTTGGCCGGAATTCAATATCGACCTGAGCCCGGAACTGCACGTCATCCTGCGCTGGGTCGCGATGTTTCTGACCACGCCCATTGTGTTCTACAGCTGCGCGCCCTTCTTCAAAGGCGCCCTGCGTGACCTGCGCACGCGCCACCTGACCATGGACGTGTCGGTGTCCCTGGCGATTGGCGGCGCGTACCTGGCCGGCATCTGGACGGCGATCACTGGCGTAGGCGAGTTGTATTTCGATGCCGTGGGCATGTTTGCCCTGTTCCTGCTGGCCGGACGCTACCTTGAGCGCCGCGCCCGGGAGCGTACTGCCGCAGCCACCGCCCAACTGGTCAACCTGTTGCCCGCCTCCTGCCTGCGCCTCAAGGATGATGGCCAGAGCGAACGCATCCTGCTCAGCGAGTTGGCACTGGGTGATCGTGTGCTGGTGCATCCCGGTGCGGTGCTGCCGGCGGATGGGGTGATTCTCGACGGCCAATCCAGCATTGATGAATCCCTGCTGACCGGCGAGTACCTGCCGCAACCTCGGCGCACGGGTGAGAGCGTCACGGCCGGTACGCTGAATGTCGAAGGCGCGCTGACCGTCCAAGTACGCGCCCTGGGGCATGACACGCGCCTGTCCGCCATCGTGCGCCTGCTGGAGCGCGCCCAGGCCGAGAAGCCGCGCCTGGCGCAGATCGCCGACCGCGCTGCGCAGTGGTTCTTGTTGTGCTCGCTGATCGCCGCCGCACTGATCGGCCTGCTGTGGTGGGAGCTGGACCCCACACGGGCGTTCTGGATTGTGCTGGCGATGCTGGTGGCGACCTGTCCGTGCGCCCTGTCGCTGGCCACGCCCACCGCCCTTACCGCCGCCACCGGCACCTTGCACAGTCTCGGGTTACTGCTGACCCGCGGCCATGTGCTTGAGGGCCTGAACCAGATTGATACGGTGATTTTCGACAAGACCGGCACCCTCACCGAAGGGCGCCTGGCGTTGCGCGCCATCCGGCCCCTCGGCGCGCTGGACAGCGACCAATGCCTGGGCCTTGCCGCCGCCTTGGAGAACCGCTCCGAACACCCGATTGCCCGTGCCTTCGGCCGTGCGCCGCTGGCCGCTGATGAAGTGCTGAGCACTCCAGGCCTGGGCCTGGAGGGTCGTGTGGGAGAACGTCTGTTGCGCATCGGCCAGCCGGGTTTTGTCTGTGAACTCAGTGGCTGCGCGATTCCCGCCTCGCCGGACGAAGCCGGGCAATGGCTGCTGCTGGGCGACCGCAGCGGGGCGCTGGCCTGGTTCGTACTCGACGACCGTCTGCGCAGCGACGCCCCCGCCTTGCTGGCCGCATGCAAGGCGCGGGGCTGGCGCACGCTGTTGCTCTCCGGCGACAGTTCGCCGATGGTAGCCAGTGTCGCCTCTGAGCTGGGTATCGACGAAGCGCTCGGCAGCCTGCGCCCTGACGACAAGCTGCAGGTACTGCAAAACCTGCACAAGGAAGGTCGCAAAGTGCTGATGCTGGGCGATGGGGTCAATGATGTGCCGGTGTTGGCTGCTGCCGATATCAGTGTGGCGATGGGCTCGGCCACCGACCTGGCGAAAACCAGCGCCGATGCGGTGCTGTTGTCCAACCGCCTGGATGCGCTGGTGCAGGCCTTCAGCCTCGCGCGGCGCACCCGCCGAGTGATCATCGAGAACCTGTTGTGGGCCGGGTTGTACAATGGCCTTATGCTGCCGTTCGCCGCCCTGGGTTGGATCACTCCGATCTGGGCGGCCATCGGCATGTCCCTCAGTTCGTTGACCGTGGTACTCAACGCGTTGCGCCTGACTCGCCTGCCGAGCGCGCAAGCCCCGGGTACCGCCCCAGCAACCCGCCCGCTGCCGGCCTGAGCCGCGTGGGCATGGAGTACAGATGCCAGCTCTCTATGTAATGATTCCGGCGGCACTGCTGTTAGTGGGCGTGGCCATCTACATCTTCTTCTGGGCCGTGGACAGCGGCCAGTACGAAGACCTCGATGGCCCGGCCCACAGCGTGCTGTTCGACGACCAGGACCCGAACCACCTGGCCGCCATCGATGAAGCCAACAACCCCGAGCAACCGCCCAAAGAGCCCCCTCATGCTTGAGCTGATGCCCTTGCTGGTCTCGGCGCTGATCCTCGGCCTGCTCGGCGGCGGCCACTGCCTGGGCATGTGCGGCGGATTGATGGGCGCGCTGACCCTGGCGATTCCCAAGGAACAACGCAGCCGCCGTTTTCGCCTGCTGCTGGTGTACAACCTGGGGCGCATCCTCAGCTATGCCACCGCCGGTTTATTGATCGGTCTGGCCGGCTGGGCGGTGGCCAACAGCCCGGCGGCGATGTTCATGCGCGTCCTCGCCGGGTTACTGCTGATCTGCATGGGCCTATACCTGGCCGGCTGGTGGAGCGGCCTCACCCGTATCGAGAGCCTGGGGCGCGGCCTATGGCGGCATCTGCAGCCGGTGGCCAACCGTTTGCTGCCGGTGTCCAGCCTGCCCCGCGCCTTGTTGCTGGGTGCGCTGTGGGGCTGGTTGCCGTGCGGGCTCGTCTACAGCACCCTGCTATGGGCGGCGAGCCAGGGCAATGCACTGGACAGCGCCTTGCTGATGCTGGCGTTCGGGCTGGGCACCTGGCCGGTGCTGCTGGCCACCGGGCTGGCCGCCGAACGGGTGACGGCGTTATTGCGCAAGCGCAGCGTGCGGGTGACCGGTGGGGTGCTGGTGATGATCTTCGGCCTCTGGACCTTGCCCGGCCCTCATCAGCACTGGCTAATGGGGCATTAACAGGCCCTGTGGCATAGCGCCGCTCCCCGTTGATGCAAATCAAGATGGCTGCACCGCCCTGCCCCTAGACTCGGCCCACTAGCCAATCCGGGGGACCGCCCGCATGCTCGACGCCATTCGTTGGGACACAGATCTGATTCACCGCTACGACTTGGCGGGGCCGCGCTACACGTCCTACCCCACCGCCGTACAATTTGACAGCCAGGTCGGCACCTTCGACCTGCTCCACGCCCTGCGTGACAGCCGCAAGGCCGTGCGGCCACTGTCGCTGTACGTGCATGTACCCTTCTGCGCCAACATTTGCTACTACTGCGCCTGCAACAAGGTGATCACCAAGGACCGGGGGCGCGCCCAGGCCTACCTGCAGCGCCTGGAGCACGAGATCCAATTGGTGGCCTGCCACCTCGACCCGCAGCAACCCGTTGAGCAACTGCATTTCGGCGGCGGTACGCCAACGTTTCTCAGCCACGATGAACTGCGCCAGGTGATGACACGCCTGCGCCAGCATTTCAATTTGCTGGATGATGACTCGGGCGACTACGGCATCGAAATCGACCCGCGCGAAGCCGACTGGGCCACCATGGGCCTGCTACGCGAACTGGGCTTCAACCGCGTGAGCATCGGCCTGCAAGACCTCGACCCCGACGTGCAACGGGCGGTCAACCGCCTGCAAAGCCTAGAGGAAACCCGCGCCGTGATCGATGCAGCGCGCACCTTGCAATTTCGCTCGATCAATATCGACCTGATCTACGGCCTGCCCAAGCAGTCGCCGTTGAACTTTGCGCGCACCGTGGAGGAAGTTATCCGCTTGCAGCCTGACCGCCTGTCGGTGTTCAACTACGCGCACCTGCCGGAACGCTTCATGCCCCAGCGGCGGATCAACACCGACGACCTGCCCTCGCCGGCAGAAAAACTGCTGATGCTGCAAACCACCATCGAACAGCTGACCCAGGCCGGTTACCGCTACATCGGCATGGACCACTTTGCGCTGCCGGACGACGAACTGGCGGTGGCCCAGGAAGAAGGCAAGCTGCAGCGCAACTTCCAGGGTTACACCACCCACGGGCATTGCGACCTGATTGGGCTGGGGGTCTCGGCGATCAGCCAGATCGGCGACTTGTATTGCCAGAACAGCAGTGACCTGAACCAGTACCAGAATGCCTTGGCGGGCGCGCAACTGGCGACCAGCCGCGGCCTGGTCTGCACTACGGACGACCGGTTGCGACGGGACGTGATCCAGCAGTTGATCTGCAATTTCAGCCTGGCATTCGAGGGGGTCGAACAGGCGTACAACATCGATTTTCGCGGCTATTTTGCCGAGTTATGGCCGCAATTGCAGACAATGGCTGATGATGGCTTGATCGAACTGGACGCCCAGGGCATTCGCGTGCTGCCGGCCGGGCGCTTGTTGGTGCGCTCGGTGTGCATGGTGTTCGATGCCTACCTGGAGCACCAGAACAGGCAACGGTTTTCGCGGGTGATTTGATTACATCGCCAGGGAGGCAGCTTTCATCGAATCCTCGGCACTCATGCCTTTCATCGCCTTGGCCAGCGACGTCTGAGCCGACATCAGGCCAGCCTGCAGCGAACCGATCTCGGTCTGCAGCGCGCTGGCCTTGGCACGCGCCTCTTCAGGGGAAAGAGTATTGTCTGCGGCCACCGCCGCCAGTTCGGCCTGTTTTTCGGCGATCTGTTGCTTCAGTTGGCGGATCATTTTCAATACCTGTTTGACGCTATCTTCCAGGCCACTGTCATCGATGTCCGCATTGCTGCGCTGCTCAACGCCTGCAGCTTTGAATGCCGCAGCGGAAATAGTCACTGTCACACCTTCCACGACCTTGGTTTCAGAAGATTTTTCAAGGGTGGGATCTTCGTCCTTGAGCGCAGTAACCGGCTTCGCGTCAGGCACAACAGGGATGCGAATAGCCGGGTTGTAGGCCGCTATAACAGACATGATCCGAGCTCCGTCTAAGAGATGTGCTCTTTGTATCGACCTCAAGCAACAAATCTTTATACCTGTGCAGGTTTTCTGTACACGCTGGCTTCGCTGCCCCCCAGTGCGTTACCCTTACGTCTTATGTGTGTTTTCCCACAAGGATTTAAGAAATGTCCGAGCCAGTCAAACTGCGCGCTCACAGCCAGGCCCATTGCAAGGATTGCAGCCTGGCCCCCCTCTGCCTGCCACTTTCGTTGAATCTGGAAGACATGGATGCGCTGGACGACATCGTCAAACGCGGCCGCCCACTGAAAAAAGGCGAGTTTCTGTTTCGCCAGGGCGACAAGTTTGATTCCGTCTATGCAGTACGCTCGGGCGCATTGAAGACCTTCAGCCTCAGCGACGGCGGCGAAGAGCAAATCACCGGTTTTCACCTGCCCAGTGAGTTGGTCGGGCTGTCGGGAATGGACACCGAGATTCATCCGGTGTCGGCCCAGGCCCTGGAAACCACGTCGGTGTGCGAAATTCCTTTCGAGCGCCTGGATGAACTGGCCCTGCAACTGCCGCAATTGCGCCGCCAGTTGATGCGCGTGATGAGCCGCGAGATTCGTGACGACCAGCAAATGATGCTGCTGCTGTCGAAGAAAACCGCCGACGAGCGTATCGCCACGTTCCTGGTCAACCTATCGGCGCGCTTTCGCGCCCGTGGGTTCTCGGCAAACCAGTTCCGCCTGAGCATGTCGCGCAATGAGATCGGTAATTACCTGGGCCTGGCAGTGGAGACTGTGTCCCGCGTGTTTACCCGTTTCCAACAGAACCAGTTGATTGCCGCCGAGGGTAAAGAAGTGCATATCCTCGACCCGATCCAGCTGTGTGCATTGGCTGGCGGTTCGCTGGAGGTCTGATCCAGGCTGCGGCCGCGCCAACCCGCGAGGCCGCAGGTATACTTCGAGTCCGTTTTCCGCTCTGGACTCCTCGACGATGACTTTTGATTCGTTCGACATCAAATCCCTGATTCGCCCCGTTATCGACTTCCCCAAGCCGGGTGTGATCTTTCGTGACATCACGCCGCTGTTCCAATCGCCCCGCGCCCTGCGCCTGGTGGCCGACAGCTTTGCCCAACGCTATGTCGAAGCCGATTTCACCCATATCGGTGCAATGGATGCCCGTGGCTTCCTGATCGGCTCGATCATCGCCTACCAACTCAACAAGCCGCTCATCCTGTTCCGCAAGCAAGGCAAGCTGCCGGCGGACGTGCTGGCCGAGGGTTACCAGACCGAGTACGGCGAAGCCTTCCTGGAAGTGCATGCCGACAGCCTGTGCGAAGGCGACTCCGTGCTGATGTTCGATGACCTGATCGCCACCGGCGGCACCCTGATTGCGGCGGCGAACCTGGTGCGGCGCATGGGAGCAAAGATCTTTGAAGCCGCGGCGATTATTGATTTGCCAGAGCTGGGTGGCTCACAGCGGTTGGCAGACATGGGGATTCCGACGTTTTGCCTGACACAGTTCGGGCTGACCGAGAGATAAGCGTCGTCAGTACTGACGCCATCGCGGGCAAGCCCGGCTCCCACCTTGGAATGCATTCCCCTGTGGGAGCCGGGCTTGCCCGCGATGAGGCCCGAAAGAACACCCCGGTTTACAACCCCATCTGCTTACTGATGATTTCATTCATCACTTCGCGCGTCCCGCCACCAATCGACAAAATCCGGTTATCGCGATACATCCGCTCCACCAGACTGCCACGCATATATCCCTGCCCGCCCAATATCTGCACCGCGTCATACGTCACCCGATCAGCGGTATCGGTGGCCAGATTCTTGGCCATGGAAATCTCTTTGATCACGCTCTTGCCGGCGGCCATCTTCGCGGCCTGGCGATAGGTGAACTCGCGGGAAACCTCCACGGCGGTAGCCATTTCCGCCAGGCGATGCTTGAGCACCTGGAATTTGCCGATGGGTTTGCCGAATGCTTCGCGCTGGGCGGCCCACTGGAGGCTTTCCTCCAAGGCCAGTTGCGCGGTCATGTTGGCCATGAGGGCCAAGGCCAGGCGCTCGCTCTGGAAGTTGCCCATGATGCAGGCAAAGCCCATGTTCTCTACACCGACGAGATTGCCCACAGGCACGCGGCAGTCATCGAAGAATAACTCGGCGGTGTCCGACGCCCACCAGCCCATCTTCTTCAGTGGCTGGCCGACGGTAAAACCGGGCGTGTCTTTTTCAATCAGCAGCAGGCTGATGCCGCCAAAGCCCGGCCCGCCCGTGCGCACGGCCACGGTGTAGAAATCAGCGCGAATGCCGCTGGTGATAAAGGTCTTGGCGCCGCTCACGCGGTAATGCTCGCCTTCACGTACGGCGCGGGTTTGCAGGTTGGCTACATCCGAGCCGCCGCTGGGCTCGGTGACCGCCAGGGCGATGATCTTCTCGCCGGCGAGCACCAGAGGCGCTATGCGCTCACGCACGTCGGGCCGGGCCCATTTGACGATGGGCGGCAGGCCGATATCCAGGGAGCCGAGCCCTGCCACCACGCCACCGGAGCCGCAGCGCATCAGTTCTTCGCTGGCGGCGACCTTGGCGAACAGATCGCCTTCGTGGCTGCCACCCAGCGCCTCGGGGTAGCCGATGCCCAGAATGCCCGCCGCACCGGCCTTGAGGTAAAGCTCGCGGGGAAAACTTTCCGCTTCCTCCCATTGCTCGATGCCGGGCAACATCTCGCGTTCGACGAAGCGGCGCACGCTGTCGCGGACCAATTGGTGGCTGGGGTCGAAGTATTCCTGATAGGCGGACATCGGCAAGCTCCATGGCGAGATGGAGCGAACTTACCAAGCGCTTGCTTGGTTATCAAGTCATGCACAGGGACTGTGTCTGCGCTAATCCTGTAGGAGCGAGCTTGCTCGCGAAAAACGTCAACGATAACGCGTGCTTCCTGAGTGAACGCGGCGCCTATTAGTTTTTCGCGAGCAAGCTCGCTCCTACAGGGTTAGGAAGTCCCAGATTGCAATAGGCTTTAGAGCGCGATGGGTTTGCGGCCTGCGAACGAGTGCGCCAGGGTGCCGCCGTCCACCAATTCCAGCTCGCCACCCAACGGTACGCCATGGGCGATCCGTGAAGTAATCAAACCTTTATTGGTCAGCAACTGGGCGATGTAGTGCGCAGTGGCTTCACCTTCCACCGTCGGGTTGGTTGCCAGGATCACTTCGGTAAAGGTGCCCTGCTCTTCGATTCGTGCCACCAATTGCGGGATACCGATGGCTTCCGGCCCCAAACCGTCGAGCGGCGACAGGTGGCCCTTGAGCACAAAGTAACGCCCGCGGTAACCGGTCTGCTCCACGGCGTACACATCCATCGGCCCTTCCACCACGCACAGCAACGTGTCGTCGCGACGCGGGTCGGCGCATTGCGGGCAGAGTTCTTCTTCGGTGAGGGTGCGGCACTGGCGGCAGTGGCCCACGCCCTCCATGGCCTGGCTCAGGGCCTGGGCCAGGCGGGTGCCGCCGCTGCGGTCACGCTCCAGCAGTTGCAGCGCCATGCGCTGGGCAGTTTTCTGGCCGACGCCGGGCAAAGTGCGCAAGGCGTCGATCAGTTGGCGAATCAGGGGGCTGAAGCTCATGGGCGAAGGGTCCGACAAAACAACGAGACGCGGTTTATACCCGCGCCCCGGATTAGCGTCAAATACTCAATCCTGCGCGACGCGCACCACCAACTTGCCGAAGTTGCGCCCTTCGAGCAGGCCGATAAAGGCTTCGGGCGCCTGCTCCAGGCCGTCGACCACGTCCTCGCGGAACTTGATCTTGCCCTCGCGCACCCAAGGCGCCATGGCACTGAGGAACTCCGGCTGGCGGTCGCCGTAGTCATCGAACACGATAAAGCCCTGGATGCGCACCCGCTTGGTCAGCAAGGTGCGTTGCAGGGCCGGCAAACGGTCAGGGCCGCTGGGCGCTTCATGGGCGTTATAGCCGGCAATCAACCCGCACAGCGGCACGCGCGCTTTGGGGTTGAGCAAAGGCAGCACGGCATCGAAGACTTTACCGCCGACGTTTTCGAAATAAATGTCCACGCCTTTGAAACAGGCCAGGGCCAGCTCATGGGCAAAATCTTCGCTCTTGTGGTCGATACAGGCGTCAAAGCCCAACTCATCCACCACGTAGCGGCACTTGTCTGCGCCACCGGCAATGCCCACCACGCGCAAGCCCTTGAGCTTGGCCACCTGGCCCACCACCGACCCCACCGCGCCAGACGCAGCCGCCACCACCAGGGTTTCCCCGGCCTTGGGCTGGCCGATATCCATCAAGCCCATGTAGGCCGTCATGCCCGGCATACCCAGTACGCCCAAGGCCATCGACGGACTCGGCAACCCCTTGGGCAGCGGGATCAGGTTATGGCCTTCGCAAATGCAGTGGCTTTGCCAGCCAGTGGCGCCGACCACCAGGTCGCCCACTTCGAATTTCGGGTTGCGCGATTGCTCGACACGGCTGACAGCCCCACCGGTCATCACCTCGCCGATTTCCACGGGCGCGGCGTAGGAAGGCGCATCACTCATGCGTCCACGCATGTAGGGGTCCAGGGACAGGTACAGGGTCTTGAGCAACACCTGACCGTCTGCCAGGTCCGGCAGGCTCACACGTTCCAGGCGAAAGTTTTCGGGCGTGGGTGCGCCTTGAGGGCGTGAGACCAGAACGATGCGTTGGTTGAGCGTCATTTCTTGAGGCATCAGCGGGGCTCCTTTATCGGTGAGTGGTTTCAACGGTATAGGGTGCAGACCATCGGTGAAGGCCTGGGGTTCGATGTTTCGACCGGCCAAAAAAAATGCCAGGCGCGATGCCTGGCATTTGAGTCTAGCTAAAGCGTGTATCAGAACGGCAGTTTCATTCCCGGTGGCAGTTGCATGCCAGCGGTCACGCCGGACATTTTGTCCTGGCTGTTGGCTTCGATCTTGCGCACAGCGTCGTTGACGGCTGCGGCGAACAGCGCTTCGAGCATTTCCAGGTCATCTTCACCCACGCCCGGCAATACGCTTGGGTCGATGCTGACACGCTTGATGTCGTGACGACCGGTCATCACCACGCTGACCATATCGCCACCGGCTTTACCGGTGACTTCGGCGTTGGCCAGCTCTTCCTGCATCTTGGCCATTTTTTCCTGCATCTGCTGCGCCTGCTTCATCAGGCCGGCCATGCCACCTTTCATCATGGGAATCACCTCAAAAGTACGTGGATCAATGAGTAGCCCGGTGTCATGACGCTTGGGGCACCGGGGCTTCGACAGGTTCAATAGTATCGTGGCGGACGACCGCACCGAACTGTTGCATCATTTGTTGGATAAGCGGATCTGCGTGGATCGAGTCCTCGGCCTCGCGCTGGCGGTTAAGGCGCCGACGGGTCGCTGCCTGGGCCGGGGTTTCCTGCTCGGGCTTGATCAGCTCGATGGCGATGGTCAGCGTGCGCCCATGGTACTGGTTGAGCGCATCGTTGAGCCGGCGCTGCTGGGTGGCGTTGAACAAGGCGCTATGGGCCGGGTCCAGGTGCAGCAGCCAGTGGTCGCCTTCGATGGAAATCAGGGTGCAGTTGGCGGCGATACTGCCGGTCATGCCGGAGATCGGCAATTTCGGAAACAATTCCAGCCATTGCAGGGCCAGGCCGGTAGCCGGAGCCGCGGCAGGCTCTGCCTCGGGCTCGGGCGCAGGTTCCGCGGTGTGCTCACTGGCCAAATCGTCCAGGTAGCTGTAGGCCGAATCCATGTCCGGCTCGATGTAGTC
The DNA here is from genome assembly GCF_016613265.1 of Pseudomonas sp. MF6751. Classification (NCBI taxonomy): domain Bacteria; kingdom Pseudomonadati; phylum Pseudomonadota; class Gammaproteobacteria; order Pseudomonadales; family Pseudomonadaceae; genus Pseudomonas; species Pseudomonas sp. MF6751. The sequence goes on from NZ_JAENSV010000031.1 coordinate 21,928, forward strand.
TTCGTCCAGCGGCGGTTCGTCGTCCAGGTCAATGCCGGGAGTGGCCGCGTCGACCTGGGCGACCGTCGGTTCAGGAACGGGGGCCGATACCCACTCAGGGGCATCCGGCACCACGCTGTCCGGAGTCGGCGCAGGCATCGGTGTCAGCTCGGGTTGCTCGCCGGTGGTTTCCAGCACGGGCTCCACGGCGGGCTGTTGCTCGGGCTCTACTTGCGCTTCGACCGGGTCATTCCAAGGCAAGTCGACAACGGGCTCGGGCTCGATGACCGGCTCGGGCTCGACCACCGGTGCGACGGCAACCGGCGCAGGTTCAGGCTCAGGTGCCGGCGCAACCGGCTCAGGCACAGCAACCGCAGGCGCAGTAACTACTGGCGCGACAACGGCCGCGCCAGCCACTGGTTTGGCGGAATCAACTGTGGCCTGGCTGATCCCCACTGGCTTTAGCGGCTGTCTCGGTGCGTCTGCCGAATCTGCCGGCCGGAATGCCAGCATGCGCAGCAGCACCATTTCAAAGCCACCCCGAGGGTCGGGTGCCAGGGGCAGGTCGCGGCGACCGATGAGGCCCATCTGGTAGTAGAACTGTACGTCTTCGGCCGGCAAGGCCTGGGCCAGGGCCAATACGCGATCACGGTCGCCATGGCCGTTGTCCACGCCTTCCGGCAGGGCCTGGGCGATGGCGACGCGGTGCAATACGTTGAGGATTTCCGAAAGCACGCCATTCCAGTCCGGGCCTTGCTCCGACAGGTGGCGCACCGCTTCGAGCAACGCCTTGGCGTCCCCTTCGATCAGCGCGTGCAGCACGTCAAACACCTGGCCGTGGTCCAGGGTACCGAGCATGGCGCGCACGTCGGCGGCCATGACCTTGCCTTCACCAAACGCGATGGCCTGGTCGGTGAGGCTCATGGCATCGCGCATCGAACCATCGGCGGCGCGGCCCAGCAACCACAGCGCGTCGTCTTCGAACGGTACGTTCTCGACGCCCAGCACATGGGTCAAATGCTCGACCACACGCTCGGGGGTCATGTTTTTCAGGGAGAACTGCAGGCACCGCGACAAAATCGTTGCCGGAAGTTTCTGCGGGTCGGTGGTGGCCAGGATGAACTTGACGTAGGGCGGCGGCTCTTCCAGGGTTTTCAACAAGGCGTTGAAGGAGTGGCTGGACAGCATGTGCACTTCGTCGATCAGGTAGACCTTGAAGCGGCCACGGCTCGGCGCGTACTGCACGTTGTCCAGCAGTTCGCGGGTGTCTTCGACCTTGGTTCGGCTCGCGGCATCGATCTCGATCAGGTCAACGAAACGCCCTTCGTCGATCTCACGGCACACCGAACAGGTGCCACAAGGCGTCGAGGTAATACCGGTTTCACAATTCAGGCACTTGGCGATGATGCGCGCAATCGTGGTCTTGCCCACCCCGCGCGTACCGGTGAACAGGTAGGCGTGGTGCAGCCGTTGGCTGTCCAAGGCATTGATCAGAGCCTTGAGCACATGGGTCTGGCCGACCATTTCGCGGAACGAGCGCGGGCGCCATTTACGTGCAAGAACCTGATAACTCATCGAAAACCGTCGCAACTGGGAAGCAGAAGCCGGTAATGCTAGCGGAGCAAGGGGGAAATTGCATCCGGCACGCTCGTCTAATCTGACGAAGCTTGTTCGATTGGCCTCCCGGAGGGCCCCTGCGGGCGTTCTGCTAGCACACTTGAGCGCCAACGCCCTTCCAGGCTGATAGCGGCGACACTTGCCAGCACGATCACCGCGCCCAGCATCACCTGCAGGGTGACGTGTTCGCCAAGCAGCGTGGCGGCCATCAGCATGGCAACCGGTGGAATCAGGTACATCGCCACCGACGCACGACTGACCTCGACGTGCTTCAACACATAACCCCAGGCCAGATAGGCCAAGGCACTGGGAAAAATGCCCAGCACCAGCACGGCAAGATTCTCCACCATCGGTGCCTGCACGATGGCGGCGGGCAGACCCGGCAGGTTCACGCACAGCATCAGGGTGCCGGACCACACCATGTAGCACGCCATGGTCAACGGGCTGTAGCGATGGGCGTAATGTCGCTGGATGGCGAAGTACACACTCCATGAGCAGGCCGCCAACAAGATCAGCAAACCCCGTGGGTTGATATCGCCTATGCCCCGGTCGCCCCAGATCACCCCCACTACGCCGGCCAACCCCAACAGCACGCAGCCCCAGCGCCAGGTGCTGACCTGCTCCTTCAAGCACAAAAACGCGATCAACACACTGAACAATGGCGCCGACTGTGCCAACACACTCGACGCTGCCGCCGTCACCCATTGCTGCCCGTAATTGAGACTGGTGTGGTGCAGGAACACCCCGAAAAAGCCCAGCACCAACAACCACGGCAGGTCGCGCAATGGTGGCCGTCCAATTCCCACCACCGAGGCCACGCCGCCCATGAATACCGACGCGATCAAAAACCGCAGCAGCGCCAATTGGCCGGGGCTGTAACTGTGCAGCCCCATGTGTACGCCGATGGGGGAATACGCCCAACAGAGGATGACGCTGGCAATGACTAGCGTAAGCTTTAGAGGTGACGGAGTATTCATCGACAGCATCCACGCAAAAGGAATGCTGGCAGTCTTGGCCCAGGCCAGGCATAGGACAATTAAGCGTTTCTGACTTCTGAAATCATTGGAACTGAGCAATGGAACTGGCCCAACTGAAAATGGTACGAGCCGTGGCGCAAACCGGCAGCGTGGCCCAGGCTGCGCTGCAATTGCACTGCGTGCCGTCCAATATCACCACGCGCATCAAGCAGCTGGAAAGCGAGTTGGGCACACCGCTGTTTATCCGTGCTGGCCGAGGGCTGGCGATCAGCGCCGCGGGAGAGATCTTCCTGGATTACTGCGAACGTATCCTGGCCTTGGTGGATGAATCCAAACGCGCCGTGGATGCCAGCGCCATTCCCCGTGGCACCTTGCGCATCGGTGCGGTGGAATCCAGCGCCAGCGGGCGCTTGCCACCGCTGCTGGCGGAATACCACCGGCGCTATCCCGATGTCAGCCTGGAACTGGTCACCGGTGCCTGGGCGCAACTGCTGGATGACCTGCAGCACCACCGCCTGGATGTGGCGCTGGTGGCTGCCGGCGGCAAACGCACAAAGCTGGAACAGAGCGTGGTCTACAGCGAGCGCCTGGTGCTGATCGCCAGCGCGTGCAGCGCCCCTATCAACAGTGCCGAGGACCTGGCCGGCCGAACCCTGCTGGTGTGGCCGCCGGGCTGCCCTTATCGCGCCGCCCTGGAAAACTGGCTCAAGCCCCATGACATCAAGCCAGCAATCGCCAGCTACGCCAGTTGGGGCACGATCATCGGATGCGTGAGCGCGGGGATTGGCGTGGCGTTGGCACCCGAGGGGATCCTGGCGCGCTATGAACAGGCCAATCAGCTGGCATCGTATCGCTTTGAAGCACTGGCGCCCGTGGACAACCTGTTGTTCTGGCACACGGACACCCAGCGGCACCTGGCGCGAGATGCGTTTGCCGGGCTACTGCGCGAGACCTTTGGCTGACTTGCTCGCTCCTACAATTTAGGGCTTCGGCGCAGCCAACCGTGCGTACTGGCCCTGGCTGATCCAGCCCGTGAACGAACGGTCGTCAGCGTTGATGAATTCCACCTGCGCCCAGCCGTCCTTGAATGCCAGTACGCCCACTACGTCATGCTTGACGATGTAGGGCCGCTTTGCCGCTTTGGCGCCCGGCGTTTTCAGCAAGTAAGCCTTGTCGGCAGACACCGTCACCAAGCCGATCCATTGTTTGCTGGCGGTCTGGCTCAGCTCCAGGCCGGTGGCGATTTCCGGCATCAGCACGTTGATGCAGCCGGGGTGTTGACGGCCCTGCGCCACGGTCAGGGTCACCCCGTCGGACGCCGCTGCCACACTGCCTGGGTAGGCAGCGTCCAGCCAGGTGGTGAGCGCTTCGGGTTTGCCTTGCAAGTAGAACGTGCAACCACGGGCCACACCCTCGCCCATCGATTCCTGGTAGAAACCCTCCACCTGATGCCCCGGCGTCACCGCCAGCATCAGCCCTTCATATTGGCCTGAATGCAACGCCGCCGGGCCGGCCAACGCAGGCGCCACGGCGCACCACGACAACACTCCCATCGCCAGATAACGAATCATCTTATTTCTTCCCTTCAAAGGCTTCGTAGGCTTGTTTCATCAGGACGTCATAGTTGCCGTAATCATCACCGTTATAGTTTCGGGCCATGGCGGTAAAGTCCTTGTTTTTCATGGCACTCAATAATGCCGAGTTGTGGCTGCAAAGGCTGAGATAGGCTTTGAGTTGGTTACCGGCATTGATCTTTAATGACGCCACGAACTCAAACACCGTCTTGAATCCGCACGCAGCAAAATTGAACCCCATGATTTGAAACATGCCCCAGGAGGCCGACATCAAGGCGGCTTCCTGATCCAGCGCAAAGGCGGTGGCCATGGTCTCCCAGGCCTTGACCTGATCCTTGTTGTTCGCCTGCCATTGCGGGCCGGCTTTTTTCTTGTAGATATACGACAGCAGCGGCTGCGACTGGTCGTAGATGTGCTTGGTGTACTTGCGAAAGTGGTGCCCTTCAAAAGCGATGATCGGCAACTTGGCGGGCCCGAACCCCACCTTCCCGCCCGACTCCACCGTGGCGAACGCCTTGACCACATTCACCGAAATGCCGTTGCCCAATTGCTTGGCGGCGTTCTGGAAATCCGTATCGCTCAATGTCGTCCCGCCATCGCAGGTGGACTGCATCATCAACTGCCGGTTACGCCGCTCGGCCTCGATCACCGCACGCACGCGGTCCAGGTACACATTGACCGTGGCCTGTACCGCATCGACGTTGTTATTGCCGAAAATGTTGAGAAACGTCGGAATGCGCGTATTGGGAAAAGCCCGCACCGGTACCTTCAGCGCCTCTTCGATCAGACTGTTGAACGTCCGCCCGGTGGGGTCGATCACGCCATCGGGATGGGCGTACTTGAGATGGCGAAACTGATACTGGCTGATGCACTGCACCAACTGGCCGTCGCACTTGCCGTTTTCCAGCAAGGCAAACCCCATCTTGGGAATGATCAAATTGAATAAATACTGGATGCACTGAACATCGGCGGGCAAGTTGCGGGCTTTGCCGGGCGTCCCTACCGAAGCACTGATAAGACGAGGCAACCCTTGCAGGCTTTTCATGACAGACATCCTTGTGAGTGAAAGAAGTGATAGCACTTCAACATCAAATCCATGCCCTTGTCATACTCTGAAACAAGTGGCCGGCGCAAGCTAACAAGGCGGTCTGCGGATTGTCCAGAGGGCTTTATGAAAGTTGTGAAACAGCCGGATTAAAACCGTCAGTAACCGTGGGATTCACGGGTCTTTTGATACTTGTGATAGTCGAGCCACTCGACCACATCGTAGGGCAGGTACAACTGCACCCTGGCCCGTGAAATCGCGATATACACCGCACAGAGTCGTTGATCGAACGCGTAGGCGTCCTGGAACTTCACATTGGTCAACAATTCCGGGGTGAGCAGTACCCGGTCGAACTCCATGCCACCCGCATCCTGCGCCAGCATCAACAGGACGCGCTCGTCCGGATGGCCAATCAACCTGTTCAAACGCGTGACATCCGCCACGTTAAAGCCTTTTTCCAGCTCGGCCTCGACCCACAGAAACGCCTCATCGAACTGGCAGGCTTCGCGCACCTGCTGCCAATCGGCCATGTCGCTGAAAAACGCATGGGGGCCGAGGTCATTGAACTCATTGCTATAGAAATCGGGTTTGAACAACGCGATGACCGTGTCCATGAAATGCTTGAGCGACTGCTGGGCCTCTTTGCTCGCCAGGCCGAACGCACAGCGGGCGTGGCTCAGCTGGATCGCCCACTGCATGGTGTCCCAATGGGAAGCGGTCAACACCACGCAACCTTGCGGGGGCACGAAACCCTGCGGATAAAACTCAATGCCGACATCGGCATCGCGCGCGCCCTCGAAAAGCGATTTGCTTTTTTCCGAGTGCAAGCTGATCAACGGGTTGACCAGGCGCTCGACATTGCGCCCGGAACGCACGGAGTAGCACACGTCGGTATGGCGAACCTCACGGGCACGCTTGACCACGCCGCCACTGGCCTGCTGATACTCATCCCCCAAAGTGATCAGCACCTGGCGGCCGCGCTCGATGATTTGCAACAGCGGCGCCGGGATGTCCTGGCTCTCATCGATGAGCACATGGGTATAGCGCTCGGGCACCACGCAGCCTGCAAGGCTGGCGCGCTTGATCATCAACAAGCCTTCAAACCCGGTATGCCGGCCCCAGGCCGGGTTCGCCTCTAGGTAGCCCCATAACCGGCTGGCATATTCGAGCAGCGCCCTGGCATCGACGCCGGCGAGCGGTTGCTTGAAATGCGGCAAATGCTGGGCCGACAAGCTGTACTCCCAGGAGCGGCAGTAGGCCTCAAGCACCTTGAGGCACACCTCCACCACCGCTTGCCCTTCCAGGCGGCGGAAACCAAAGATATTCAGCTCTTGAGCGAGCGCCTGCTTGGTCGGCACCCTCGCCGGCGTATTCAGCGGCTTTGGCCTCGGGCCATGCAATAGAGCATGGGCGAAGTCCTGGAAGGTATGCCCGGCCTTACGCTCCCGCGCTCCCACCATGCGCGCACGCAGGGTTTCGAGTTTTGCCGGGGTGCGTGCCAACAATAAGGTCTTTTCCGGGCGCAGGTGCTCCAGCAAGGCCACCAGCAGGTGACTCTTGCCAATGCCTGCATAGCCTTGAACATGCAGGTCTTCGTTCAGGTTGGCGCGGAAGGTTCTGAGCAGCTTGTCTTGCTCGGCGCTCAACCAGCGCTCGCGATGCCTGGGCGTGATCACCTGCTGGCTGAACGGATCATTGGCCTTGAGGTGGCGGACTTTATACTCGACGTCCCATTTGCCACTGGGCAACAGATAGTCCCGAGCCTGTACTTCCTCCTCCAGCAGAAAGCGCAGCTTCAGGCTTTTGACCACATTGAGGCCGAAATACAGCTTCCTCTGATCGAACAGCCGCTGCGCTTCAGAGAGCAAGGACACACTGGCCGAATGGCTGGCATCGACTGCCCAGTCAATCAGTTTGGCCAACACTTTTTCAGCACCATTGGCGCTCAGGTCGCTTTCCGGGACCTGCGCCAGGTTCTGGATCACCAACACCGCCGCCAATTCGGGCTCACTCAGGGCTACAAGCGCATCGATACCCTCGCCGCCCAACAAACCCGCACAGGTGTGCTCGGTGATCGGCAAGAATACGGGGCTGGATAAGTCGAAATGTTCCGAGTGCATAGAGCCTCGTAGCCAGGGAAAGAGACGCTTGGGAGTATGCCACTAGACGCGAAATGACCGTCATGCGCTGTGCAAGAAGCATCACAGATGACTGGCTGAAAATAACTTGAGTTTTAGAAGGGACTGCAGAAGGGAGCGTTATGGAGGCAACCCCACCAGCCACACCCCGGCACACAATGTTCCCGCTGTGGCTGCTGCCTTCCGGCTCTGACCAGGTTCACGGGTAATCGTTGCGGGGGGACCGATGGGGTCACCATAACGACGCTGCCTCTCGGCAAGCCGCGCCATTGTACCCATCTCATCGGAAGTTACAACCGTTGGTTCCGGATTAAAAAATGAGAAGGCTCAAGCACTTGCCATAACCCCATCGGCCCTGCCGCCCTCTTCCTGGATGACCAAGTGAATAAAGTGCAGCTTGGCAATCACCGCGGGCGGTAGCACGAAGGGGTAGAAATCCGGCTGGCCCATGGCGCGGGACAGTTCGTTGAGCATGCCGGCCAGTTCGATCCAGGCATTGACGAAGCAGAGGAATGCCGGGCCGCCAGGGTGTTGGGGGTCGTAGAGTGTGGTCAGGGGGAATGGCTGGTAATCCAGGTCCATCTCGCGGGCGCTCATGCCAAAGCCCAGGGCCGTGTCCACGGCGTCCATCATGTGCAGGTAGTGGGCCCAGGTTTCGGCCCAGTCTTCCCAGGGATGCATGGTGGCGTAGGCGCTCACGCAGGTGAGTTGCCAGTCCGGGCGCGGGCCGTTCTGGTAGTGCCGGTCGAGGGCCTCGGCATAACTGGCGCGTTCGTCGCCGAACAGGTTGCGAAAAGGTGTGAGCCAGTGACTGTTGGCGATCAGGCGATCCCAGTAGTAATGGCCGACTTCATGGCGAAAATGGCCAAGCAAGGTGCGGTATGGCTCGCGCATCTGTACGCGGACTTTTTCACGGTGGGCGTCGTCGGCTTCCTTGATGTCCAGGGTGATCAGCCCATTGGCGTGACCGGTGGTGGGCGCGTTGCCTTTTAGGTCGATGCCGATGAAGTCGAAGGCCAGGCCAGTCTCTTCATCAACGCTCTTGGGCAGCACTTGCAAGCCCAGGCTGATCAGTTGCGCGACCAAGCGGCGTTTGGCGGTTTCGACCTTGCGCCAGCGTTCGTGGTTTTCCGCAATTGATAGGTCAGGAATGGTGCGGTTCAGGCTACAGGCCACGCACAACGGTGCAGTGCTGTGAGCAGGAATCAGCCAGTTGCAGGCGGCGGGTGAATCGAGGTTTGCACAGCGCCGGAATGCGCCGGCATCGAGATTATCGTCCGCCAGCCAAGTACCGACCGCCGGCCCAGGTTGCAAGGACGACAGGCGGCTTTGCTGCGGCTGGTAACCCAATGCCGCCTGGCAGGCCAGGCATTGGCTGTTGCGAAAAAACAGCGACTGGCCACACCGGCATTGCCACACCTTGCTGTTGCGCGAGGTTTCGGCCATGAACGGAGCGGCGATGCGCGTGCTGAGTTGCTCGAAGTAACGGAACATGGCGATCTCTCCCTGGGTGACAGAGACTAGATCATTTCTCGGGAGAGATCGTTCAACACGTGCAGGAGATGCCTCTGCTCCCTGTAGGAGCGAGCTTGCTCGCGAAGATCGTTAACGATAATGCGGGGCGCCTGATTTACAGCGACGCCCTTTGGTTCTTCGCGAGCAAGCTCGCTCCTACAGTGTTGAGAGATCGCTCTCACGCGGAGTGGGGACGATCAATCAGACGGTGATGTTGTGCTTGGCCAGGAAGGTGACGAAGGCCTCTTCGTCCAGTACTTTCAGGCCCAGCTCATTGGCCTTGGCCAGTTTCGAGCCGGCGCCGGGCCCCGCCACCACACAGTGGGTTTTCGCCGAAACGGAACCGGCCACCTTGGCCCCCAGGCTTTCGAGCTTGTCCTTGGCCACATCGCGGCTCATCAGCTCCAGGGAGCCCGTGAGTACCCAGGTGTGCCCGGCTTCGGGCAAGCCTTCAACGACCTTTTTCTCGCTCTGCCAGTGCATGCCAAAGTCCTTGAGCTGCTGCTCGATGGCCAGGGCATGGCTGGCGTTGTCGGCATTATCGAAAAAGTCCCGTACAGCCTTGGCTTGTTTCTCGGGCAGCGCCTGGCGCATATCGAGCCAGTCAGCCTTGATTACGCCCTCCAGCGAACCGAACTTGTCCGCGAGCTTCTGCGCAGCACCTGGCCCCACAGACGGCACGTGCAGCTTGTCGAGCAAACCGCCCAAGGTGGTGCTGGCGGCGAATTCCGCGCTGAGCTCGCCCTGCTCCTGCAATTGCAGGCCGCACTCGTGCGGCGACAACAGCGCGCCAATCACCTGCTGGTTGTGGCCGTCTTCAAAGAAGCTATGGATCTCATGGGCCACTTCCAGCCCTACATCCGGCAAGTACGTCAGCACCTCTGGCAACGCCTTTTGAACGCGCTCCAGGGACGCCAGCGAGCGCGCCAGGACTTTGGCCGTCTCCTCGCCCACGTCGGGAATGCCCAAGGCGTAGATGAAGCGCGCCAGGGTCGGGGTCTTGCTGTTTTCGATGGCGCTGATCAGCTTCTTGCTGGAAATATCGGCAAAGCCTTCCAGGTCGATGATCTGTTCATATTTGAGCTTGTAGAGATCGGCCGGCGAACCGATGAGCTGTTCATCCACCAGTTGCTCGATGGTCTTGTCGCCCAGGCCGTCAATGTCCATGGCCCGGCGCGAGACGAAATGAATGATTGCCTGCTTGAGCTGCGCGCCGCAGGCCAGGCGCCCGACGCAACGGTACACCGCGCCTTCGCTGACGGTTTCCTTGCCCTTGCTACGCTTGACCAGTTGCGTGCGCTCCACATGGGAACCGCACACCGGGCAATTCTGCGGGATCTGCACGGCGCGGGCGTTTTCCGGGCGGCGTTCGGTGACCACCGAGACCACCTGCGGAATCACATCACCGGCGCGGCGGATGATCACGGTGTCGCCGACCATCAGCCCCAGGCGGGCAACCTCATCCATGTTATGCAGGGTGGCATTGGACACGGTCACGCCGGCCACCTTGACCGGCTTGAGGCGCGCCACCGGCGTGACCGCACCGGTACGACCGACCTGGAACTCCACGTCGAGCAGCTCGGTGAGTTCTTCCATGGCCGGGAATTTGTGCGCGATCGCCCAGCGCGGCTCGCGGGCACGGAAGCCCAGTTCACGCTGGTAGGCAATGCTGTTGACCTTGAACACCACGCCGTCGATTTCATAGCCCAGCGCATTGCGGCGCTCGCCGATGTCGCGGTAGTAGTCCAGGCACTCCTGGATACCCTTGGCCAGCTTCAACTCGTGGCTGATCGGCATCCCCCACTTCTGCAACTGCTTGAGGTTGCCGATATGGGTGTCGCTGATATCCGCGGTCACCTGGCCGATGCCATAGCAGCAGAATTCCAGCGGGCGACTGGCGGTGATCTTCGAGTCCAGTTGGCGCAGGCTGCCCGCCGCGGCGTTGCGCGGGTTGGCGAAGGTCTTGCCGCCCACTTCCAGTTGCGAGGCGTTCAATCGCTCGAAACCGGCCTTGGACATGAACACTTCACCGCGCACTTCCAGGGTGGCCGGCCAGCCCGTGCCGTGCAGTTTCAGGGGGATATTGCGCACGGTGCGCACATTGACGCTGATGTCCTCGCCGGTGGTGCCGTCGCCCCGGGTGGCACCGCGCACCAGCTCGCCATCCTGGTACAGCAGGCTGACCGCCAGGCCATCCAGCTTCGGCTCGCAGCTGTATTCCACCGCCGCGCCAGCGCCAAACAGATCGCCCACCGGCAGATCAAGGCCCTCGGTGACCCGGCGATCAAACTCCAGCATGGTGGTTTCATCGAAGGCGTTGCCCAGGCTGAGCATCGGGATCTCGTGCTTGACCTGGGTGAACGCCGACAATGCCGCACTGCCGACCCGCTGCGTCGGTGAATCACGCGTCACCAGTTCCGGGTGCTCGGCCTCCAGGGCCTTGAGCTCGTGGAACAGGCGGTCGTATTCGGCGTCCGGAATGCTCGGCTCGTCGAGGACGTGGTAGCGATAGTTGTGCTGATCCAGTTCAGCGCGCAGTTCGAGGATGCGGGTATGGGCGGCGGTCATGGGTGTTCTCTCATAAAGCAAAAGAGCAGCCGAAGCTGCTCAATATGTTAGTGCACGGATTCTACAGACAACGCTTAAGATCGATCCTCAGCGTTTCTGTGTCAGGGCGCGACGCTCGAACTCGACGATGCGCTGACGGTAGTGTTCGATGGTCTGGGCGGTGAGCACGCTGCGCTGGTCGTCCTTGAGCTCGCCGTTGAGTTCCTGGGACAGCTTGCGCGCAGCGGCTACCATCACGTCGAACGCTTGTTTCGGGTGACGCGGGCCTGGCAGGCCAAGGAAGAAACTCACCGCCGGGGTACTGAACAGGTCGATATCGTCCAGATCGAACGTGCCGGGCTTGACCGCGTTGGCCATGGAGAACAGCACTTCGCCGTTACCGGCCATGCTTTCGTGACGATGGAAGATATCCATCTCGCCAAAACGCAGGCCGCTTTCGAGGATGTTCTGCAAGAGTGCCGGGCCTTTGAAACCGCCGGCATCGCGGCAGATCACGCTGATGACCAGGACTTCTTCGGCAGCCGGCTGATCGTTGACCGATTGGCGCGCCGCACTCTTGGCGGACGTCTCGTCCGGGAAATCGTCATCGCGGCTGCTGAAACTCGGGCCATCATCGACGTCGAGGTTCAGGTCGCCCTGGTGCGGCTCGGCAACCGCCGCGCTACCGCGCTTGCCACGTTTGGACGACGGCTCGCGGGCTTCACGCAGCGGGGCGCTCATCGACGGCAGGTCGTGCTCATCCAGTTGCGGCTCTTTATGGGTATCCAGCACACGGGGCGGCCCCAGCAGCTCGGCGGCGCCGTCGTCGTCAGGCAAGTTGGACAGGTTTCGGTCCAGCCGGAACTTGAGCTTGCCCTTGCCACCGCGCATGCGGCGCCAGCCATCAAAAAGAATACCGGCAATGACAATAATGCCGATGACGATCAGCCACTCGCGCAGACCGATTTCCATGTAATCCCGTGCCTCTAATAAAAAATGCTGAAAAATAAGGGGTTTAGCACCGTGCAAACCGCTTTAAAACGTGGCGCCAACTCTATGTTCTGACTGACGTTTTGCCCACGCACACGAAAAATTGACATTAAACTAGCACGACCAAAGATAACTTTACACCGTCTGTCAAAATGCCTTGAACAAATATGTCCATTTGCCACTTTCCCCAGGCCGGTAAATCGCCCTACAGCGTGCTGTAAATTCTCTCTCCCAGCGTGGCTCAGGATTCCACCATCGCCATCGCCTCTTCCACATCCACCGCTACCAATCGCGAACATCCAGGCTCATGCATCGTCACCCCCATCAACTGGTCGGCCATTTCCATGGCGATCTTGTTGTGGGTGATATAGATGAACTGCACGGTCTGGGACATCTCTTTGACCAACCGAGCGTAGCGTCCAACGTTAGCGTCATCCAGCGGTGCGTCAACTTCGTCGAGCATGCAGAACGGCGCCGGGTTCAACTTGAAGATGGCAAATACCAGAGCCAATGCGGTCAGGGCTTTTTCGCCGCCGGACAATAAATGGATGGTGCTGTTCTTCTTGCCCGGAGGCCGCGCCATGATCGTTACCCCTGTATCGAGTAGATCTTCGCCCGTCAGTTCCAAGTAGGCGCTGCCACCACCGAAAACTTTTGGGAATAACGCCTGTAAACCGCCATTAATCTGATCAAAGGTATCTTTGAAGCGGTTGCGGGTTTCCTTGTCGATCTTGCGGATCACGTTTTCCAGGGTGTCCAGGGCTTCAACCAGATCGGCGTCCTGGGCATCCAGATAACGTTTACGCTCGGACTGCTGCTGGTACTCATCGATAGCGGCGAGGTTGATCGCGCCCAGGCGTTGAATACGTGCGGCAATCCGTTCAAGTTCTTCTTCGGCGTCTTTCTCGTTGGCCTGGGCGGTCAGGGTGTTGAGCACGCCGTGCAGGTCATAGCCGTCTTCCAGCAATTGGTCTTGCAAGGTCTTGCGGCGCACGCTGAGGGCTTGCCATTCCATACGCTGTTGTTCGAGCTGGCCGCGGATCAACTGCGATTGCTGCTCGGCCATGGTGCGACGCTTTTCGGCGTCGCGCAGTTCACGGTCGGCGTCTTCCAGGGCGATCTGGGCGGTCTTGAGTTCGACATCGACGGTCATGCGCTTGTCGAGCAATTCCTCAAGCTTGAGGCGCAGCTCTTCCAGCGGTGCCTCGCCCTCCTCCAGGTTGAGGCTCAGTTGCTCGCGCTTTTCGGTCAGGCGTTCGGACTGCATCTCCAGGCGCTCAAGGGCTTGGCGTGTGGAATCATGCTGGGCGCGCAACGAGCCCAGGCGTACGGCCAACTGATGGGCGTGGTCCTTGTGCTGCCGGGCTTCCTGGCGCACGCGGTCAAGGCGCTCGCGCAGGCTGTCGCGCTGGGCCAGCAGCAACTCGCGCTGTTCGGTGTCCAGGGCCATGCTGTCGAGGGCCTCCTGCAAGTGCAGGCGCGCTTCACCGATCTGTTCATGTTCCAGGGCGCGCTGTTCGCCCATCTCGGCCACTTCTTCGTCAAGACGGGTGCGGCGCAGGGTCAATTGCTCCACCTTGGCCCTGCTCGCAGACAATTGGGCTTTCAACTCGCCTTGCTGGCGCGCTTCGTCCTGCAACAGCCGACGCAGGTGTTCGCGGCCGGTTTCCTGCTGGCGCTGGGTAGCGCGCAGGGTTTGCAGTTCGGTTTCCAGGCTTTCCAGTGTGGCTTCGCGCTCTTCACGCTCGGCGCTCAGGTTGACGATTTCCTGGCCACGGGCCAATACGCCACTTTCCGCCTCACTGGCGCGGCGCACGCGCAGGAAGTGGCGGCCGACCCAATAACCATCGCGGCTGATCAGGCTTTCGCCGCCCGCCAATTGGCCGCGTTGGGCCAAGGCTTGCTCAAGGGACTCCACGGGCCTGACCTGGCCCAACCATGGCGACAGATCCATCGCCGCCTCGACCTTGTCCAGCAAGCTGCCCGGTACCCTTGCACCCTCGGGCGCCGGGCTGAGCAGGCGCAAATCGCCCTGGGCAAACCCGGCCAGGTCGAAACCCGCAAAATCATCCACCAGCACCGCTTGCAGATCGGCACCCAACACGGTTTCCACCGCCAGTTCCCAGCCGGCTTCGACTTTCAAGCCTTCAGCCAGGCGCGGGCGCTCGGCCAAATGCTGGTCGCGCAGCCACTCGGCGGTGCCAGTGCCGGGGTCGAGCGCGGCTTGCTGCAAGGCTTCCAACGAAGCCAGCCGACCATTGAGCCGCTGCAAGTCGCCCTGGGCTTGCTGCTGCGCCTGGGTCGCGGTGTGCAATTGCTGGCGCAGTTGCTCCAGGCGCTCCACTTGCTGTTCTTCGCTGGCCTCCAGTTCTTCCAGGGTCATTTCGCTTTCGGCCAGTTGTTCGCTCAGCGCCATGATCGCCGCGTCTTCCGGGTCGGCAGCGAGCAGGACACGCTCTTCCTGCAGACGGCGCTGGCGCTCGGCCAGGCGTTCCATGCTGGTTTCCAACTGCTGGATGCGCGACTGCTGCACCTCGGCCTGGCGGCGCGGCTCAGCGGATCGCAGGTTGAAGGCGTCCCACTGTTCCTGCCAGCCGTGCATGGTGGCTTCGGATTCTTCCAGGGCGGCGGCGGCTTCTTCGGCGGCGGCGCTGGTGATTTCCTGCTCGGGGGTGAGCATGTCCAGCTCTTCGCCCAGGGTCAGCAGCAAGGTACGGTCATGGCCCAGGTGCGATTCGGTTTCCAGGCGTGCGCGTTCGGCTTCCTTCAAGTCATCCTGCAACTGGCGCAAACGCTGCTGGCCGTGCTGGATACTCTGCTCGACCCGGGCAATGTCACCGCCCACCGAATAGAAGCGGCCTTGCACCAGATTGAAGCGCTCGGACAACTCATGGTGGCCGTCACGCAAGCGCTCAATGCTGGCGTCGGCATTACGCTGCTCGGCCACCAGCGCTTCAAAACTGACTTCCTGGGTGCCAATAATCGCTTCGCGCTGGCCCACCTGGTCATTCAATGCTTGCCAGCGCAGGGCCGACAATTGCGCCTTGAGCTGGCGTTCTTCACCCTTGTATTCCTGATACTTCTCGGCGGCCTGGGCCTGGCGATGCAGGCGTTCGAGCTGGCGCTCCAGCTCCTCGCGCAGGTCGGTGAGGCGGGCGAGGTTTTCGTGGGTGCGGCGGATACGGTTTTCAGTCTCGCGGCGGCGCTCCTTGTACTTGGAGATACCGGCCGCTTCTTCGATAAAGTTGCGCAGGTCTTCGGGCTTGGCCTCGATCAGCTTGGAGATCATGCCCTGCTCGATGATCGAGTAGCTGCGCGGGCCCAGGCCGGTGCCGAGGAAGATATCGGTGATATCGCGACGGCGACACTTGGTGCCGTTGAGGAAGTAGCTGTTCTGGCTGTCGCGGGTGACTTTACGACGGATGGAAATTTCCGCGTAGGCTGCGTATTCGCCGATCAGGGTGCCGTCGGAATTATCGAATACCAGTTCGATACTGGCCTGGCTCACCGGCTTGCGGCTGGTGGAGCCGTTGAAGATGACGTCGGTCATCGACTCGCCGCGCAGGTTTTTCGCCGAGCTCTCGCCCATCACCCAACGCACGGCGTCGATGATGTTCGACTTGCCGCAACCATTGGGCCCCACCACCGCCGCCATGTTGCTGGGGAAGTTGACGGTAGTCGGGTCGACGAAGGATTTGAACCCCGCCAACTTGATGCACTTGAGCCGCACGCTTAGGCGTCCGCCAACGCAGCGATGACCAGCGAGCTACTGCGCTGGCAGTAGGCGGTGAGCACCACACGTATCTGCACCAAGTCACGGGCCAGTACTGCGGCGAGCAATTGCTCGAACAGCGCCAGGAACTCGCTCATGGACGCCTTGCGCTGATCCAGGGCCAGGTAATAGGCGCGGTTCATCGCCGGCTGCAGGTTCTCGACGGTTTCCTGCAAATACGGATTGTTGGCGAAGGGGTATGCAGCGCGCATCACATTGAAGCTTTCTTCGACGAAAGCGCGGATGTCCTCGCGCTCCAAACTGAGCTGCAGGCGTTGCTGGATCTGCAGGAACGGCGCCATGTCGGCCTGGGTCTGCCAGCCTTCGGCAACCGCATTGCCGAGCAGGATGTACATCTCGCCCATCAACGTACACAGGCTCTGCACCTTGTGCGCGGTGAGTTCGGTGACGTGGGCGCCACGGCGCGGCAGGATCGCAATCAAATGGCGGCGCTCAAGGATCAGCAAAGCTTCGCGCACGGAACCACGGCTGACGTTGAGCGCCAGCGTGACCTTCTGTTCCTGGATCCGCTCCCCAGGCTTGAGATCGCCGCGAATGATACGTTCGGCGAGGTGGTGAGCAATTTGCTCGGCGAGACTGTCCGGCGCCTTGAACGTCATGTTTTCCCTTCAAAATCTGCTATCGGTACAAGCGCGGCAGTGTAGCGCATTGGCCCGCTGATGGCGCTACGCCCACCGTGGCGAATTTGGCACGAAATAAGCAACGTTGAAAGCCTGTAAGCCGCCAAAAACGCCGGTTCCAGAAGACTGGACCATAATTGAAAGTGTTGCGACCGCATTTTCTTGACCCTTAGGTCAGAAAACCATTGACCGAAAAGTCAGACATGACTAGATTCGGCGCAAAGCGGTTAACAACAATAATGAGTCTGCGAGGCCTTCCGTGATCCAGTTTTTACTTAACCAGGAACTCCGTAGCGAGCACGCCCTGGACCCCAACCTGACCGTGCTCAACTATCTGCGCGAGCATGTGGGCAAATCCGGTACCAAGGAAGGCTGCGCCAGCGGCGACTGTGGCGCGTGCACCGTGGTGGTCGGCGAGTTGCACACCGACGAGCAAGGCGTCGAGCAGATTCGTTATCGCAGCCTCAATTCCTGCCTGACGTTCGTGTCGTCACTGCACGGCAAACAACTGATCAGCGTCGAAGACCTCAAGCACCAGGGCCAACTGCACAGCGTGCAACAGGCCATGGTCGAGTGCCACGGTTCGCAGTGTGGCTTTTGTACCCCAGGTTTCGTGATGTCGCTGTTTGCCCTGCAAAAGAACAGCGATGCCCCCGACAGCCAGAAAGCCCATGAAGCCCTGGCCGGCAACCTGTGTCGTTGCACCGGTTATCGCCCGATCCTCGCCGCCGCCGAACAGGCCTGCTGCAACAAGCCTCAGGATCAATTCGACAACCGCCAGGCTGAAACCATCGCCCGCCTCAAGGCCATCGCGCCGACGCAAACCGGTGAACTCAACAGCGGTGACAAGCGCTGCCTGGTGCCACTGACCGTCGCCGACCTGGCCGACCTCTATGACGCCTACCCGCAGGCCCGCCTGCTGGCCGGCGGCACTGACCTGGCGCTGGAGGTCACCCAGTTCCACCGCACCCTGCCGGTGATGATCTACGTCGGCAACATTGAAGCCATGAAGCGCATCGAGCAGTTCGACGACCGCCTGGAAATCGGCGCGGCCACCGCCCTCTCCGACTGCTACGCCGCGCTGCACCACGAATACCCGGACTTCGGCGAACTGCTGCACCGCTTCGCCTCCCTGCAAATTCGTAACCAGGGCACCCTGGGCGGCAATATCGGCAACGCTTCGCCGATTGGTGATTCGCCGCCGCTGCTGATTGCCCTGGGCGCGCAGATCGTACTGTGCAAAGGCAACACCCGCCGCACCCTGGCGCTGGAAGACTATTTCATCGACTACCGCGTCACCGCGCGCCAGGACAGCGAGTTCATCGAGACCATCATCGTGCCCAAGGGCCACACGCTGTTCCGGGCCTACAAGGTGTCCAAGCGCCTGGACGACGATATTTCCGCGGTGTGCGCGGCGTTCAACCTGAACATCGACAACGGTGTGATCAGCGCGGCTCGCGTTGCCTTCGGAGGCATGGCCGCCACACCAAAACGCGCAAAAAATTGCGAGGCCGCGTTGGTGGGCGCCATCTGGAACTTGGCCACGGTCGAGAAAGCCTGCGCCGCCCTGGCACAGGACTTCACCCCACTGTCGGACTTCCGCGCCAGCAAGGAATACCGCCTGCTCAGCGCGCAGAACCTGCTGCGCAAATACTTCATCGAACTGCAAACGCCGCACATCGAGACTCGGGTGACCGCTTATGTCTAACCATCACGCCGTGGTAAAAACCCAGGCCGAACTTGCCGCACTCTTTGCCCAGGACCTCACCACCGGGGTAGGTCGCAGCGTCAAGCATGACAGCGCCGCCAAGCACGTCAGCGGTGAAGCGCAGTACATCGACGACCGCCTGGAATTTCCCAACCAGTTGCACCTGTATGCGCGCATGTCCGACCGCGCCCATGCCCGGATCATCAGCATCGACACCGCGCCCTGCTACGCCTTCGACGGCGTACGCATTGCCATCACCCATGAAGACGTACCGGGCCTGAAAGACATTGGCCCGTTGATGCCCGGCGACCCGCTGCTGGCCATCGACACCGTGCAGTTCGTCGGCCAGGTGGTACTGGCCGTGGCCGCCCGCGACCTGGAGACCGCACGCAAGGCGGCGATGGCGGCGGTGATCGAATATGAAGACGTGGAACCGGTGCTGGATGTGGTCGAGGCGTTTCGCAACAAGCACTTCGTGCTCGACAGCCACACCCACCAGCGCGGCGATTCGGCCACTGCGCTGGCAAGCGCCAAGCACCGTATCCAGGGCACTTTGCATATCGGTGGCCAGGAACACTTTTATCTGGAAACCCAGATTTCTTCGGTGATGCCCACCGAAGACGGCGGCATGATCGTCTACTGTTCCACGCAAAACCCCACCGAAGTGCAGAAGCTGGTGGCCGAAGTGCTGGATGTGTCGATGAACAAGATCGTGGTCGACATGCGGCGCATGGGCGGTGGCTTTGGCGGCAAGGAAACCCAGGCCGCCAGCCCGGCATGCCTGTGCGCCGTGGTGGCGCGCCTCACTGGCCAGCCGACCAAAATGCGCCTGCCACGGGTCGAAGACATGCTGATGACCGGCAAGCGTCACCCCTTCTATATCGAATACGACGTGGGGTTTGACGACAACGGCCGACTGCACGGCATCAACCTGGAACTGGTGGGTAACTGCGGTTGTTCGCCGGACCTGTCCAACTCGATTGTCGACCGCGCCATGTTCCACGCCGACAACTCGTATTACCTGGGCGACGCCACGGTCAATGGCCATCGCTGCAAGACTAACACTGCCTCCAACACGGCCTATCGCGGCTTCGGCGGCCCCCAAGGCATGGTCGCCATCGAGGAAGTGATGGACGCCATTGCGCGCCATCTGGGCCAAGACCCGTTGGCGGTGCGCAAGGCCAACTACTACGGCAAGACCGAGCGCAACGTCACCCACTACTACCAGACCGTCGAGCACAACATGCTCGAAGAAATGACCGCCGAACTGGAAGCCAGCAGCCAATATGCCGAGCGCCGCGAAGCAATCCGCCTCTACAACGCCCACAGCCCGATCCTGAAAAAAGGCCTGGCGCTGACCCCGGTGAAATTCGGTATTTCGTTCACCGCCAGCTTCCTCAACCAGGCCGGCGCGCTGATCCATATCTACACCGATGGCAGCATCCACCTGAACCACGGCGGCACCGAGATGGGCCAGGGCTTGAATACCAAGGTCGCGCAAGTCGTGGCCGAGGTATTCCAGGTAGAAATCGACCGCGTCCAGATCACCGCCACCAACACCGACAAGGTACCCAACACCTCGCCCACCGCTGCCTCCAGCGGCGCCGACCTGAACGGCAAGGCCGCGCAGAATGCGGCCGAAACCATCAAGCAGCGCCTGGTGGAGTTTGCGGCGCGCAAGTACGACGTAAGCGAGGCGGACGTGGAGTTTCGCAACGGCCATGTGCGCGTGCGCGAGCAGATCCTGAGCTTCGAGGCGTTGATCCAGCAGGCGTATTTCGCCCAGGTATCGCTCTCCAGCACAGGTTTCTACAAAACCCCGAAAATTTTCTACGACCGCAGCCAGTCACGCGGGCGACCGTTCTACTACTACGCCTTCGGGGCGGCTTGCTGCGAAGTGATCGTCGACACTCTGACCGGTGAATACAAAATGCTGCGCACCGACATCCTGCATGACGTCGGCGCTTCGCTGAACCCGGCCATCGACATCGGCCAGGTGGAAGGCGGCTTCATCCAGGGCATGGGCTGGCTGACCATGGAAGAGCTGGTGTGGAACAACAAGGGCAAGCTGATGACCAACGGCCCGGCGAGCTACAAGATCCCGGCAGTGGCCGACATGCCGCTGGACTTGCGGGTCAAGCTGGTAGAGAAACGCAAGAACCCCGAGGACACGGTGTTCCATTCCAAGGCCGTGGGCGAGCCGCCGTTCATGCTCGGGATTGCTTCGTGGTGTGCAATCAAGGATGCGGTGGCGAGCTTGGCTGACTATCGCCAGCAGCCCAGGATCGATGCGCCGGCCACGCCCGAGCGGGTGTTGTGGGGGTGTGAACAGATGCGGCAGTTGCGGGCGGCGAAGGCTGTCGAGGCTGACACTGAATTGGCTTCGCTCTAGACCCAGGCGCTGCCATCGCGGGCAAGCCCGGCTCCCACATTTTGAGGTGCTAACCCGATCAAATGTGGGAGCGGGCTTGCTCGCGAAGGCGGCCGAACTAACAGCAGAAATGTTGAGGTAGACATGGACAACTGGATCAGCGCCCTCGCCACCCTGCAAAACCAGGGCGAACCCTGCGTGCTCGTCACCATCATCGAAGAACTCGGCTCAACCCCGCGCAACGCCGGTTCCAAGATGGTCATCAGCGCCGCGCACGCCTTCGACACCATCGGCGGCGGGCACCTGGAATACAAGGCGATGCAGATCGCCCGGGACATGCTGGTGCGCGGCCAGCAGAACACCCATCTGGAGCGCTTCAGCCTCGGCGCCAGCCTGGGCCAGTGCTGCGGCGGCGTGACCGTGCTGCTGTTCGAACCCATGGGCCAGGCGCAAGCGCACATCGCCGTGTTTGGCGCCGGCCACGTCGGCCGTGCGTTGGTGCCATTGCTGGCGAGTCTGCCCTGCCGGGTGCGCTGGATCGATTCCCGCGAGCAGGAATTCCCGCAGCACATCCCCCAAGGCGTGCGTAAAATCGTCAGCGAAGAGCCGGTCGACGAAATTGCCGACCTGCCTGCAGGCAGCTACTGCATCGTCATGACCCACAACCACGCGCTGGACCTGGAACTGACCGCCGCCCTGCTCAAGCGCAACGACTTCGCCTACTTCGGCCTGATCGGCTCGAAAACCAAGCGGGTCAAATTCGAACACCGCCTGCGTGATCGCGGCTTTGACGCCGCACAGTTGCAACGCATGCGTTGCCCCATGGGCCTCCCCGAGGTCAAGGGCAAGCTTCCGGTGGAGATCGCCATCTCCATCGCCGGCGAAATCATCGCCACCTATAACGCCAATTTCGGCCAGCACCTTGCCGGCGCCGAACCTATTGCCAAACTGCTGCCGGCTTCGCGCCGCAGCCACGCTATCTGAATTGAGACGATCATGCCTTTGACTCGCAAAGCCTACCGTGCCGCCATCCTGCACAGCATCGCCGACCCTGCCATCGTGGGGATCGAAGCCTCCTATGAATATTTCGAGGACGGCCTGCTGGTGATCGACAACGGCCAGATCAGTGCCCTTGGGCACGCCAGCGACCTGCTGCCGAGCCTGCCCGCCGATATCGACATCACCCATTACCAAGACGCGCTGATCACCCCTGGCTTGATCGACACCCATATCCACCTGCCGCAGACCGGTATGGTCGGCGCCTATGGCGAGCAGTTGCTGGACTGGCTCAACACCTACACCTTCCCCTGTGAAAGCCAGTTTGCCGACAAGGCTCACGCCGAAGAAGTCGCCGATATTTTCATCAAGGAGCTGCTGCGCAACGGCACCACCACGGCGCTGGTGTTCGGCAGCGTGCACCCGCAATCGGTGAATGCATTCTTTGAAGCGGCCGAGAAACTCGACCTGCGTATGATCGCCGGCAAGGTGATGATGGACCGCAATGCGCCGGATTACCTGACCGACACCGCCGAATCCGGCTACCAGGAAAGCAAGACGCTGATCGAACGCTGGCACGGTAAGGGGCGCCTGCATTACGCGGTGACGCCACGCTTCGCGCCTACCAGCACGCCGGAGCAACTGACGCTGGCCGGGCAGCTGCTGGGCGAATACCCAGACCTGTACATGCAGACCCACATCAGCGAGAACAAGCAGGAAATCGAGTGGGTCAATGAGCTGTTTCCGGAGCGCAACGGCTACCTGGATGTCTACGACCATTACAAGCTGCTCGGCGAGCGCTCGGTGTTTGCCCACGGCGTACACCTGTGCGACGACGAATGCGCACGGCTGGCAGAGACTGGTTCGGCGGTGGCGTTCTGCCCGACTTCGAACTTCTTCCTCGGTAGTGGGTTGTTCAACCTGCCGATGGCCGAGAAACACAACTTGAACGTGGGCCTGGGCACCGACGTGGGTGGCGGCACCAGCTTCTCGCTGCTGCAAACCCTGAACGAAGCGTACAAGGTCATGCAGCTGCAAGGTGCGCGCTTAAGCCCGTTCAAGTCGCTGTACCTGGCGACCCTGGGCGGCGCTCGAGCGCTGCGCCTGGAAGACAAGATCGGCACGTTGCAGCCGGGTACCGATGCAGACTTCCTGGTATTGGATTACAACGCCACGCCGCTGCTGAGCTATCGCCTGAAACAGGCCAATAACATTGCCGAGACGTTGTTTGTGCTGATGACGTTGGGGGATGACCGGACGGTGTTGCAAACCTATGCAGCCGGGCAACTGGTGCACCAGCGCTGATTCAAGCTACATACAACAAATGTGGGAGCAGGCTTGTGTGGGAGCCGGGCTTGCCTGCGATAGCATCACCGCGGTGTAACTGATACACCGCGGCGCCTGCATCGCGGGCAAGCCCGGCTCCCACACAAGCCTGCTCCCACATTTGATTGGGTTTACAACTTTACAGACGAGCGCCCAGGTTTTTTAGTCTGTAAAAGATGCGAAAACACCGCATGCAAATCATCCGACGCACTCTCTTCATCGAGGTTGAGCTTGCTGTCGATGTGATCCATGTGATGCATCATCAAGTTCACCGCCAACGTCGCATCCCGGGCTTCGATCGCGTCGATCAACTGGGTGTGCTCATCGTAGGAACAGTGCGAGCGGTTGCCGCTTTCGTACTGGGCGATGATCAATGACGTCTGGGACACCAGGCTGCGCTGGAAGCTGATCAGCGGCGCGTTCTTCGCGGCTTCGGCCAGCTTCAAATGGAATTCGCCAGAGAGACGGATACCGGCGCCACGGTCACCGCGCGAGAAGCTGTCGCGCTCGTCGTTGACCATCTGGCGCAACTCCGCCAACTGCTCGGCCGTGGCGTGCTGCACCGCCAACTCCGTGATCGCCCGCTCCACCAGGCGCCGGGCCATGAACACCTGGCGCGCTTCTTCGACGCTTGGGCTGGCAACCACCGCACCGCGATTGGGCCGCAGCAGTACCACGCTTTCATGGGCCAGGCGCGACAGCGCGCGGCGAATGATGGTGCGGCTCACGCCGAAGATCTCGCCCAGTGCCTCTTCACTCAATTTGGTTCCGGGCGCCAGGCGTTGTTCAAGGATCGCCTCGAAGATATGCGCATAGACGATATCGTCCTGGGTTCCGCTGCGACCGGCCTTGCCGGCTCGCGGTTGTTTCTTGAGAGGTTGCAACTGTTCGTTCATGAGCACTCGGGTTTGAGAACGGCGAATTAACGGTAATACGGCAACAGCGTGTCGCTGGCAAGTATCACCTAAAAACAGCGCACATTGTACACAACCCGCTGCGCCAACACACTGTACGGCTGTTTGCGGCCTCGGCTGTATTGCAATGACTCGTTACGTTTGAGTTTAGGCTTGATTCCACGATTTCCCATGAACGACATCCCACTGTAGGAGCGAGCTTGCTCGCGAAGAACCCAAGGGCGCCGCGTTTAATCTGATTGCCCGCGTTATCGTTGGCGATTTTCGCGAGCAAGCTCGCTCCTACAGCGTGCGGAGTCAGGTAAAAAGGAACACCTCTCCATGACCGACGCCACCCAAGCGCCCTTGCGCCCGCTGGCCGACACTTCTGCGTCGGCCGTCGTCGCCGGCTTTATCGCCATGATGACCGGCTATACCAGCTCCCTGGTGCTGATGTTCCAGGCCGGCCAGGCCGGCGGCTTGACCACGGCGCAGATTTCTTCGTGGATCTGGGCGATCTCCATCGGCATGGCGGTGTGCAGCATCGGCCTGTCCCTGCGCTATCGCACACCAATCACCATCGCCTGGTCCACCCCTGGCGCGGCGCTGCTGATCACAAGCCTGGGCGGGGTGAGCTATGGCGAGGCCATCGGTGCTTACATCACCTGCGCTGTATTGGTGACGCTCTGCGGGTTGACCGGCAGCTTTGAGAAGCTGGTCAAGCGGATTCCGGCGTCATTGGCGGCGGCGCTGCTGGCCGGGATTCTGTTCAAGATCGGCAGCGAAATTTTCGTCGCCGCCCAGCACCGTACCGGGCTGGTGCTGGGGATGTTCTTCACCTACCTGATCATCAAGCGTCTGTCGCCGCGCTATGCCGTGCTGGCCGCCCTGCTCATCGGCACCGCCTTGTCAGGGCTGATGGGGCTGCTGGACTTCAGCGGCTTTCATCTGGAGGTGGCGACGCCTGTGTGGACCACGCCGCACTTCTCGCTGGCGGCGACCATCAGCATCGGCATCCCGCTGTTCGTGGTGGCCATGACCTCGCAGAACATGCCCGGCGTAGCCGTGCTGCGGGCCGACGGCTACACCGTGCCGGCGTCACCATTGATCACCACCACCGGCCTGGCGTCATTGGTGCTGGCACCGTTCGGCTCCCACGGCATCAACCTGGCGGCGATCAGCGCCGCAATCTGCACCGGGCCGCACGCCCATGAAGACCGCAACAAGCGCTACACCGCTGCGGTGTGGTGTGGGGTGTTCTATGGGATTGCCGGGGTATTCGGCGCCACGCTGGCAGCACTGTTCGCAGCCCTGCCCAAGGAACTGGTGCTGTCGATTGCGGCGTTGGCGCTGTTTGGCTCGATCATCAATGGCTTGAGCATCGCCATGAATGAGCCGAAGGAACGGGAAGCGGCGCTGATTACCTTTATGGTCACGGCGTCAGGCTTGACGTTGTTTTCCATCGGGTCGGCGTTCTGGGGGATTGTGGCGGGGGTGTTGACGCTGCTGATTCTGAATTGGCGCAAGGCATAAAAAAACGGCGACCTCAGGTCGCCGTTTTTTTTAGTATCACTTAGCCGGGTTGATCGGCTTTTCTGGATACCACACGTCCAGCAACGGGCTGACTTCAGCCTTGGTCAGCTCGGAACGGGTTTTCAGCCAGGCTTCGACCGCAGCACGCTGCTCTTCGGAGACCGAGCCACGCTTTTGCAGGCAAACCAGACCGTAGTCATCGCCGCCGACATAGCCCAGGCCATTGGCTTCCATGGCTTCTTTGATGAATGCTTCGAGGAAAGCATCGATAGCTTCTTCACTCAGGCCTTCGTTGAAGTCCAGGTTCAGTTCGAAACCCAGCTCTTGAAATTCATCAACGCACAGTTTTTTGCGCAGACGCTGGGAACGGTTAGTCGCCATTGGAACAATCCTCATAAGTATTAACGGGCGGCACTTTAGCAGTTTAAGGCGGCAATTGCCCGACTCTCTGGGACCGACGGGCAAATGCGCGCAAAAAAACCACGATTAGCAGCTATCGTTCAGCTACACGTTGCGCCAGCTTGGGGCATAATGCCGACACTTTCGTGACCAATGAGGGATTTTCTTCCATACCCCTCGCCTTTTTCACCCTCCTCAGCAGTAGGGTTTTATTTCTTATGATCAAATCTTTGCGTTCAGTGTTACTTGCCAGTGTTGTCTTGCCCCTGGCCTTTGCCGTTTCCGCTGCTCCCGTCAATAACACCCTGCCACCCAGCGTTGCGCAGGCCTTGCAGAAGGCCAAGCTGCAAAATACCGCGCTGTCCCTGGTGATGCTGCCCCTGAACGGCCCTGGTACCCCTACGGTTTTCAACGCGGACGTCTCGGTGAACCCGGCTTCCACCATGAAGCTGGTCACCACTTACGCGGCCCTGGAAATGCTCGGCCCCAACCATCAGTGGAAGACCGAGTTCTACACCGATGGCGCCCTCAGCGGCGGCGTATTGCGTGGCAACCTGTACCTCAAGGGCGGCGGCGATCCCAAGCTGAACATGGAAAAACTCTGGCTGCTGATGCGCGACCTGCGCGCCAATGGAGTGCAGCAGGTCACCGGCGACCTGGTGCTGGACCGCAACTTTTTCAACCAGCCGCTATTGCCTGATTTCAATGATGACGGCAATGACGAAAACAAACCGTTCCTGGTCAAGCCCGACGCCTTGCTGGTCAACCTCAAGGCCTTGCGCTTCGTGACCCGCAATGATTCGGGGCGGGTGATCGTATCGGTCGAGCCGCCGATTGCCAGCATTCGCATCGACAACCAGGTGAAAGTCACCAACGCCAAGCAGTGCACCGGTGACGTGCGCTACAGCCCGGTGACCGCCGCCGACGGCAGCGTGACCGTGACCGTCAGCGGCCAATTGGGTGATGGCTGCAGCTCGCAGACTTACCTGTCGCTGCTCGACCACGCCACCTACACCGCAGGCGCCGTGCGGGCGATCTGGAAAGAGTTGGGCGGTACCATCCAGGGCCGTGATATCCAGGCTCCGGTGCCCAAGGATGCCAAGGTGCTGGCGCGCGCCTTCTCGCCGGACCTGGCGGAAATCATCCGCGACATCAACAAGTACAGTAACAACACCATGGCCCAGCAGTTGTTCCTGAGCCTGGGTGCGCAGTTTCGCAACGATGCCGATGGCGACGATGCCAAGGCCGCGCAACGCGTCGTGCGCCAGTGGCTGGCCAAGAAAGGCATCACCGCGCCGCACTTGGTGATGGAAAACGGCTCCGGCCTGTCCCGCGCCGAACGGGTCAGCGCCCGCGAAATGGCGGCCATGCTGCAAGCGGCGTGGAAAAGTCCTTATGCGGCGGAGTACATCAGCTCGATGCCCATCGCCGGCACCGACGGCACCATGCGTAAACGCCTGAAAACCACCGCCCTGCGCGGCGAAGCCCACGTAAAGACCGGCACCTTGAACACCGTGCGCGCCATTGCCGGTTACAGCCGCGACAACAATGGCAATACCTGGGCGGTAGTGGCGATTCTCAACGACTCCAAGCCTTGGGGAGCCTCGTCGGTATTGGATCAGGTGCTGCTGGACCTGTATCGCCAGCCGAAGGCCGTTGCGGCCGCGCCAGTCCTCTAAGCACTCCATTACCCTGTGGGAGCGGGCTTGCCCGCGATAGCGGGTGTTCAGTCGATATCTTCGACAACTGACACACCGCCTTCGCGGGCAAGTCCGCTCCCACATACCTGCACCCGATCCCTGCCCGCCTGCTTGGCCACGTACACCGCCGAATCAGCGCGCAGCAGCAACCCATCGATGCCTTCGTCGATCCGCCAACTGGCCACGCCGAAGCTGGCGGTAACCACCCCCACCGGTTCCATCGCCGCATCGCGCAACGACTGCCACAACTGTATCGCCAGGCTGTAGGCCTGAGCGCCGTCGGTGTTGGGGCACAGCACCACGAACTCTTCCCCGCCGATCCGGCAAAACACATCGGTGCGGCGCAAGCGTTGGCCGATACGCTTGCACAACTCCTGCAACACGCTGTCGCCCACGGCATGGCCGTGCTGATCGTTGATGCGCTTGAAGTGGTCGACATCGAGCATGATCAACGACAGCGCGCCAGATATACGGTTGAGCCGAAGCATTTCGCCCTTGAGACGATCCTGGAAATAGCGCCGGTTATAGATCCCTGTCAGGGAGTCGGTGATGGACAGCGCGCGCAGTTCTTCCTCGACCCGTTTGAGGTCAGAAATATCCGACACATAACCGTGCCAAAGCGTACCGCCTCCCGGCAACTCTTCCGGCGTCGCTTCGCCGCGAATCCAGCGCAGGCCTCGCTGGGGTAATTGCACGCGGTACTCTTCTCGCCAATGGCTCATTTGCAACGCAGAAAGGCGTATCGACGCACGCACTCGCTCCAGATCCAAAGGGTGAATGCGCTCCAGGACCGTGCGCGCATCCTTCTGCAGCATGCCCAGCTCGATTTCATAGATATCGCGCATGCCTTCGCTGGCATAGATGAAACGCCCGTTGTCCTGGGGCTGCAGGGTGAACTGGAAGATGCCACCAGGCACATGGGCGCTGAGTTTTTTCAGCAGGCGGTCGCGGACGGCAAGGGCCTCATAGGCGCGCTTTTGCTCGGTGACATCCAGGTAAATCGCCAGGTGCCCGACCCACAGGCCATGGTCATCCAAGAGCACGGTCGGCAACATGTTGACCGTCAACTGGCTGCCATCCTTGCGCACCAGCGTCCACTCACGTCCTTCATGCTGACTGTCCGGGCTCTCCACCAGCATCGCCTGGCTCGCCGGAATGCGCTTGCCCAGCGCCCTGCTCAACGGCTCAGCGCGGGCGTCGAGTTCCACGGCCACATGCAAACGGTCCAAGGTCATATGCCCCAGCACCTCCTCGGCCTTGAAGCCCAACATCTGTTCGGCACCGGCATTGAAGGTGTTGATCACACCGCGCAGGTCAGTGGCAATGATCGCCACTTGAGTTGCCGCATTCAACACGCTGCGCAGTTGCCCATGGGCGCCACGCAACTCCTGCTCACGGGCACGTAATTGAACGGTGCGTTGCTCCACCAATTTCAGTGCGCGCTGGCGCTGGCTGACCAACATGTAAAGCAGCGCACTGAGCAAGGCGCTGAGCAACACGCCCATCGCCAGAATGGCGTGCATCGAAGAATGGTTGGCCCTGTCGAACACTTCGCTGGCGCTCAGGCTAAGAGCGTAGACATGATCGCCCAGGGAGAGGCGGCGTGCAGCCGTCAAGCCACTGCTGCCCAACGCGTTACTGGACGCATACAACACCCGTTGCTGGGTGTCGGAGGTGTCTACGATCTGCATCACCAGGTTGTCCCGGTTGGGCCTGGGCAACCCCTCGGCCACCAGCTGGCGCATGCTGATCACCGCCATCACAAAACCATAAGGCTCGGCCCCCGCGACTTTGCTCACGGGCGCCACCAATAACACGCCTGCCGCATAAGCGGGCTCCACCCCCACCAATTGCATGGGCTGTGACACCGCCAACTGGCCGCTTTGTTGCGCACGCTCCAGCGCTGCACGACGCAGGGGCTGCGCCAGCAGATCAAAGCCCAGCGGCGAGCCCAGCAAACTTTGCGTCTGGCTGTACAGCACCGGTACGTATTCATCGCGCTCGGCCGCTGGCGCCAATTCACCGGAGGTATTGAGTTCGCGGATACTGAAGGGAATGCCACGCTGGCGAGAAATGTCCTGTTCAAACAGGCTGCGCTGCGTGCGAAATATCCGTGGTGCCCAGGCATAAGCACGGGCATGCAACAACAGCGGTTTGGCGAAACCGTCGAACTCGTTGCGGGACACCTCGCCGGAATTGACGAAGAAACGCTGCAGGCTGCCCAGGCGTTGTTCCTGGTCTTCAAAACGTTCCTGGATGCGGCTGTAGCGCTCGTTAACCAGCAACTGGAACCGCTGGCGCACCTGTTGCTGATACAGGTCGGACGCCGCCCACGCGACGACCACCGTCAGCGCGCTACCAACCACTAACACCACCAATGCCACCAGCCAAGCCGATGCCTGCTCACTGATAAAACCAAGGATTTTCGGGCGAACGACTTGCATCGGCATAGGCAACACTCACAGCGCCAGTGTGCGGGGGTGTCACTTTGGCTAGGGCTTAAGTTATAGCCATCGGTCATGGGTTTGACCAGCGCAAAACCGTCAACGGGCTTATTGTGGCGAGGGAGTTTGCTCCCGCTCGGGTGCGAAGCGCCCACAAGCTTCCGGGGCCGCTGCGCAGCCCAGCGGGAGCAAGCTCCCTCGCCACAGAAGCTCGCTCCTATGTATGGACTCGCCCTCCACTGTCAACCCGCTTTTCAAACATTGGTACCCGGTTGCATCTATGTATCAGGCCTATCCGAGGAAGCTCCAAACAGCTTCTGGCCAACATTGGATC
>NZ_JAENSV010000032.1:0-51191 GCF_016613265.1 Pseudomonas sp. MF6751
CGCTGGCCGAACGCAGGCTTGAATTCGTGGGTAACCCGGCAGGACGCCGGGTTAGCCGCCCCGCGCCATGGATGGCGCGTGGCGGCGGCCCACGGATTCAAGCCTGTGTTCGGGCACACCGAGCCTAAGCGAGGTGCCGAGTGGTGGGGCAAGAGCGCTTTGGTTACTTTCGCGCTTTTCGAAAGTGACCCGCCGTCAGGGCGGAACCCTAAGTAGCCGTTACCGCAGGAATGGATATGTACACAATCCAGCTGTGTTGGCTGTCAGGCCGCTATCGCAGGCAAGCCAGCTCCCACAGTTAGATCGCGGGGGCGTCAGGTAGATAGCCATCGGCTGGCACGCCGCCATCGCCGCGATACGGCGACCCAACAAGCCAACTTTCATAGTGGGATCCAGGGCATCTCTCAGCGCTGGGTGGGAATACGAATATCGCCCCTCCGACACTGGCTCTTCACACTGCGCGGGCAACCGGCAAACGCGAGATCCTTGGTCAGGCACACCCGCACTTCCGACAGCACCTTGCCCTTGCAGATCACCGCCATACCGTGGTTGCCCATGCGTGGGTTGCTTTCGCGAAACAGCGCCTCGATCTCGTTGGCCTGCAATGACGGCGGCGTATTGAACGGCTGCAGTTGCTGCGGAATGGCAACCGCACCGAGCGCCACATCGGTCTTCTCCAGATACTCCAACGGCTCCAGCCCACTGCAGGTGCCATGCTTGGCCCATTCATGCTTGAGCAGCGTGCGGGTGGGAAACAGCGCCGCGCCCTTGTCCATTTCTGCCTCGCTCAAGCGCGTCTGCGGTGTGCAGGACGCCGGCCACCCTCCTCGCGCATATTGCGGCCACAAGCCATGCAGCACAAAGCCGTAGCCTTTACCTGAGCATTGCTCGTTGCCTGGGTGCGTGAGGCCAAACGTGGGTGACCACGAGAGCGATAGCACATAGAAATCAAACTCACCCGCCTGCCCTTGGCTGCGTGGCGCCGCCGTTGCCGCGGAGGCCATCAGCAGCCACACCACCATCCAGTATTTCATCCCGGTATTCCTTTAAAAGAGTAAAGCCTTACGCTATCGCCACGCCTAGGGATGCTGGGAGTAACGGTGTAACACCTTGTCCAGGATGATATCGGTCTTCAGCGCTTCGATGCCCAGCGACGGATGCTCGGCCTCGCCACGAATATGCGCGTTCATGTTCATGACATGGTGCCATTGAATATGGGTGTGACACGGCACGTCCAACACCTCGGTGGTCTCGCCTTCAAGACGCAGCGGCTGGTCCTCGAACACCGAAAACTGAATACGACCGCGACTGCCGATCAGTTCGACCCTGTCTTCGCGTCGGTCCGCCACAAAATTCCAGCAGCCCATGCCCAATGCACCGCTGGCAAATGTCCAGCAGGCCGTCACGGCATCTTCTGCCGCGTAGCGCCCAGCCTGTCGCGCCGAAAAGCCTGAGACCTCGACGATGTCCCCGGCCAGGTACTGGAACAGGTCGAACCCATGGCTCGCCAGGTCGGCAAAGTAACCGCCACCGGCAATGGCCGGATCGGTGCGCCAATTGGTAGCGTCGGAGTCTGTTACGGCAGCGGGTTTGCACAAGGTCCAGGTCAGGTGGCGCAACTCACCGATACGGCCTTCCTGCAGCCAGGTGCGCACTTGCTGGAAGCGTGGCAATGAACGCCGGTAGTAGGAGACAAACAGGTGCAGCCCGGCGCGCTCGAATGTGCGCTGCATCAACGCGCTCTGTTCAGCATTCAGCGACATCGGCTTTTCGACGCAACAATGTTTGCCCGCCGCGGCCACTCTCAGGGCGTACTCAAGGTGACTGGCGGGCGGAGTGGCGATGTAGACCGCATCCACCTCGGGGTCATCGATCAAGGCCTGGGCATCGGTATAACAACGGGCAATGCCATGGCGCGCCGCATAATCGCGCACCGCCTCGGCACGCCGCCCCATCACGGCGACCAATGCCGAACCTGGCGCTTTATAGAAAGCCGGTCCACTCTTCAATTCAGTGACACTGCCACAGCCGATCATGCCCCAGCGTATGGTCTTCATCTAATGTCCTCGGTCGTATTCGTCAATCGGGCAGTATCCACATACCGGCCCTAGCGCGCCATAACCACTTAGCATGACAATTGCATTACACTTTTATGACATTCATCCGGCGCGGGGGCACACTCGATGAAAATTAGGGCGACCGTCATTTGCGAACATGAGGGGCATATCCTCTTCGTACGCAAGGCCAGATCAAAATGGGCATTGCCCGGCGGGAAAGTAGAAGCGCACGAGCGCCCGGTAGGCGCGGCGGAACGTGAGCTGGAAGAAGAAACTGGTTTAAATGTGGACGGCTTGCTGTACCTGCAGGAGCTCAAGGCCCGCGACACCGTCCACCATGTGTTCGAGGCCTCGGTGGTCAATATCGACGAGGCACGGCCGTGCAACGAGATTGTCGATTGCCAGTGGTATGCCTACAGCGCCCTGGATGAGCTGGACACCACGGACGCCACCCGCCACATCGTCAAATCCTTCCTGCGGCGCCTCTGACGCGCTGGACGGCCGCTAACCTACCGCAGCAAACCCACGGCGCCCGGCCTTTATCTCGGTACGCAACTCACCAATCAGGTTGGAGATTGCACGGATGCTGTCCAGGCCCTCGGGCGATACACGGGTCAACAGCAAGTCGACACGACCGGACGTGGGCTCGAACACGCTGATGCGCAGCGAGCCGTCGCTGTTGAGGCAGCACTCGCACGCAAGCGGCAGGAAGCCTGAGGCCATGATGCGGTTGAATTCGGTGATGGAAATCATGATCAGCCCCCCGTCCCTGGGTTCTACCCGATTGAGGTGATGCAAGCAGCATAGATAAGGTTTTGCCGGCCGCCGGACAATTAATGCAAAAGTGTTAGCCAGCCCTCACTTTGTAGGGCGTCACCGGCCATGAACGACAGGCCGAGATTAAATCGCGGGCAAAAAAAATCCCAAGTAGCTGATGGAAACTTGGGATTTAAAAATGCATAAACCGTGGGAGGTGAACGCCCGGCTATAGTAGCGATTGTAAAAACATGTAACAAGATTATTTTAATCCTTTCGTCGGATTGAAAGCGTCGTAAGTCATTCAATAACCACATGTTTTTTAAGGTGGAAGGCAGTACTCGTGCTACTTTTTGGTGCGAGTAACGACAGTAAGTCCCTGTAGAAAAAATGGTTATTAACCGGGCGCAGCGCTTTCACGTAACTGTTCACTTAACTGCTTGCATGTTTCTTGAAGGGCCTCACGACTGGAAGCTGTGGCGCCCACCACGGCCTCCAGATGACGACACAGCGTCAGGCGTTCAGCCGCCTCTTTGCGCTGGCGGTCGACCTTGGCGTTAAGTTGAATGAAATAGAACCCCAGCAGCACGGCGACGCCAAGCACACCCACCGCGAGGTAGCGCAAGCTGTTGGATGATGGAGGCTCCGGGGCATTCATGGCCTTATGGCGCCCTGCGCTTTTCATAACGAACGTCATCACCATCGACCGGCCCCACAACGGACCAGCCGAGGCGCTGATAGAACCCATTGGCGCGGATTTCATCACGTCCATCAGTCAACAGGTAGAGCGTGTCGTGGTGCTCAAACAGGGCCGCCTCGGCCACCGCCATCAGTTGACGGCCCAGCCCCAGCTTCTCGTGCGATGGCAGCACGAACATTGCGAACACTTCACCTTCATCCAGGTCGACCATGGAAAACCCCGCCGCCTGGCCGTCCACTTCCGCGATCCAGCCGCAAGGTGCTGCGCGCAACGTATCGCTCAATACCTGCGGGGTAATCCCCAGGCCAGCCATCTGTTCAAGGCTCAGGTGGTTTTGCACTACCGAGGTGCGAATCGCGCACAGCGTGTCGACGTCATCAGGTGTCGCCGTTCGAATCAGCACTTGCATACCCGCCTCCATCAAGAAGTGCGCAATTGTATGCAAATACTCACACGGGGTTTGTCGTGGATTTGTAAAGGCCCCACGGCTGGTGCGGGCTACGGATTACTTGCGCGCGACCTTGTAGCGCAGGCAATCCTGGTAAAAGCTTTGACGAATCGCCTCGGGCTAGAGCCTTGAGCGGCTGTCATAGGTCTGCTCGGTGATGCCCATGGCCATCATGCGCATCCACGATTTGCTGAACTTGAGGGTCTGGATCTTCTGCCGGGCCGCGTATAGCGAAACGCCGGATAACTTTAGCTCCTGGGCCCTGGCGGCCGTGCCTGCGCCCCAACTGCACATGTACTTGTCACCCTCGCGCAATTCCCTGGCCTGCGCGACAGTCGCGCCGCCGGCCAGGGAGCAGGCAATCAGCATCATTCCCACAGAGCGCATTTGCATCCTCACCTAACCACCTGAAAATAAAAATGATTTTGGCGAGGATTTTGTTACAAAGGGGCCATTAAATTGCCTTACTGCGCAAAGCGACTCGTGGATGCTTCCTATCAAGGCTTGAGTTCGAAGAGCGCCGGCATCGGTGGCCACTGCGAAGGCACTTTACGAAAGCGGCTGAACCCGGCTGCCTCAGCCATCTGGCGGGCACGCTTCTCGCCCATGAATGCCCCCAGCCCTGCCCCACCATGGGACAGCGAACAGGTCATGCAATAGAGCGTGCTCTGCGGGTACATGACGCGCCCGAACAAGTTCATGTTCTCGTGCAGTTCTTCGGACAGGTTGAGCTCCACCATCAGGTAGGTACCGTCTTCGGCCGTGGCGGCGCGCAAATCCTTGAGCATCTGCTGAGGGTCGGTGGCATCGTGGATCACCACAAAGGTGGTCACGAAGTCGAATTGCTGGCCGCGCAAGGCGTCGGAGTCGTTCACCTCGAATTGCACCCGGTCACCCACGCCAGCCGCCTCGGCGTTGGCCCGCGCCAACTCGATGGAAGGCAGGTGGAAATCGCAGCCGACAATGCGCGCCTCGGGGTAGGCCTTGGCCATGGTGATCGCTGCAAGGCCTGCACCGCAGCCGAAATCCAGCACACTGCCGCCGGTCTTGAGCTTCTCTTCGACGCCGTCCAGGGATGGAATCCAGTGCTGGACCAGGTAGTGCTTGTACCAGGGCATGGTCATGCGCTCCATGCCTTTCCAGGTTTCCAGCGGGAACGCCTCTTCAGCGCAACCACCACCATGGCGGAAGGCCTCGATGACCTTGGGCGCCATGCTCACGAACGGCACGCTCAGCTGGATAAT
Organism: Pseudomonas sp. MF6751; assembly: GCF_016613265.1. NCBI lineage: Bacteria > Pseudomonadati > Pseudomonadota > Gammaproteobacteria > Pseudomonadales > Pseudomonadaceae > Pseudomonas > Pseudomonas sp. MF6751. Next base: position 5,206 of record NZ_JAENSV010000032.1, read on the forward strand.
GCCACCGGCAAAATACGGCGAGTCTTCATCGGCCAGCACCGGCACAAACTCGGCGGGCATTTGGTAACGGCGGGTTTGCGCGTCGTAGGTCACATAATTGCCGGTGGCCATGCTGCCCAGCCATTCGCGCAAGTAACGTGCGTTGTAGCCGGTCTTGTGCGCCAACTCTTCAAGGGTCACCGCCTGGCCGTCGGCCAAAGCCTTGAACAAACCGAGCTGGTCGCCGATGTACAGCATGGCGCCGCGCAGCGTGTTGCCGTAATCCTCCATGATGCGCGCCGAAAACTGCTGGACCTTGGCTTTATCAACTTCCATAACGTTGGACATCTGTCGCTCCTTGATGAATTTGCGAATCTGTTCAGAGATCAATGGTTAGTGGCCAGCGAGTTTGGCCAGCACGTTGTCAACGATGCGCCCGGACATGCCCAGGTGCGTACGGGGCTCGAACAGCCGGGCCAGGGCGCCGTCATTCATGACCGCAAGCACCCGCGCATCGGCCTCGATTGCCTCGCGGATCGACACGTGATTGCGCTGGCTGGCCTGGGATACTTCGAAGATGATCTGGTAGGCGCTGCTCTTGCCCAGCTTGCGCGCCATTTCGAACACCACCGCTTCGGTGCAGATGGCATCGCCATAGGCCTGGGCGGTGCCTTCCATCTTCTGCACATTCACGGTGAGCCCATCGATGGTCTCGGTCAGAATCGAGAGCGCCATCAGCGCATAGTGGGAAACGTCCGCGACCGCGCACCACTCCAAGCGCGTACCGCGGTAATCGCGCTCATGCTCAAGAATCATCGCGTCCAGCGCGAGCATGACCTGGGCCTTGGCCAGCCGTGCCAACACCACCACCTGCTCGCAGCCTTCGGGGTTGCGTTTGTGCGGCATGGTGCTGCTGCCGATCTGCTGGTCGCTCCAGCCCACTTCCACTTCAGCGATTTCCCAACGATTGAGCGTACGGATTTCATCGGCTACGCGGGCCAGCGAGGCGGTGACCATGGCCAGGGTGCTGACGAACTCCGCAACGCGGTCACGGGACACATGCCAGCCTGTCAGGGGCACTTGCAGCGACAACCGCTGGGCAAAACGCTCCAGCATCGGCATGGCGTCCGGGCCGAACGCCGCCATGGTGCCGACCCCGCCGAACAGTTGCACCACCAGTACACGCTGGCGGGCTTCGGCCAAGCGCTGCCGGTGGCGCAACAGCTCATCGATCCAGCCGGCGACCTTCAGCCCGAAGGTGGTCGGCAAAGCGGGAATCGAGTGTGTCCTGGCGACCATCAGCGAGTCACGGTGCGCATCGGCCAGGGTCGACAACTTGCCCAGCAAAGTCTCCAGGGCCTGATCCATCGCATCAAGAACATCGCGCATCTCCAGGGATTGGGCGGTGTCCTGGATGTCTTGGGTGGTAGCGCCGTAATGCACGTATTCACGGGCACTGGGGCTACAATTTTTTTGCAGGGCGCTCAGCAATGGCATCAGCGAATGCCCAGTGGCAGCCACGCCCTCGGCCAGTTGGCGCACATTGATGCCCGATAGCAACGCGGCCTTTTCGATCTCCAGGGCCGCCTCGCGCGGGATGATGTTGACATCGGCCTGGGCCATGGCCAGCGCAGCTTCCACGTCCAGCCAACGTTGCAGGCGACAATGACTGCAGAAGATCTTGCGGCTCTGCGGGCCGGCATAACCCGAACCGTGGGTTTTCGAATCGAGGATGTGGCTGTGTTCGTGGCGGCATTGCTCGCCGTCATGATCAAAGCCCGGGTGGTCCGAACGTGCGGTGCAAGACGCACGGGCTGTCTTTTCCAATGTTTGCGCATCCATCACATACCCTCCGTAGCGTACAGGGACTGACTGATATTGCCTTGGGTTGCCATCACTGCTTCAGCGCCATCGCCTGAAGCGCGAGGTCGTGCTTTAGTTGCCACCAGATCGACCATCTCGGCCGCCAGCCCTGTGTAGGCTGTCGGGTCAAGCAAGTCATCGAGCGTTTGCGCGCTGAAACAACCGCGCAGCCGAGGGTCGCCAAGCAGCGCGTCGCGAAAGCAAACGCCCGCGTCCTGGGCCTGCAGGGCGATGTCGTGCACCAGATGATGGGCCGTCTGCTTGCCACACCGAGGCGCCAGCGCAAGCATCACGCGCTCCGACAGGATCAGCCCGCCCAGCAAGTCCAGGTTGCTGCGCATGCGCGCTTCACGCACCTGCAGCCCAGCCTGCAGCAAGCCTTCCATACGAGCGAGCAACGCACCGGCGTAAATGAACAGCTCGGGTAAGGCCGCCCATTCGATGCGCCAGGTGGTGCCGTCACGCTCGTGCATCTGGAAAGCGGCGTCGGTCAGCGCAACCATCTGCGCGCGCACCAGCCGCGACAGCGCGCTGATCAGGTCCACCGTCGATGGGTTTTGCTTGTGGGGCATGGTGCTACTCCCCACTTGCCCTGCTCGCCGCCCCTCGCGCACTTCGTCGATCTCGGTGCGCTGCAGGTGGTAGATCTCATTGGCGACACGGCCCAACGTCGCCGACGCCTGCACCAGCAACCACGCTGCTTCCAGGATTCGGTCGCGGGCGCTGTGCCAACTGCTCAACGGTGCCGACAGGCCGAGGCTTTCCAGGGTACGGCGCTGCACTTCCAAACCCTGCGGGCCAAGCCCGGCCAGGGTGCCCACGGCGCCGGTCAGGTTGCCGACCATCACCCGGGCGTAGGCTTCTTCGAAGCGTTCAAGGTGTCGATCAATCTCATCGACCCACACCGCCACCTTGTAGCCGAACGTGGTGGGCAGTGCGTGTTGACCATGGGTCCTGGCGACCATCGGCGTGTGCTTATGGCGCAGGGCGAGCGTGAGCAGATGCCCACGGATCCCGCGCAAGCGCTGCACCGCCAGGCCCCAGGCATCGCGGATTTGCAGGATCAGCCCGGTGTCGAGGATGTCCTGGGTGGTCACGCCGTAATGCACGTATTCGCCCAGCCCATCGGCGCATAACCCCTGCAATGCGCGCAGGGTCGGCACCAGGATGTGCCCGGTTTCCAGGCCTTCGCGCCCCAACGCGTCGAGGTCCAGCAGTTCCACGCTGGCTACTCGGGCAATCTCCCGGGCGGCCTCGTGGGGGATGAGGCCCATCTGCGCCTGGGTCGCCGCCAGCGCTGTTTCAACATCGAGCCACTTCTGCACCTGATTGGCATCAGAGAAGATCGCAGCAAATTCCGGGGACGAGTAAGCGCCCCCGTGGATACGGGATTCAGTGATATGACTTGGCATGTCGAGTTACTCGGGTTGTCCAGGGAGGGCTACTTCACGCGCTGTACTTCTTCCCAGACTGCATCGTAGTAAGCCCGCTCCAGCCGGAAGTGCTCGGCCAAAGACGTCAGGAACGCGTTCTGGAACCCGAGGTCCGGAATACGCCGTGAGATCAGTGCCCATTCACGCTTGGCCCGCGGCGGCACCAGGCTGATATGCACTTCGTAGTACTCCGCATCATCCTGGCTCAAGCCCGCATTGCGCAGGGCGTTGTACAGCTTGCCGTGGTTGCCCGGCACCACCAGTTCGGTGATGTAGAACACCGCCAGGCCCCAGCCGACATCGGGGTTGCGGAAACAGCGTGCGCGGTTGTTGAGGTAGGCGATTTCCTCGGGCATCGTCGAGAGCGCCTCGAAATCGGCATTCAGGCCCACGGCGGCAAGCAGCTTGGCCAACAGGCGGGGGTGGGAGCGCCGCTCGTCTTCTTCGCCCAACTCGCCGTAGAGATAACGCGCCAGGGCGGCCGCCTCGTCCACATCGGTCAGGTTGACCAGCAGGTCGGCGGCATCCCGGTACAGGCGGTACGTGCGGAACCATTGATGGCGCAAAAACACCTGCAGTTGCTCGCGAGAGGCTTTGCCTTCAAACACATACTGCGACATCGGATGGTTTTCCCGCGACTGCGCGGCAATCTGCTCTTCCAGGCGTTGCTGGAAACCAGCCTCGGACAAGGGTGATGCCAGGTCGGCTGACGGCATGAAACGCTCTTGCACGCTATAGACGGCATTGGCCAGCCAGCGCCGGGTCGAGGCGGTGGCCACGTCATCGCTCAGCGACAGGATGTACAGCAATTGCTGGCACTGCGCTGCATTCGCGGCGTCGCCACGTTGGCCGGTCTCGCACAGGGCGCGCAGCATATTGGCGGCAATTTCGATGCGATTGAACGTCGCGTCCGGCTTCAAGGCTTCCGCCAACAGACGGGCTTCGGGCGTGTGAATATTCTGCAATTGCGGCAGGGAAAAATTATGCGGGCTCATCATGTGCTCCATTATTTTTGTTTTCGGATCGCAGGTCGTTCAGGCAGACAGGCGTTGGGCCTGCATCTGCTGCCACAGGCTGTCGAAGTAGGCTTTGTTGATTTCGAAGTGGCGCTTGAGTGCGCGCATGAAAGTGCGCTGAAAGCCCTCCTCGCTGGCGAACTTGGCAATCAGTGCCCACATTTCCTCGGTGTCGATTTCATCCTGGGTGCCATGCAAGCGGTGGAATTCGCTGGGCTGCTCTGGAACGTCGAGGCGCTGCAACAGCTCGTAGATGCGCCGATGGTTGACGCAACTGACCGACTCCACCGCATACAGCAGCGCAAGGCCCCAGGCGACATCCGTGTGGCGCACACAGCGAATGCGATTATTCAGGTAGGCCTTTTCCAGCGCATGCAACGCGGGGAAGTCGATGGCCAGCGGAATATCGAAATACTCCATCAGATGGGCGAGCATCGCCGGGTGCGAACGCTCCGGTGTCTCAGCCCCTGCTTCGCCGTACAGGTTGCGGTAAAACACCGAGGCGTCCTCGATGGCTTCGAAGCGAAAGGCCAGTTCGGCCAGCAGGCTGTAGAAGTTGTAGGAACGGGTCCAGTGATGCTCCAGGAAGAAGCGCACATCCTGCACCGGCGGCGTACCTTGGAACAGGTGTACCGACATCGGGTGGTTGACCCGGCTACGTGCGGCGATTTCAGCGTCGACCTGTTGACGGAACTCCTCCACCGGCAACGCGGTGAAGCCCGGCACGTCGGCGGCGAACTCATCTTCGACGCGGTAGACCTCGCTGGCCATCCAGCGCCGGGTCGGCTCGGTGCGCGGGTCACCTGGAATGTGCAATTGCAGCAAGGCTGACTGATAGTGCGCGTAGGCGCCAGCGTCTCCCGACAGGCCTTGTCGAGTCAGTGCGAGCAGCGCTTCCAGCGCGCGGGTGACCTGGGTGTAGTTGGCGCCGGGTTCCAAGGCATTCGTCATCAGCCGCGAGGCGGTGGTGAACAGATCGGAATCCGAGCGTTGTTGCAGGGTAGCAGTATCCATTGATAACCCCTGAATCTTGTTTTTGTGGTTGGACATACTCGGAAAAAAGCCTAAAGGTTCCCGTAGTGGCAAGGTCAACACCTGTAGGAAAATTCTTTCAAGGCTTGGCGATGGGAGGTGATGGCCTCAGGGCGGAGCCCTAAGTAGCCGTTACCGCAAGAATGGATATGTACACGATCCAACTGTATCGGCTGTCAGGCCGTCTTCGCAGGCAAGCCAGCTCCCACATTTAGATCGCGGTGCGTCAGTTAGATCAGCGTCGGCTGTCAGTCCGTCACGGGAGCAAGCTCCCTCGCCACAGGTCCAGCGTCGCACCAAAGTTGTGTAGTTACCTATGGCCGTCGCCGGCGAGCCAGCGCCCACAGTTGGATCGGGGTGCCAGGTAGATAGGGTCGGTCATCAGACCAACGCCCTGCGCTCAAGCACAAAGCGCGGCAACTGATCCCCAGGCAGTGCCCTGCTGAAATACCAGCCCTGGATAAACAATTCAGGCCCGTTACTCAAGAACGCCAATTGCTCAGCCGTCTCGACCCCTTCCACTACCACGCCCAGGTCCAGGGCCTCGCAGAAGCGCAACATACCGGTGAGCACCTGGGCCCCTTTAGGGTCGTGCTGGGCAACCACAAAACTGCGGTCGATCTTGATGAAATCCACAGGAAACTGGTGCAGATAGCTCAACGCAGAAAACCCAGTGCCAAAATCATCCAGATAGACCTTGGCCCCCATGGCTTGCAACTTCTGGATGGTCTGGCGGGTGGCCGGGATGTCGCTGACCAGTGCGTCTTCGGTAATTTCCACTGAAACTTGCCCACGGGCCTGGCCCAGAATTTCCACCAGGCGGTCGCCATAGGCGGCATCCTTTAGTGTGGTGCTGGAAATATTGATGGTCATCGGCAGTTCAAAACCCACCTTCTGCCATTTCTGATACTGGCGCACGGCCTGGGATGCCACCCACACATCCACGTCCGGCATCAGCCTGGCGTGCGCCAGCCATTGCAGGAACTCCCACGGCGAATGCACCGTGCCCTGGCTGTCCCGGGCGCGCATCAGCGCCTCGCACCCGGTGCACAAACCGGTGCGGGTGGAGACCTGGGGTTGAAACTCAAGATAGAACTCGTAATCGCTGATCTGCTGGATGCGGTTCAACTCAGCCGCCTGGCGGGCCAATGTCTGGTGGGTGGCCAGCACCGGGTCGAACTCTAGCAGACGGCCTTTTTCCTCAAGGCCGCGGAACGTCATGTCCAAAGATTTGAGATACACCGTGCTGCCATCGCTGGACTGGCGATGAATCGCTCTCACGTAGGGCGCATACACCAGCGTCCCGGCCCCCAGCAGAACGATCTGCAACACCACCGCCGCCACGTCGCCGTGGGTGCTGAGGTATGCATTGAGCAGCACCGGGGCGGTAAACGGCACGCTGGCCACCGCCGGCGATACCCAGCCCAGTTGCACCACCATCAACGCCACCATCGCGTTGAACGCCGGTACCAGTAGAAACGGTATAAACAGGCGCGGGTTGAGGATGATCGGCAAACCGAACAACAGCACCTCGCTCACATTGAATAACGACAACGGCAAACTCGCCACCGCCAGCAAGCGCATGGACTGGCTTTTGGAAAACAGCAGGATCGCCAGCAGCAGGCATAAGGTTGCCCCCGAACCACCGATAAACGCAAAACTGCCCAGCAAGCCGTTATTGAGCAAGTACAGCACCGGCTCGCCCGCCGCCAACGCTGCGCCATTGAGCGCCACGGCCTGGTCCAGGGCATCGAATAACGGCTGCATGGCATACACGCCGTGAATGCCGAAGAACCACAGCAGCGAATTCATCAGTGTCACAAACAACCCGCTGCCGTAAGGCGTCTGCAACGCATCAAGCACCTGCGGCCCCTGGATTTGCGCCACATGGGGGATCAACAGCAGCAACGACAACACGGTCACCAACGACAAGGCCGTGAGTGCGCCGGGTATCACCATGTTGATGGTACCCTTGAGGTTATGGCCGACCAGGTCCTGGTTGACCAGGCGTGTCCAGCGAAAGCGGTGCAGCCAGGCAATGGCCGGCACGTTGATCAAGGGCGAAGCAATGGCAATAAACAGGAGGAATGTGGCCGAAGCACGCGGGTACTCACGCAGCACGAAGGTGGCGACCACCACATGGGCCAGGCACAGGAAGGCAACCGGCAGCTGTGGCAGACGGTGTTGAATCGCCAACATATAACCGATGGAGGCCGCGACCAGCAGTGGGATCACCGAACTGATCTGTTTATGCAACCCCGCCAGGAAACTCACCACTTGGGGATCGAACCCCAGCGCCAGGGCGCACTCGGACAGAATCAGGAAGCCGGCGGACACCAACAGGCACGGCAGAATCCACAGCAGCCCCTCACGAATTGCACGCAACGACTCCGTGCTGGCCAGGACCGCCAGGCGCTGAGTCAGGAAAAGTTTGAACAGGGTGTGCGCCATGGGCCGTCCTCTGCCTGTCACCGACTGCCGCTGAAGATCAGCGGCCGGAAACACCGCTAACGCTACACGCCCTGATAGCCGAAGCGAAAGCCTTTATCCCCGTCCCAACCCGGCTTTTTACCAGTGAATGCCGGGCTGCCAGGATAATTCCCTACAGATTTAACGAACTTTCTGACTTGAATCATCCCCTAAGGCTGTCTGAGTCGGTATCATCCGCACGGTTTGTGCGTGTTAAACGATGTTACAACCTGTCTGATAATGGGTACGCACTCAGGGAATCTTGCCTGGAACGACAACAGGCCAAAGGAGAGAACCTCACTATGCAAGACAAGCGCTCAAGTAACATGCGTCCTCTATTCGTCACCATTGTGCTGTGGTTGTGCAGCGTGGTGTTGCTGTTTGTGATCAAGAACGTCATTGAATTGTTTACCGGGCCTGTGGCTGAAACCTGGGTAGACCTGACGCTGGTGCTGATCGCCTACCTGATGTTTTTCTTGCTGGCGCCGTTGCAGAACTGGATGCGACGCAGGTCGCGCAAGCGTGCCCGCCATCACCTCAACGCACGCACGTCCGATGGCAGCTCTCATCCTTCGCGTTAAGGTGTCTACCTGTGTCGGCACCTAACGATACTTATCAGCTTGCACTGGACAGGTTCCTGCGCGAACAACCGCAGGTCGCTGCCGAGTTGGACAGTCTTAACCCGCTGGTAGCCCAGGCCAGGGGCGAAACCCTGGCGCAGTATCGCGCCGAACGCCTGCATGAGGCCTTCGAGGCACACGCTGAACAGCAGCAGCTGTTCGCCTGGGAATTGACCCTCAAGCTGACGGCCGATTCCACCGAAGCCTTCGAGGCCCAGCGCCGTGAAGTGCATAAAGAAGTCGCACAGATGGCGGGCATGGAATGGCTGGAGTACTGTCAGCTGCACGGCTTGGCCGTTTGACCTCTTCCCTACAAGCGCCAGCGTGGCCGGTTGCGCCCCATGACTTGGCGCAACTCGGCGACCGTTATGCTTCGGTGCTGCGGGTCCACCGCCAGCGCAGCCTGTAACGCCGTCCAGCAATGCCTGGGCAACTGCGCAGGCCGGGACAGTCGGTCCATTGCGCAACGTTCGCCAACACGCTTGCCATGGGCCAGTTCGTATAGGATGCAGGCCACGCCGTACAAGTCGGCGGCCGCAGTCAACGCCCCGCCGGCCAACAGTTCCGGGGCTGCGTAGGCAGGTGTCCAGGCATTGAAACGACTGCGGCTGACACTCGGCAAACCCACCCCAGCCTGCCCGGCGGCATGGCCCAGCCCAAAGTCGAACAAGCGCACGCCCTCCTCGCCCACCATGACATTGGCTGGTTTGACGTCACCGTGCAGCACGTTTTGCTGGTGGGTGTAGACCAAGGCATCCAGCAACTGCAAGGCGATGGGTTGCAATTCGCGCCAGGGCAACCCATAAGGGCATTCCAGCAGCAGACGGTCCAGGGTCAGCCCCTGCAACAACTCCATGGTGAAGAACGCGACCTGGCTGTGTGTGTCGACTTCGAACGAGAACGTCCGTACCACGCGGTCGTGCCGAAGGCTGCGGGTCAACGCAAACTCGTTGTACAACAACACATGCGCATCGGGACATTGGGAAATGGATTCGTCCACCAGCTTGAGCGCCACGTTCGAACAGCGCTCGCCTAATTGCTCGTGCAGCAGGTCGCGCGCACGGTACACAACGCCCATACCCCCTCTGCCCAAGACATGCTCAAGGTGATAACGCCCAACCAGCAGACGCAAGGCTTGTGGGGACGCGCTCAAGGCTGCACGACAACCGCAGTCAGGTCATCGTGTACCGGCCTGCGCAACGCCCCTGCAAATAGCCGATCCACCGCCTGCTGGGGCGTTTGCATACTCAACGCCCGTCCCAGGTCCACATGGCTGAGGGCCTGATACAAACCATCACTGCATAATAAAAATACATCCCCTGGGCGGGTACTGAGTTCCAATGCCTCAAGGTGCAACCGCGAACCCGCGCCCACGGCTCGGGTCAAGGCCCTGGCATCGGGGTAGGCCTGGGCTTGCGCGACGCTGAGGTGACGTTCGTCCATGAGCCGCTGCAGCAACGAATGGTCCTTCGACAATTGGTAGAGACTCTGCCCGCGCCATAGGTAGCAGCGACTGTCTCCCGCCCAGAGACAAGCCGCCCGGCCTTTCTCCAGCAGCAGTGCAACTACGGTACTGCCCATCGTCGCGTCACCAGGTGCGCCAGGTTCTGTCCATGCACGCCTCAACCCTTGGTTGACGCCTTGCAAACAGCTGCGAACGGCCTGGATACGCTGATCAAGGTTGCCCTGAGCCGACACGGCTGCCAACTGCCTGACCACCCATTGGCTGGCGACATCCCCGTTGCGATACCCGCCCATGCCGTCCGCAACCGCCCAGCAGCTTCGGCGCGGGTCGTCCAGGAATGCATCCTCGTTGCGCAGCCGCGCCTGCCCCTGCTGCGTACGACCAGCGCTGCGCCAGGGGGCTGCCATCTTCACAGTTGCTCCGGCAAGCGAAAGGTGCGCCATGTATCCACATCAAACGGGACAGGTGTGCGTTGGCTGGTCAGCAGGTAAGTGACGCGCAGGCCGGCGAGGTCTGCCTTGAAAACCTGAGCATTTTGCCCACTGGCGGGTTCTCTCTGCAGCTGGTCCAGAAACCGGAACAGTGACCAAGCCCCTGTGTTCTTCTCGATTCCCAAGGGTCGCTGCTCGGTGCCTTTCTCCAGGACGAGACTGCTGCGCCCATTGTCTGCATCGGTGGGCCAACGGAACGCCACGGGTACGATGGGACCGTGGCGATATTCCAATTGCTGGTCACCCACGCGCAGAATCGCACGACTGATCGATGGGTCCAGGCTGTAGGGCGCCACGGTAAACCGCACAGATAACTCCTCCGTGTCCTCGGTAAAAAAACCGCGGCGTATGGCCTGGGTTTTTGTCAATTGCTCCAACAGCGAACGCGAAACCGGCAAGCTCTGGCCATCCAGCCCACTCAATCGGTAGCGAGTGCCGTCGACACTGATGAAAGGCCGCAGGTAGTTCTCATAAAAGCGCGCCATCACCCCTCGTGGCTTGAAGAACTCCTGAAAATCATGAAGGGCTACGTCATTGCTCGCGTTGGCATGGAACGGGTAACGTCGTCCAATTGCCTTGGCGTAAGGGCTACGCACATCGCTCTGATAGCGTTGGTTGACGTGCACATAGGCCTGCTCCAGCAAATGCCGCCAACTCTCGTCGGCCAGGCCCTCAAGCCAGCCGGCAACGGGTAGCGGCAGACGCGCAGCGGCATCACGCAGGCTACCCAGCACATCCTGCTGCCCCTCCATACGCTGCCGGGCACGCAGGAAGGCTGCCTGCTCGGGTGCGCTGTCACGGTTCAATGCCGTCAGTTGCAAGTGCAGTTCATCCAACTGACGCAAAGCCTGGGTCAACTCTGCTCCGGGGTTGTTCTGCTCATCCAGCAATTGATGCAAAGGCTCGAATTTTTGTTGCAGCGCCCGCCGCGCAGCATCAGCAAACGCCACTGGCCCAGCCACCAGCGCCGCCTTGGCCACGTCTGCAGGATGTTGCACTGCTTTATCGAGCAGCTCATGACCTGGCAGCAAACGCGTGTTTTCACGCAGCTGTTGCAACAACCGAATCAAAGGGGACTGGGCCGAAGTCAGGCTCATGAGCTGCTCGGCGTCCTGGCGTAGGCTGTCGGTCTCTTGCAGCGTGATACGGCCGAGAACATCGCTCCAGGCATCGGCATATTCACTGAAATAGCGCTGCTGCAATTGCGCCATCAGCCGACTCAAATCTTGATGGCCCAGGTCGGTACCCTCACCGAGCACCCAGTTATCCCGGGCAATGGTGTCAACCAACCGCGGGCCCTGCGTCTCAAAGTACTGCAGATACCTTTTGGTATAGAAACCCGGTACGGAGGGCGCGATACCAGCGAATACATTGCCCTCGGCCAAGCGCAAGGGTTCCAGGTCGCGGGCTTGTTCGCGCAGTACCCGATACACCACGTCGGCCAATGACTCGCCCCTCAGTGCTTCGCGAGCCTGAGCCACCCGTTCCTCGTTGAGCGGCCCGACAAACGGGCGCTCAAGCAGCCGCGCAAAGTGATCATTCAGGCGCTTCTGTGTCGACAGGTCCCCGGCAAAACGCTCCGACCAGAGTCTCGCCATATGTTGTGCCAGCCAAGCAGCCTCACGGCGCTCGCGCACGTTGAGCATCAAATACGCGCGCAGATTGTCCAATAGCCGGTCCCGATCTCCCAGGCTGGCATATACCTGCTCGTCCAGTTGGGCGGTTATCCAACGCAGCAATTGCTGGTGCAGTGCCTGCTCATAGGCGTGTTCGACACTGGGCCGACTCAGCTCGCCCTGATACAGCCCAACGTGCTCGACCAGGCGCACATCTGCCGACCTGGGAAAAACCCGGGTCGCCGCCAGCCGCGTATCCAACAGCGCCAACAGCGCCGTGCTGTCATCGCTGGCTTGCGAGCCAAGCGGCGGGAGAGCTACCAGTGCCGCCAACTGCGCCAGTCGTTGATGGTTGACGGCATAACTGTGCCACCACAGCCCGCCGACACCGCCAATAACCAAGGCTACGGCCATCGCTTGCAACCCCTGGCGCCAACGGATTCGCTGTCGTTCCTCGGCCTGCAAGCCCGCGAGGTCGGCTTCGGCAAAGATTGCCTGGCTGAACAGGCCCTGCACAAATCGCGGGTGCCGGCCATCGGCGCAGGTCAGGAAAATCCCTCGCAGACCATTGATGGGTTGGTAGCGATGAGAGGAAAACGCCATTTCAGCGAACAGATTCACGCGTTCACCTATTCGTGCCACCTGCTGGGGGAATCCCAGCATCTGCCCCCGGCGCTCGACATTGCGCTCCTGGTGCAATCGCCCGATCAGCTCACTATTCAAGCGCTCTAACAATCGCTCGACCGCCCGGCGAACCTGCGTAGTGTCAGTATCCTCGACATGGGCGTCCAAGTGCTGCCCAAGCAAGCTGTCAGCACTCTCTGCGTGGGGCAGGTCGAAGAACTCAGCGAATCCCGACAACCGATCGGCCTGGGTCAAAACCAGGTAGATCGGCACATCCACATGCAACGTCTGCTGGATCTCCTGCAAACGTGAGTGCACACGGCGTGCGTGATGATCCAGGTCGTACTCGTTGATGCTCAACAACGTGTCGACCGACAGCGTCACCACCACACCATTCAGCGGACGCACTCGGCGCCGCCATCTGAGCAGATTGAGCAGGGTTGCCCAACCTGCGGCATCCACTAAACTGTCAGGCTGGGTAAGGTAGCGCCCCGGCGTGTCGACGAGTACGCCTGTGGCGGCGAAGTACCAATCACAATGAACGCTACTGCCCATTGGCCGACTTTGGGCAGGGTCGAGCGCCAACGGCAAGCCGGCGGCAGCCAGTAACTGCGTTTTGCCACTGCCCTGCTCGCCGATCAACAGGTACCACGGCAGATCATCGCGCCAGCGTGCGTTATGCACGCCATAATGGCTGGATGTTTTCAGCAGATGCACAGCGTTTTTGAATCGAGCGCTTACCTGACGGCGCTCATCCTCAACCCACTTCAACGGCTGCTGACGCGGGGGCCTTTGGCGCCTGGTAGCACTACCAGTATCCGTAAGCGCTATCACCAGCCCCCACAGTAAAAACACGATGCTGATGGTAAGCAGGCGAGCAGTCGTCCCCTGCCAGATACGATAGTCATCCACTGCCAACAGCGGCCCTAAAAACCACACGAGTGCCGCACAGGAAAGCGCCAGCAGGAGGCTCCAAACCCAAACCCTGCCCAGCACGGCGCCCATCCTTTTGAAGAATGCGCTCATTCATTGCTCCAGCGTTTACAAGGGCGTACGAATCAGGTCCGACGCCGAGAATTGAAGGGGTTGCAGTGCATTCGATCGCTCCTTGCTCAGTACCCAGGCAAATCCTGTATACAGAGCCAACAAACAGCTCAGGGTGAATGCCACACACCAGGTGACGGGAATGACACGGATCCGCTTGTGCAGGTCCTTCCCCTGTATGACAGGCAGTAGCGGCGCCTTCAGAGGTTCCCCACGTACATGCCTGATCTGGCGATACAAGGCATCACGAACAGCCTCAAGTTGTGACGCGCCCCGCTCCATGACCCGGTATTTGCCTTCGAACCCCAAAGACAGGCACAGGTACAAAAGCTCCAGCATCGCCAGGTGCTTGAGGGGGTCGCGCGACAGCCGCTCCAGCAGTTGGAAAACTTTTTCGCCCCCGAAGGTTTCGTTATGAAAGCGGCTCAACAGGCTCTTTTTCGACCACTCGCTCTGCGCCCCCCACGGAGTTATCAAGACCGCCTCGTCAATCACACTGCACAACACATAACGCGCCGATATTATCTGGCTGCTTTCCACGCCGCCCTGCAAAGCGTGGGTTTCAAATTGATTGACAGCCAACGACAACCGCTCGTTGAGCGTGTCCCAACTTTCACGGCCAGAACAGCGCCTGAGCCCTACGACCTCGGACAATACCGCCCAGGCCGCGTCGACTATAGGGTTGAGCCCAACCTGGAAGCTTTGCGTATCGAGCCTGAGGCCGGCGTAGATCATGCGATCTTCCAGCTGCTCATAACGCGGCGGCGACGGGAAGTCCGTTAAGGGTCCTTGGGCTGGCCCATGACTTTCCCGGTCGAGCAGGACGGTTTTTTCATCTTGAGTGCATTCACTTTCCATGGCATTCAATTCCTGATGGCCCAGAAGTCAAGTTCAAGCCCGGCGAACTCACCTCCTACGTGGAAAGCGAAACCACCTGACTGCTCCAGTTGTGCGATATCACGGGCACTCATATCGAGCATGAAGTAGGTCTTGCCGGCATGAAATGGAATCTGTCGCGGCGCCACTGGCAACGGCTTGACCTTGATACCGGCCAAGTGCAGGTTGACCAATTCACGTATGCGCTCAACCGGCGCGACTTTCAGGTGTGCCGGCAGACGCTGGCGCAGCTCCTGCGCCTCACACTGCGCAGTGGCCGCCAAAATGAAGGTGGCCGTACCAAGCAATTTCAACTCGCTGACTGGGCATACCAGGACGCCATATTGGCGCGGCTGCAAAGCCAACTTGATCGCCTGTTGCTCCAGCACCACAGACAGCACCAAGCGCACCTGCTCCATCAGCCCACGAAAACTGGCGCCCTGATCACCGTGTTGGTAATGAACGTTCAACTGCGCACGCTTACTGTCACTGGCGAACGTTGATAACTCACCGAGCAGCGACACCAGCGCACGGAACACTGCTTCGGGCCGCACCTGGGCCTGGCTCAGGCAGTGGCGAAGCTCCAACTCGGTACGATTGATTACTTGCAGCATCAGGAAGTCAGCGATTTGTGTGCCTGCGGTCGTGCTCTCGCCACGAATACGTTCAGCGATGGCATCGCCCCTGCTGACAAGCAGGCCGATCACCTCCTTGAGACACGACGCCACGTACCCATGCTCCTGCACGAAAATGAACGTAGGGATGAACGCTGTATCCAGGTTCACTCCTCCCTCGCCGGTGGCGTCCAGTACCTGGGCAATCTTGAGTTTGACGAAGTGCTCGTCATGCGGTTGTTCGCCCAACAGGAGACGTAAGTCGGGACGTGCGCAGTTGATCCGGCAACGCGTATCCACACCCGCATTGGCATCTCCCACTTCCACTTCGCAGCTGACGTAGCGTGCCAGCACATCACTCTGTCTTGGCTGGCGAACTTCAAGGTGGCTGCCACTGGCCAACGGGAGCGCCAGGAAAACGCCTTGTCTGCGCGCGTCGGTTGGTATCTGCAACACCAGAGGTTCCATCCCGGCGCTCAACTCAAACAGGCTACCGTCCGGCAAAACGCCGCTGGCCTGGTTGACCACCAGCTTGCCCAGCTTGAGGTACTGCAAATTGAGTTCCAGCGTGAGCAAGCCCCAGGTATCACTGCCCAACAAGCGCGTCTGGGTGAGTTGTTGATGATAATAACGGTCGTTGTGCTGCAAGTGCTGTGGCCGCAACAGCATGCCTTCTTGCCAGATAACTTTCTGAGCCTGCATGTCACTGCGCCTCCAGGCCGGCGAGTGAGCCAGCAACGCGTATACCCGTCTGATCCAATACCAGATCAGCACGGTTACGTTGTTGCACGGTCAGCGGGATCAGTAGCCGCCACTGGACATTGGGCAGGTCTCGATAAGCCGCCAGCACCCCCACGAAACGACTGTCAGGTCCGATACGAAGCTTGAGCCCCAGGCGGTCCCCAGGGCGCAATTCAAGTTCGTCGCTGTTTACCCAGTCCTTGGACAGCGTCTGCTGCGCATTGCCATACAGACCGAAGAAGTCGGCATGTTCAAAAGCGACGCCCTGGCGCAGTTCAATCAACTGCACCACAACTGGCGAGGGGCGGCCATGCAGATCCGGGTTGACGAGTTCACTGGCGGTCAGCGCCATGTCTAGCTTGGTCAGCTTAGAAAAAGGCGAGGCGGCGCTGCAACCCGCCAATAGCCCGAACATGAGCAACAGCAAAGCAAGGGTGACTCGGTACATGAGCATTATCCTGGAAAATCAATATGCAGGCTGGAGATCAGGCGCACCTGCTCCTCATAGGCCTTGGCGAAGTCGCCCCCCAAAGGACGATCATTCAATCGCTCTTGCGCCACCAGACGCTGGTAATGACGCTGGTATGCACGCCAATGCCCACCATCCGAGAAAAACCCGACCGACTTGCCCGAGGACTCGAAGCATCCCAACAGATAGCTGGGCTCAAAGGCCGCACGGGCGTTGCGCAAGGTGCTTTGACAGGCGGCCAACAGTGCGATCTGATGCGCTTGCAGTTCCCGGTGAGCCTGGGTAATAGCCTGTACAGCGGGCATCTGACCTAACGCACTTATATCCAACATCGCAGCTACCGCAGCATCGATGTCGCTACACGCTTTCAAGGGATTAAGGCCCACACCATGGCTGCCGAACGGCGCTGTATCCAACTCGTTATTCAATTCGTCACGGGTGCGCAAACTTTGTTGCAGCCCTTCGATCGTCAAGCGAAATAAGCGCGCCACCTTGATCGCCAGTGCTTGCCGACCCGGTTGATCGAGCGTATTCAGGTCCAGGCCCAAGGCTGCTGCAAATTGTGGCCAGAACTCTTCATCAGTCGGCACAGTCATCGCTGCCTGTACCGTAGCAACCTCTACCGCAGGTTCTTCCCGACGAGGGAAGACCACGTGCTCCCGGTCAGCCCCGTAGCGATCCGTCCACACTTGCTGCTCATCGGCGGACTCGTTCAATGCCTCCAGATCCTGCGAAAAGGCATGCATACGGCAATCAAGGTCCAACTGATGCGAAGGGCCCAGCGAGAGGAAGGCGTCTTCAGGGATCGTTACTGCCGAGGCGGCCTGCAGGCCGCCAGCAGGTTGCGGTGGCTCCAGCAAGCGCGCACGTATCGTCAACGCTCCCAACTCGAACACTTCGCCATCACTGATCAATCGCGCGTGCCCCTTGCGCAGGCGCTCATGACTCCCTGCCACCCTGATTCCGTTGCGGCTGATATCCGTGAGGAAATAGCGGCCCTCGCGGTATGCGACCAGTCCATGGTGGCTGGAGAGCACGCGGCTGGCGTCAGGTATTACCCAATCACATTCCGAGCCGCGGCCGATCACGCCACCGCTCACGTCAAACACTTTGCGGGCCAGGGGCACGTTCTTTTCGCTCTCGGGCGCGCAGATCTCAAACACAAGCTGCATCTTCATGACCCTCCATTCAGCGGCCACGAGTGATCGCCTGTGGGTCACCCACAGGATGGTACTCAGCGTCATCGAATACATAGTTGGCGTTACAGCCACCCAGCAAAAACAGTACAAGCACGACGATGTGCCATGGACGATCAGGCATCGGCTTTCTCCCATAGTGAAAATAAGGTGCGTCATTCAGCGTTCTTCCCTGGCATCGCCAAAGGGAATGTTCAAGCGGGCAAGACGGTAGAGCAGCGTACGCCGGGCAACCCCTAGCTCCCGTGCCGTACGGGTGCGATTACCGCGATTCTTGTGCAGGCAATCGAGCAAAAACGTGCGCTCCACTCGTTCCATGCGCTGGCGCAGGGTCGCTTCATCGGTAGCGGCTGGCGTCAGTGTCATTGGCAGCGCCAGATGCTCCGGTCGGATCACGCTGTCGTCACACAACAGCACGGCGCGCTCCACCAGGCATTTGAGCTCGCGTATGTTGCCGGGGAAGCTGTGGCTGGAAAGTTGATCAAGGGCGGTATTCGACCAATCGACAGGTGACCTTTTCAGCGCTTCGCAAACCTTGTCCGTGAAATAGCGCGCCAGTTGCTGTACATCGCCGTCTCGCTCGCGCAGGGCCGGTAGAGTGATGGGAAACTGAGCAAGCCGATAATAGAGATCCTCGCGAAAGCGCCCCTCGGCAACCATCGCCGCGAGGTCGCGATGGGTGGCAGCAATGATGCGGACATCAACCTTATGGGCTGCACTGGCACCCAGTGGGCGAACCTCGCCCTCCTGCAGTACCCGCAGCAACTTGGCTTGCAGTGACAGCGGCATATCGCCGATCTCATCCAACAGCAACGTACCGCCATGCGCAGCGTCGAACAGCCCCGCGTGATTGCGCTCGGCGCCAGTGAACGCGCCTTTTCGGTAGCCGAACAGTTCGCTTTCAAGCAACCCTTCCGGGAACGCTGCGCAGTTCTGCACGACAAAGGCCTTGGCCTTGCGCGGCCCGGCAGCATGGATGGCACGGGCCACCACTTCCTTGCCAGTGCCGGTCTCACCGTGCAGCAGCACGGTATAAGACGTGTGCAGTACTTTACTGATCAGCCGGCACGCCTGTTCCATTGCCGCACTGGTGCCAATCAAGCCATATGTTCCAGCCAACGGTTTGTCGCATCTGCGCTTTGTGCCAACGATGGGCTGGATATCGCGCAGTGCGAGTAACTGATTCAAGGCGAAGCTGCCCAAATGCCCCAAGGATGAGGCGTAGCCTCGCAACTGGACCGACTGTTGGCGGGCGAAGACCAGCACACCGGTCATACGTTTGCATCGGCTGAGCAGCGGCACGATCAATAGCGCACGCCAGGGTATCGCCATTGCCGGCAGGAAGCGGGTGTCATACCCACTGTCTTGCACATCCTCCAGACTCAGGACAGAGCCCTGGTTCAAGGTGTCGTGCAGCAGCCCTTGGTGGGACTGATCGGGACACGCAGGCGCAACGGAGAGCGATGGTATCTGGGCCATATGTTGAGCGGTCAGTTCAAGCCGGCCGGACACTTCGTCCAGCAGATACAACTGGCTGAGCTCACACTGGCTCAGCCGTGCCGCCCCGGTAACGCATCCTTCAAGTAACGAATGTTCATCGCGCTCGAACCCCAAGCGTGTGAAACAGGCAGACAGCGCGTCGACATAAACCAGCGGGTCGGCCTCTTTACCAAGCAGGTTATCGGTCATGGGCTGCACTCGTCGAAACACGCCAGGGCCAGCACTGTGTCGGTCTTGCCGACAGCGCGCCGATCAGTTGTTGCAGGTCCGCATTAGTCATGGTCATTAATCCCTGATGAATTGTGGGTCAGCGTGACCACGCCATCGGCCTGTTCATGCGCCAGCCAAGTGGTCCAGCCCAGGCGGCAAACCGTGTTCTCACCAATATGCAAGGCCTTGATCTGGCCCTGCGCCAACATCAGGCTCAGGTCGTAGTCCAAGGGGTCCCGCAGGGTCAGGCGCACCAGCGAACGCAGTGGTTGGTAGGCACTTCCGGTGGGCAGGAAATCGTGGAAACGCTCCCAGCACAGCGCCCGGACATGCACCCTGAACTTGCCACTGCGGTCAGCGATGCGGTGCCCCAGGATCAGGTCATCGCCAAGAGCGCTATTGGCCCGCCCCAGATGATTGCGCTGCGTCTGGCAGACCTCGACCGTACGTGCAACCCATTGCTCTAGAAACAACGCCTCGTGCATGAAGTAGTAACGCAGGACCGACTCGATCAACGCCGCCGAATGCACCCGTAAGCTCAGCAAGCCAAGGTAAGGCAGCAGGCGCTTGCAATCGACTTGGCAAACGCCCCGTATCGCAGCTGCGCCTAGCCCCATCAAGGCAAACATCTGCTCGGAAAACCTATCGTTGGCACCTGCCCGGAAACACGCCCGATAGCGGTACTTGCGCCAGATCGGCAGCATCAGCCGATGCAGCCGATGGTGGAACAGGTCGAGGAAATCCCGAGTCGGGTTGCCACCCGAGCGCTCGGCGAATGCCTGCTCACCATAAAACGCGGGCAGTGGTGACCCCGCACCGAATAACCCCAACACATTCAGACGCAGGCGCGCGCGCAATTGGCCCTGATCCATAAAGAACTCCACCCGGTCAATATCGTGCGCGGCAAACCCGAGACCAGGGTTGGCCTGGAATTCCAACTGGTCGTACAGCGCGTCGTCATCTAAAAGCGGATGGGCCTCGCGCAAATGCTCGGTGACCTGCAGAACCGCCTGAAATAACGTGTACTCACGGATAACGCGACAAAGCTGAGTCAGAGCAGGGGTTGCTGTCCCATCTGGGATGGCCATAGATACACGTCTCCTTGTGTGCTGATGACCCGCAACTCGTGATACGAATTGAGGCTGGCATAAAGCGCAAAAAACTCATTTAGAACGCAAGCGAATACAAACAGGTCGCCCTGGCCAACAAAGCCCTGGGAATCGACCGTCAGGTCGATCCGCACGCCTCGGATGGGCAGCCCCCGGTGCAGGCGATCCACTGGCTCTTGGCGGATGGAGCGCAAGGCGCCCACTCTTTTCTGGCTGACCTTCAGCGCCTGGCGATCGTAATAACGCGGCAAATCGTAGGACTCCAGAATCACTCTCAAGGCATTGATATCGGTCAACGACAAATAGTTGAGCGACATGTTGCTGATGAGCTTCCACAGATAGTCTTGGTCCAGTGGTGGTGCGAAGCTCGCCGTTGGCGCGGTGATGTTGCGGAACGTCAACGACTCCGGCGTCTGCTCACCGGGCAGATTGATATCACCCGCACGCAGTTGGCGCGGCAGGTTGCAATTAGTACAGGTCAGTTCGACCGACAAGGTTTCATGGCCCCGTTCGCGGCGGTTGCCAAACCCCATCCAGGTATCGAGCCCGGCATGTTGAACCGACGAGCGTTGGCGAATGCTGTAACTGGGCGGTGCCGCCAGGGGCTCAGTGTCGCAGTCATGCTCAAACGACTCGAACGGCACGTAGGTTTGATAGCCCAAGCCACCGGGGCGCCACCCGGTGACCTGATCCACGGAAAAGACGCTGGCATTACCCGGCGTATATTCCCCGGGCACCAAGAGGTACTCATCCTGCTTTCCATCCAGGCGAATAGGAATCGCATCCTGCTTGAACAGGTTGACGATGGGCGTGCAGTACAACTTTATGTTGTCCAGGGTGGGGCGCTGAGGTTCACGGCCGTGAGTGCGATGTTCAAAGCGCATTACCATGCCATGCGCCTGCCGGAGCAGCTCGTGAGACAGCGTGTGCAGCACACCCAGACCTTCAACGTCGACAAACAGGTACTTCTCGGGAAAAGCAAAGTACTCCTGCAGGTGTCGATAACCTTCCAGGGTATTTTGCGGATAAGGAATCAACGCCTGCTCCTTGGAAAACCCCACCGGCCGGACCTGGCCAGCAGCGAGCCGTAGCGTCACGGGCTGGCCATCGCTGGCGATGATCGGCAGACCATCGTGATCCAGTAGCAGCAGGCAGATCCCATCGAGATGACGCAACAGGTTCAGATACAGGCCCTGACTGACATAGGGATCTCCGGCCAGGTGCAAGCGCAGTGAATCAAATGCCAACTCGCTGAAGTTACCTGCGACACTCATACTCAGGTGCAAATCCAGACGGGCCCCTTCGCCCTGGCTCCGGTATTCCAGGCCACTGAGCTGCAGGGGCATGACATCGGTGGCGTAGCATGTACGGAACCGGCAACGCTCGCCGTGGATGGTGGCGCTTTCCACGGCGGTGTCCCGACCCACTCGAACACCGGGGCCAGCGCGTTTCAACGGATCGAATTGCAGGATGCTGAAGGCCGGTATCGGCCGCATGTAATGAGGCCAGAGCAAGTGCATCAACGAATGCGTCAACTCCGGCAGTTCGTCATCCAGCTTCTGGCGCAGGCGCGCAGTCAAAAAAGCAAAGCCCTCCAGCAAGCGTTCGACATCCGGGTCCTGGCCAGCCTCGGCGAGAAACGGCGCCAGGGCGGGATTACGCTCTGAAAAACGCCTACCCAGTTGGCGCAGGGCACTGAGTTCGCTTTGAAAATATCGGTCAAGCGTCATCGGTAAAAACCTCAACCCGCCCGGCATCCGTGAGGCGGGCGTGGAACACCACGGGCTGCAGGATGCCGTCAATGGCCCGCTCAGCCTCGATGGCAAACGCCAACTCCAGGGATTCACGCGCCCCCGGCAACAGCCTGACACGTGCATTCGTCAACCGCGGTTCATAGGCCTGGATAAAGCGCTCGATATGTAGACGCGACTGGCTCAAGGACTCATGCAAGCTAAGCCGCATGTCATTGAGGTCAGGCAGCCCATAATCAGGCAGTGTCTTGACACTGCCCGCGCGAGTGCTGAGCATTTTCCCCAGATGGGCAGCAATGGACGCCGCCCCGCCCTCCGGGGGCGACGCACCGCATTCGAGGCGTTCGAAAAGGCTTCTGTGCTCTGGCGTGCCGTAGCCTCTGCTCATTCTTTATCCAGCTTACCGACCAGGGACAAAGTGAAATCTGCCCCCATGTACTTGAAATGCGGGCGCACAGTCAGGTTGACCCGATACCAGCCAGGTTCGCCATCGACATCACTGACGACAATGCGTGCAGCTCGCAACGGGCGCCGCCCACGTACTTCGGCACTAGGGTTTTCCTGGTCCGCCACGTACTGGCGAATCCACTTGTTGAGTTCCAGCTCCAGGTCTGTGCGCTCTTTCCATGCGCCCAACTGCTCGCGCTGCAGCACTTTGAGGTAGTGCGCCAAGCGGTTGACTACCATCATGTAAGGCAATTGGGTGCCCAGCCGGTAATTCAGCTCTGCGGCCCTGCCCTCCTCACTGATACCAAAGGATTTGGGCTTCTGCACGGAGCTGGCGGAAAAGAATGCCGCGTTATCGCTGCCTTTGCGCATGGTCAAGGCGATGAAACCTTCTTGTGCCAACTCGTATTCGCGTCGGTCCGATACCAGCACCTCGGTAGGAATCTTGGTTTCGATCTCGCCCATGCTCTGGAAGTGATGCAGCGGGAGGTCCTCGACCGCTCCGCCGCTTTGCGGGCCGATAATGTTCGGGCACCAGCGAAATCGCGCAAAGCTGTCGGTCAGGCGGGTGGCAAAGGCATACGCGGTATTGCCCCACAAGTAATGCTCGTGGCTATTAACCACATTCTCCTGGTAGGCAAAGGTCTTGACTGGGTACTCAAGGGGGTCATACGGGGTACGCAACAGAAAGCGCGGCACGGTAAGGCCGATATAACGGGCGTCTTCGCTCTGCCGGAAACTTTGCCACTTGGCAAATTGCGGACCTTCGAAATGATCTCGCAGATCCTTCAGGTCCGGCAGCCCTGTGAAACTTTCCAAACCGAAGAAACCGGGCCCGGCAGCGGCGATAAAAGGCGCATGGGCCATGCTGGCGACGCTGGATGCGTACTGCATCAGCTTCACGTCGGGTGCGTTGGGCGAGAGAAAGTAGTTGGCAATGATTGCGCCCACCGGCTGTCCGCCGAACTGGCCGTATTCAGCGCTGTAGACATGTTTGTAAAGCCCGGACTGGGTAATCTCCGATGAGTCTTCGAAGTCGTCCAGAAGGTCCTGGCGCGAGACATTCAAGAGCTCGATCTTGATGTTCTCGCGAAAATTGGTGCGCTCGACCAGCAACTGCAAGCCTCGCCAGGAAGCCTCCAGTGCCTGGAAGTCCGGATGGTGCAGGATTTCATCCATTTGCTGGCTGAGCTTGGTATCTATCTCGGCAATCATGCGGTCGACCAGGTATTTCTTTACCGGCTCATCACAGTTATGTGGCTTCACCAGCTCTGCAATGAACGCCGACACACCGCGCTTGGCGATGCCGTAAGCCTCGTCGTCGGCACTGAGCAAGGTCTGGGCAATGATGTTATCGAGGATGCTGCAGGTTTCGGTGGTTGGTACGAGTTTCGAACTGTGTTCAATCGTGTTCATGGTGTCAGTGTCCCTTTACTGAAACGGCAATGCTTGAGGGCTGTCCAGCCCCAGTTCGGCCAGGACTCGAGCGCGGGATTCGTCATTGGCCAATGCCTGCTCGATAGCCTTGCGAAAGTTCGGTGTGTTACCCAGCGGCCCCTTGAGCGCCACCAGGGCTTCACGCATTGCCATCAGCTTTTGCAACGCCGGGATCTGCTCGACCAGGTTTGCGGGGTTGAAGTCCCTCATGGCGTTGATCTGCACCTGGATCGGCAACTCCTCCACATCAGCGGTATCCTGCAGGCGATTGGGTACGCTCAGCGTCAGGCTCAAGGCTTGCTTGGCCAACACCTCGTCAAAGGTGTGCTTGTCGATACCGATGGGCTTGCGATCCTCGAGTTTGCGTGGGTCCGCACGCTGGGAAAAATCTCCCAGCACCAGCAGCTTCAACGGCAGCTCGACTTCTTCCTGGGCCCCACCGACGGCGGGTTTGAAAGTAATATTGATACGTTCCTTGGGGGCTACCGAACCGTCTTTGGCCATGGTGCTTTTCCTTTTTGATGAGGCGCTATTCAAGTACTGCTTCAAGATCGAGATGGCACAACCTGCGATGCAGTGCGTCTTTGCAGTCGCATATGGGCTGGGTTTGTGGCAACAGCTCATAGCAGCGATACAGAAGCTTGCCGACTTGCAAGGTCAGCGCCGGCTCCCAATTTTCCAGGCCTGTGCGCTGTAATTGAAGGTCCAGTTCTTCCAGCTGAAGCCTGGCCAGCTCATGCTTGCCAGCCGCCACGCACAACCTGGCCAGCGCCAGGCGCCAATGAAAGCGCGCTCGATCACCGCACGCCGCCTGCAGCCCTTGCTTGAGTACGGCCACTGCTGCCTTGAGGCCGTCCTTTCGCAGACAAGGCATCACCGCTTGCAATGTGGTCTCCCAGGGCTGCGTGTCACTGTCGGCGACAACATGGGAGGGCTCGGGCTTGTGCACGTGACGCATCACATGCAGCGCGATCCACTCACCTGTCGCAGGGTCGGCAAAGGGGGTGCCGTCGTTGAACCGATATTCAGGCAGGTGCGGCAGGCGCTGCAGCAGCAGAGCCAAATGCATCTCCAGTTCAGTCATGGCCAGGTTTGCATGCAAGGCGTCCAGGCACTCCCAGACCATGCGCAAACCATCCAACCAGAACAACGCACCCGCCAGGCTTACCTCAAGCTCAGGCAAAAGATCGGCGTGATGGCCTTGGCTGAGACGTTCTTGATAGCGCTTGCGCTTGTCCGCGACCAACGGGCGCAACGCCGTTACTCGCTCACTGTTGGCGTCGGGATAATTGACGAGCATCAACCACGCCAAGGTTCGACCCAGGCGCAAGGCACGCAGGTCGGTTGCGTCCTGGCGCAACCACCAGGCACATAACGGGCGGGCCTGCTCCTGTAAAGTGCGCAGCAGTCTGTGCGCGTCTTTTTCGTTGTTGATCGGTTGCCCGGGACTCAGCAACTGGGTCGTCTGCTTGACCTGGGCAATGACGTTCGCGACACCGCCAGGTTCGGATACACCCTGCGCCAAGCGCTCCGACAATTGCCGGCGAATCGGCAGCAGCAAAGGTGCATCGCTTCCAAGTTGTTCGCCCCATAGCTGGTCGAGACATGCCAGGTGTTCCAACAGGGCCTGGAATAAAGGCCGTTGATCGCTGAGCGACGGGTTGAGTGCAAACGCTTGCTCAAGGCGCGACACCAGCCAGCCAAACGCCGCAGCACGGGTTCGTAGCTTGCCAGGGTAAACCTGCTCCCAATGGAGCTCACACAGGTCACGCAGCAAACCGAGACCGGCCAGCAATCCGGCAAATGAATCACGTTGATACAGGGCCCAGACCAACCAGACGGCGACGCGTAGATCCTTGGAGTGATCACGCAGCAAATGCTCGCTGATTTCGCTGACCTTCTGCCAATCCGGCTGGCCCGCAACATGGATAGACTGGGCTTTGCCAAGCTCGGCCTCCAGCGCTTCAAACTCGCTCGAAAAACGCACATCACTACCAACAAAACTGCTTGAGCAACATGCTGTCCGTGCAAGCTTGCGGTAATGAACATAAAGTTCTTCTGAATAAGCCATTTTGAGTTGCACACATCCGTCCGAGGTAAATAGGAGGACTTAACGCCATTGTCGAAACGCCCTTGAACTTCCATTCAAAACTCATCGAAGTGAGTGAACCTTAGCCACGACAAAAACAATCAGCAAGTAACGGAACGAAACTTAAGAAACGTCCTACACACCCAACAAATAAAGGAATGCGCAACTATTTGCGCACCTCTTCATCGGAAAAAACCACGCTTTATCTCCGACAGCCGCGCATTTACAACTTATAGGGCATGAGCAACTAAGTGCGCGCAGGCGTGAAACTAATAGCGCTGAAATCCACCTACCGTTCGACAATAAGCTCTGAACAAACGAACACAGAGCCGCCTTCGTCTTTATTTCATTGGCTTTCATACTTTCAGGCACGCTTCTTGTTATAGGCCTCTGCCCCTTCAGCGCTTTTGCTGTTCGGCAATACCTACTCAATCAGGCAAGGAAACCCGTCATGCCAACACCCGCGTATCTCTCCATCACCGGTGTCAAACAAGGTTTGATTACGGCAGGCACATTTACTCAGGACTCGGTAGGCAGCATTTATCAGGAAGGTCATGAGGACCAGATACTGGTACAGGCATTTGCTCACCAGGTGATCATTCCTCGCGACCCGCAATCCGGCCAGCCAACCGGTCAGCGCGTGCACAAACCGCTGATGATCAGCAAGGTTTTCGATAAATCCTCACCCTTGCTGTTCAGCGCCCTGACTACCGGCGAAGAAGTGTCCTGCCGGCTGGAATGGCTGCGCAGCTCTTACTCCGGGACCCTGGAGCACTACTTCACCATTGAACTGGAAGGCGCGACCATCGTGGACATCCAATCGCGCATGCCCAACTGCCAGGACCCCGACAACGCCCACTTCACCCATCTGGAGGACGTGCACTTCAGCTATCGCAAGATCATCTGGACTCACGAAGTCGCCGGGACGTCCGGTTCGGACGACTGGCGCAATCCAGTAGCCGGCGGCTAAGCAGGGCGATAGGGCCCCGCTAACGAGGTGCCGAGTAGTGGGGCAAGAGCGTTTTGCTTGATTTGCCGCTTTTGCAAAGTGAGCCGCCGTCATTGCGGAACCCTAGGTGGCCGTTGCCTGAATAACGGATATGGACGCGGTCTGATCTGACATCTGGTCGGCTATCAGGCCGCCTTCGCGAGCAAGCCCGCAGTTTTGTTATCCTGGCGCTCCCGCCCACACGGACGCGCGCGTATGCACATCGACCCGGCCTTCATCCTTCACCAGACCGAGCACTGGCAGCTCAACCACCACCTGGCGTCGAAGCTGCCGGGCTACCTGATGCTTGGCGCCAAGGTACCGGTTGACTCCCTCGCTGACATGCCAGAAGCCGCACTGGCCGAAATGGGCGGTTTGCTCGCCAACATCCAACGAGTGATGCAAGCCCAGCTCCAGCCGAAGTGGCTATATATCAGCCGCTACGGACATATGCCGGGTTTCCCGTTGCACTTTCACTTCATTCCTGTCTATGACTGGGTGGAGCGAGCGTTCTGGCAGGACGAACGCTACCGCTCGCTTTACGCTTTCGGTACGCCGCCCCTCGAACCCCTGACCGATGGCGCTGAACTGACCCTGTTTGTATGGCGAGAGTTTGGCGAGAGCCTCACCCCGCCGCAGGTTCAAGGGCCAGGGGTGGCGCAGGTGATCGAGCAATTGCGCGCTGCATTCAAGCGGGACTCGTAACCCGCAGCCGCTTCACCATCGGCACACACGCCAGCACCAACCCGGACGGAGAGCGATACACCGCTTGCTCATCGCCTACATACCCGCACGCTCTATAAAAACTTACCGCGTTCAAGGTCGCATCCAGCACAACCTGTTCAATCGCATGCTGGCGTGCCACGCCTTCCAGATGAGCAAGCATTGCCTTGCCAAGGCCTTGCCCCATGTAAGCGGGCAATACAAACAAGGCCCCTATTTCACCGTCGGCAAGATCGAGCATACCGGTGACGACAGGCTCGTCATTCAGCCAGCCCATGTAGAACTGTTTTTCCATCAACACGCTGTAGCCATCGCTGGCGCGACCTCGGGTCCAGAGCGCCATTTGCTCAGCGCTGTAGGCGCCAATGCATTGGCCGCGAATGGCCTCGCGTCGAATCTCGAACGCACGCTCGGCGTCATCCGGCGTGGCACGTTTTATCTCCAGCATCGCAAGCTCCTTCCATGACCTCAAACTGCCACTAGCCCATTTGTGCTAATCGACCCCACCCCACGGCGGCGCTATATTCCGCGGCACTTCCAACGTTCTCACCCACACCGCGCACTCAGTGCGCGCGGGTTCTTTGCGCGTTGGAAAAACCAAAACAACCCCAAGGAAGAAGCACCATGAAACTCCACTCCCCTGTCACTCGTCTTGCCCTGGTGGGCGCCTTGATCATCGGCGTCGCCGGTTGCAGCAATATCAAGCCCACCGAAGATCATCTCAAGAAGCTTTCGGAAACCAATCTGGGCGAGCCGGTAAAACGTATTTCCAATGTGCGCAGCGACTCCATGACCACCTACTACGTCGCTAACACAGCCTCCGGCGAGTACAACTGCTCCGTGCCCAGCGGTGCGAGCGGCGGCGCGTTCGCAATTGCCAGCTTCGGTCTGATGAAGCCCGCGGCCTACTGCATGCCCAAGGGCGCAAAAGGCAATGGGTTGACGCCGTTCATGCAGTAATTTTTTCCTGACTGAGCTCACGCAGGGTGCCGCGCAATTCCGCAGGGCGTACCGGTTTGGAGAGGATAGCGATCTGACGATCATGCAACGCGGCCTGGATTTTCTCCACATCGTGCCCGGTGAGGATCAGCGCTGGCACCGCCCAGCCGCGTTGCTCGCGTAGCTGGTCGATGCATTCAATGCCGGTGGCATGGTTGCCCAGATCGTAGTCGGCAACGATGATGTCGCAGTCGCTGACCAAGCCCTGCCCCGTGGACTCGGCCTGCACCTCGCACCCCCAGCGCTCGAGCAAGGCTTGGGTGGCGAGCAGCACGTTGTAGTCATCCTCCACCAGGCACACTTTCAGACCGCTGAGCAGACCGGCCTGGCGAGCATCCTCACGCACTGCCGGTTGACGCGGCGCGGTGGCCAGGGCCAGGCCATGCAGACTCACTGAGGTGCCATGGCCCACCCGTGAACGCAGGCTCACCTGCAACCCCATCAACTGCCCCAGGCGCTTGACGATGGACAGCCCAAGGCCCACGCCTTCAACGTCCTTGTCACGCAGTTGGCGCACGCGATAGAACTCTTCGAAGACCTTTGACAGATGCTCCCTGGCAATGCCCCGCCCCTGGTCGTGCACCTCCACCACCAAGCCGTTATCGCGAACACGCACACCGATCAGCACTGGTCGTTGCGCGCCGTATTTGAAGCAATTGGAGAGCAGGTTCTGCACCATCGTTGCCAACATGGCCGGGTCGACCAGCACCCAGTGAGCGCAGGCGCGCAAGCGCAACTGCACTCCAGCCCAACGCGCAGCCTCGGCGTTCTGGCGCACCAGGTCGGCGAGAAAGTCACCCAGGTGAATCACTTGGTATTTGGGCAACAGGCGTCCGTTGTCGAGGGTGTAAAGATCGAGAATCGAACGAAACAATTGCGACACGTTAAGCAAAGAGCGGTCGATATTGTCCACCAGGCGCTGTTCGTCCTCCCCCAAGCGGGCTTCGCGCAAGCAGGCAGTGAACAGGCCGATGGAGTGGATCGGCTGGCGCAGGTCATGGCTGGCCTGGGCAAGAAAGCGCGACTTTTCCAGGTTGGCGGCGATGGCTTGCTCGGAAGCCTTGCGTGTGCGCTCCAACAGGATATGGGCGTACACCGGGATCACTGTGCTGGTGATCATCAGCATCAGCATCATGAAGGGTTGCGCCTGCCACAGCGGCGTGAGTTGGTACACGATCAACAGCGCCAGCAACGCCAGCCCCGTCGCAATTGCCAGGTAGCGCGAACCGTAGCGCATGCCGTTGCCCAGGTTCACCCAGACCATCACCGCATACAGCGGCAATGCCGCCTCACCGCCCACCACCAGGCCGAACGAAGTGCCCGTGTAGTCGTGGATCATGCCGAAGATCCGCCGCGCCGGATAATGCCCGGGCCAGCGTGCGATCACCTGGCGCAACCCGATGGATGCCAGCAGGAACACGAAGATATACAGGATCACCGGCAGGTAGGTGTCCAACGACTGCCCAGGCAGGAAACCCAATAGGCTTATATACACAATGGCGATGGTGGCCACCACGATGCGCAGGTTAGCCTGATCGAGTTCGGAGTTGGTCTCGGGACTCATAGTCATATCCTTGACATATCATCTTAGAAAAGGGGCCCTTGGCCCGCTGGTAAAGTAGCATGCCTCGACACAACCTGGCCCCAGGAAGGAGCTCGCCATGACCGGCCGGATCATCATCGCCGACGACCACCCGATGTTTCGCGAAGGCATGGCGCGCACCGTGCAACGCCTGCTGCCCGACGCCCAGGTGCAAGAGGCCGGCGACCTGGCCACGGTGAATACGCTGCTGCGCGAGGCGGGTGAGGTCGATACCCTGATCCTCGATTTACGCTTTCCCGGCCTGACCTGCATCAGCCAACTGGCCGAACTGCGCCAGCAACTGCGACGCACCACCTTGGTGGTGGTGTCGATGGTCGACGACCCTGCGCTGATCGAACAAGTCATGGCCTTGGGCGTCGACGGTTTTATCGGCAAGAACATCGCCCCGGACGAGATCGGCCAGGCGCTGCTGGCGATACGTGCCGGCGAAGTGCTGGTCAAGTTCGCGCCGTCGGGCCTGCTGCCGCTGGACACTCATACCCTTACCACCCGCCAGCAGGAAGTGTTGCGCCTGATTGCCCAGGGCAAGACCAACAAGGAAATCGCCAAGGCCCTGGATATCTCGCCGTTTACCGTGCGCATCCATGTGTCGTCCCTGCTGCGCAGCCTGAAGGTACCATCGCGGGCGGCGGCGGCGGTGAAGTACTCCGGAGAGCTCTAAGCTGTTTGTAGGAGCGAGCTTGCTCGCGAAAAAACCACAGGCGCCGCGCTGATTCAGAAAACACGCGTTCGCGTTGACGTTTTTCGCGAGCAAGCTCGCTCCTACAGCCCCTCTGCATCCGATATTTATGCTCAATTCCCAACTTAATAATATTTTATTAATCACCGCCCGCCCCCTAACTTGACGTCATGCCCAAGCTGAATCCAACTGCATTACGCAAGGACAGACACATGACTCAAGCAATAACAAAAATAGACACGCTGGTAGTGGGCGCAGGTCAGGCTGGCGTGGCCATGAGCGAGCATTTGAGCAAGCAAGGCGTGCCGCACCTGGTACTGGAGCGCAGCCGTATCGCCGAGCGCTGGCGCACCGGGCGCTGGGACTCGTTGGTCGCCAACGGCCCGGCCTGGCATGACCGCTTCCCCGGTCTGGAATTCGACGACGTCCATGCCGATGGCTTCGCGCCAAAAGAGCGTGTCGCCGATTACTTTGAAGCCTACGCACGCAAATTCAATGCGCCGATCCGCACTGGCGTGGACGTGACGTCAGTGGTACGTAACATCGGCCGCCCCGGCTTCACCGTGCACACCAGTGAAGGTGTGATCGAAGCCAACCGCGTGGTCGCCGCCACCGGGCCATTCCAGAAGCCCGTGATTCCAGGCATAGCGCCTACAGGCACGGCTCTGCACCAGATCCATTCCGCCGACTATCGCAACCCTGGGCAACTGCCGGCAGGCGCCGTATTAGTGGTGGGCGCCGGTTCTTCCGGCGTACAAATCGCCGATGAACTGCAGCGCGCCGGTCGCCAGGTCTACCTGTCGGTAGGCGCCCATGACCGCCCGCCCCGCGCCTATCGCAACCGGGATTTCTGCTGGTGGCTGGGGGTTCTGGGCGAGTGGGACCAGGCGGCGATGAAACCTGGCCGTGAACACGTGACCATTGCTGTGAGCGGCGCCCACGGCGGCAAGACCATCGACTTCCGTGAACTGGCCCAGCAAGGCATGACCCTGGTTGGCCTGACCCAAGCCTTCGACGGCACGGTGGCGACGTTCCAACCCAACCTGGTGGAAAACCTGGCACGCGGGGATGAAAACTACCGGGCCCTGCTGGACGCGGCCGACGCGTATGTCGAACGCAATGGTCTCGACCTGCCCCAGGAGCCCGAAGCACGTCGCGTGTTTCCAGACGCTGAATGCATCAAGCAGCCAATCCTGACGCTGGACCTGGCCCAAGCGGGCATCACCTCGATCATCTGGGCCACCGGATTTGCCGTGGACTACAGCTGGCTACAGGTGGACGCTTTCGACGCCGCCGGCAAGCCGCAACACCAACGCGGTGTATCCAGCGAAGCCGGCATCTACTTCCTCGGTTTGCCATGGCAATCGCGGCGTGGCTCGTCGTTTATCTGGGGGGTGTGGCACGACGCCAAATACGTAGCCGACCATATCGCTATCCAGCGTCAGTACCTCGAGTACCGCGCAGCTGCGCCGGTTGCCCGCCAGACCCCTGTCAGCGCCTGATCACTTTTTCCTGGAGTTTTTTGATGCCTACTCACACTCGCATCCGCATGTTCAACACCAAAAAAACCTATCCCAACCAGAGCCTGGATAACGACCTGTGCCAGGCCGTGCGCGCCGGCAACACCGTGTATGTACGCGGCCAGGTGGGCACTGATTTCGATGGCAACCTGGTGGGCCTCGGCGACCCTCGGGCCCAGGCCGAGCAGGCGATGAAAAACGTCAAGCAACTGCTCGAAGAAGCCGGCAGCGACCTCAGCCACATCGTCAAAACCACCACCTACTTGATCGACCCACGCTACCGCGAGCCGGTGTATCAGGAAGTGGGCAAGTGGCTCAAGGGCGTATTCCCGATTTCCACCGGGCTGGTGGTCTCGGCCCTGGGCCAGCCGCAGTGGCTGATGGAAATCGATGTGATCGCGGTTATCCCAGAGTAAGGAGGCTAACCATGACCTTTTCAATCGTTGGCCGCTGCGCGGAAACCGGCCAGTTGGGCGTCGCCATCAGCTCATCAAGTATCGCCGTAGGCGCTCGCTGCCCATGGCTGCGGCCCGGCGTGGGCGCGGTATCGACCCAGAACATCACCTTGCCGGCCCTCGGCCCAGATGTGCTCGACGGGCTGGAACAGGGCCTGGCCCCAGCCGATGCCGTGGACAAAGCACTCACCCGCAACGGCTACAGCCAGTATCGGCAACTGACGGCGATAGACCACCTGGGCCGCAGCGTGCATTTCAGCGGCAGCCAGACCCTGGGTACCCATCACGCGGTATCGGGCGAGCAATGCGTGGCGGCGGGCAATATGCTCGCCGACCGTGAAGTCATCACCGCGATGGTCTCGGCCTTCGAACAGGGCGAAGGCCAGCTCGCAGACCGGTTGCTGGCAGCGATGCATGCCGCCATCGCCGCCGGTGGCGAAGCCGGCCCGGTGCATTCCGCCGCGCTGGTGGTGGTGGGCGAGTTGACTTGGCCGATCATTAACTTGCGCGTGGATTGGGCCGACGAAGCGCCGATTGGCGAATTGCAAAAACTCTGGGACGCCTACCGCCCACAGGTACAGGACTATATCGATCGCGCCCTCGCCCCCGACCGCTCCCCCGGCTACGGCGTGGCCGGAGACGAGCGATGAGCCGCAGCCGCGACCTGCTGGAAACGCTGGTGGGCTTCGACACCACCAGCCGTGAGTCCAACCTGCAGTTGATCGAGTTTGTGCGCGATTACCTGGCCGGGTTTGGCATCGCCAGCGAGTTGGTCTACAACGCGCAACGCACCAAGGCCAACCTGTTTGCCAGCGTCGGCCCGGTTGAGCTGCCAGGTATCGTGCTGTCGGGGCATACCGACGTGGTGCCAGTGGATGGGCAACCCTGGACCCTGCCGCCGTTCACGTTGACCGAGCGTGACGGCAAGCTGTTCGGGCGCGGCACTGCCGACATGAAGGGGTATATCGCATGCGTGCTGGCGTTGGTACCCGAACTGGTCAAAACACCGTTGCGCCTGCCGGTGCATATCGCCCTGTCCTACGATGAAGAAGTCGGATGCCTGGGCGTACGCTCATTGCTCGCTGTTCTGGAACAGCGCCCGGTGAAACCCATGCTGTGCATCATCGGCGAACCGACCGAACTCAAACCGGTGTTGGGTCATAAGGGCAAGTTGGCGATGCGCTGCGACATACAGGGTCAAGCATGTCATTCGGCGTATGCGCCCTCGGGGGTGAATGCGATCGAACATGCCGCCGATCTGATCTGCGAACTCGGGCGCATCGGCCAGCGCTTGCGTTCGCACCAGGACCCACGTTTCAATCCACCTTTCAGCACGGTACAGACCGGCCTGATCAGTGGCGGCAAGGCATTGAACATCGTCCCGGCCGATTGTCGCTTTGACTTTGAAGTACGCGCCCTGCCCGCCTCGGACCCCGCTGAAGTCGCTCAAGAACTGCAAGCGTACGCCATGCAGCAGGTACTGCCGCGTATGCAGGCGGTCAGCAAGCAGAGCTCCATTCGGTTCACAGAGCTGTCGGCCTACCCGGGGCTGGTCACGGATGAGCACAGCCAGGCGGCGCAGCTGATTGCGGCGTTTTGCGGCTCGCAAGCGTTCGGCACCGTAGCGTTTGGCACCGAAGGCGGGCTGTTTGATGCGGCAGGCATTCCCACCGTGGTATGCGGGCCCGGGAGCATGGAGCAGGGGCATAAGCCGGACGAGTTCGTGAGCGTAGCGCAATTGGCGGGATGTGATGCCATGTTGGGGCGCATGCTGGACTCGATCCGCTGAGCCAAACACTGCTTCCATACGGGTTTGTATTGCCCACAGAATCAGCGCCCGGCACAGATCCCCTGTGGGAGCGGGCTTGCCCGCGAAGGCGGTGTGTCAGTCACTGAATCTTCAGCTGAACCACCGCCATCGCAGCATAGGTATCTACATAATTTTGGCGCTACGCTGGGCCTGTGGCGAGTGAGCTTGCTCCCGTGACGACCTGCCAACCGACGCTGATCTACCTGACACATCACGATCCAAATGTGGGAGCTGGCTTGCCTGCGAAGACGGCCTGACAGTCAACACAGTTGGACCGTGTACATATCCATTCCTGCGGTAACGGCCACTTAGGGTTCCGCCCTGTCGGCGGCTCACTTTCGAAAAGCCGGAATGCCGGCCCAGACAAAAGTAAGCAAAGCGCTCTTGCCCCACCACTCGGCACCTCGCTTAGGCTCGGTGTGCCCGTAATCCGCCAGCGTGGTTTGACGGGGCGCCTAAGATCAAAAGCAGATCAAGAGCGACTCGCTTCGCATCGTGGTTACCGTCTGCCGTTACAGCCCACAAAGTTGTGTAGATACCTCTGACCATCGCAGGCAAGCCAGCTCCCACAAAAGGCCAGCCTCCAGTCAGACCAGCTCCCGAGCAAGAAACGGCGCAGTCCGGCTGGTCTTGCTCTTGGCCACTTTCTGCGGCGCCCCACACGCCACGACTCTCCCGCCCAAGTCCCCTGCTCCCGGCCCGATATCAATCACCCAGTCACTTTGGGCCACAACGCGCATTTCATGCTCCACCACAACCACCGTATGCCCCGCATCCACCAACTGGTTCAGTTGGCTGAGCAAACGATCGACGTCCCTGGGGTGCAACCCGGTGGTCGGCTCGTCCAGCACATACAAAGTGGCGCCCCGGGCATTGCGTTGCAACTCGGTAGCGAGCTTGATGCGCTGTGCCTCACCGCCCGACAACTCGGTGGCCGGCTGCCCGAGGCGCAGATAACCCAGGCCGATATCGCGCAGCACGACTAACGAACGCAGGATGCCCGGCTGCTCGGCAAACACCTGCACCGCTTGCTCCACCGTCAACCCCAGCACCTGGGCGATGTTCAAGCCCTGCCATTTGATCGCCAGGGTGTCGGGGTTGTAGCGCGCGCCATGACAGGTCGGGCATGGTGCGTACACGCTGGGCATGAACAGCAACTCGACGCTGACAAAACCTTCACCCTCACAGTTCGGGCAACGGCCCTTGGCGACATTGAAGGAGAACTGCCCGGCATCGTAATTGCGCTTCTTGGCCGCTGGCGTGGCGGCGAACAGTTTGCGCACGTTGTCGAACAGCCCGGTGTAGGTCGCCAGGTTGGAACGCGGCGTGCGGCCGATGGGTTTCTGGTCCACCTGCACCAGGCGCTGAATGTGCTCGAGCCCGGCGCTGATGCGCCCGCCACTGGTTTGCGGTGCAGCATCTTCCAGGCTCGGTTCGTCGTCGCTTTCCAGCACACGCCCCAGGCCCGTGCCCACCAATTCCAGCAGCGCCTGGCTGACCAGGCTGGATTTGCCCGAGCCGGAAATCCCGGTCACCGCGGTGAAACAGCCCAGCGGGAAATCCACGTTCAAATCTTTCAGGTTATTTCGCGTCACGCCTTTGAGCTTCAGCCAACCGGCCGGCTCGCGGCTTGGCGCATTGGCCGGGCGAGGTGGGGCAAACAGGTATTCGCGGGTCTGCGAGGCCTCGACATCCGCCAACCCTGCGGGCGGCCCGCTGTACAGCACTTGCCCGCCATGCTCGCCGGCAGCCGGGCCCACGTCGATCAGCCAGTCGGCGCGGCGCATGGTTTCCAGGTCATGTTCCACCACAAACAGCGAATTGCCCGCGGCCTTCAAACGATCAAGCGCGGTGAACAATGCTTCGCCATCCGCCGGGTGCAGGCCCGCCGAAGGCTCATCGAGCACATAAATAACACCGAACAACTGCGAGCCCAATTGGGTAGCCAGGCGCAGACGCTGCAGTTCCCCGGACGACAGGGTCGGCGTGCTGCGCTCCAGGGACAGATAGCCCAGGCCCAGTTCGATCAGGGTGTTGACCCGTTCGAGCAGGTCCTGGGCGATGCGCTGGGCCGCCAGGCGTTTTTCCACCGACAGCTTCATCGTGTCCTGCCCCGCGGCCACCGGCTGCAGCAACTCGGCCAATTGCGCCAGGGACAATTGCGACAGCTCACCGATATCCACCCCGGCAAACTTCACCGACAGCGCCGCCTGGTTCAGGCGTTTACCCTCGCACAATGGGCAGGCACTGCCTTGCATGAACTGCGATACACGCTTTTTCATCAGCGCGCTTTGGGTGTGGGCGAAGGTGTGCAGGATATAGCGCCGAGCGCCGCTGAACGTGCCTTGGTAGCTGGGTTCGAGCTTGCGTTTCAACGCCTCGCGGGTCTGCTGCGGGGTGAAGCCGGCGTACACCGGTACGGTGGGGGTTTCTTCGGTGAACAGGATCCAGTCGCGCTGCTTTTTCGGCAGCTCGCGCCACGGGATGTCCACGTCATAACCCAGGGTCACAAGGATGTCGCGCAGGTTCTGGCCCTGCCACGCCAACGGCCAGGACGCCACTGCGCGCTGGCGGATAGTCAAGGACGGATCGGGCACCATCAGCGCTTCGGTCACTTCATACACGCGGCCCAGGCCGTGGCATTGCGGGCACGCGCCCTGGGGCAGGTTCGGCGAGAAGTCCTCGGCGTACAACATGGCCTGCCCTTTCGGATAACGGCCGGCGCGGGAATAGAGCATGCGGATCAAGCTCGACAAGGTGGTGACACTGCCCACCGACGAGCGCGCACTGGGTGTACCGCGTTGCTGTTGCAGGGCCACGGCAGGCGGCAAGCCTTCGATGCTGTCTACGTCCGGCACGCCGACCTGGTCGATCAAGCGCCGCGCATACGGCGCCACCGATTCGAAATAGCGGCGCTGGGCCTCGGCGTACACCGTGGAAAACGCCAGGGACGATTTGCCGGAGCCAGACACGCCGGTAAATACCACCAGGGCGTCCCGGGGAATATCCACATCGACATTGCGCAAGTTATGTTCACGGGCGCCACGCACCCTGACGAAGCCCGTTTGCCGGGCGGTGAGCGGTGGGATGTTGCGCTGTGAAGTCATGGGCAACCTTGTCTTGCGCCAAGCACCCTGCGCACGCGTTGGGTCAGGGCATCGGGGCTGTAGGGTTTGCTCAGCAGGTGGATATCGGCGCTGAGCAGATGATTGGAAGACAGAATGTCGCGGGTGTGACCCGAGGTAAACAGCACCGGCACCGGCGGGTTCTGCGCGCGGGCCCAGGTGGCCAGGTCGGTGCTCTTGACCCGACCGGGCATCACCACATCGGTGAAGATCAGGTCCGGCGACACGCCGCGTTGCAACACTTGCATCGCGCGGTCGCCATCCTCGGCGGTCAGTACGGTATAGCCCGATTGCTGCAGCAACTCGACCACCGTCAGGCGCACGCCTTCGTTGTCCTCGACCACCAGGATGGTTTCCTGGCCGCCGCCTTGCAGGTCCGCATCACTGTAGTCGTCGAAGCATTCAGGCTCCAGGCAGTGGGGGAAATACATCTGCACCACCGAGCCCTTGCCCTCCTCGCTCCACATGTCCACGTGCCCGCCACTTTGGCGCACAAAACCGAACACCATGCTCAGGCCCAGGCCGGTGCCGTGGCCTTCGCGCTTGGTGGTAAAGAAGGGTTCGAATGCGCGCTTGAGGGTCGCCTCGGACATGCCCACGCCGGTGTCGGCCACTGCCAGGCGCACGTACTCGCCGGGCTTGATGCTTTTACCGATGCAATCGTCCGGGTTGAGGATGACGTTTTCCCCGGTGATACGAATCACACCCTCGCCCTGCATGGCATCGCGGGCGTTGATCGCCAGGTTGAGCAGCGCGTTTTCCAGCTGGTTGCGGTCGACATTGATGCACCAGGAGTCCTGGGGCAGTTGCACGTCGATATGAATGGTTTCCCCCAACGCCCGTTGCAACAGCTCGCCCAGGCCGGCGTAGATGCGCTGCGGGTTGTACACCGCCGGAGACAAGGGCTGGCGACGGGCAAAGGCCAGCAGTTGCGACGACAGCTTGGCCCCTCGCTCCACGGCGGCGATGGCCGCGGTGACGCGACGTTGCACCTGACAATTGTCCGGCTCATGCCGGGCGAGCAAATGCAGGTTGCCGGCGATCACTTGCAGCAGGTTATTGAAGTCATGGGCTACGCCACCGGTCAGGCCGCCAATCGCTTCCAGCTTCTGTGACTGGCGCAACTGGTCTTCTGCGGCAGACCGCGCCTGCACTTCAGCGGCTACGCGTTGCTCCAGATTATGGGTGAGCTCCTGGCGCACCCGCTCGGACTTCACCAGTTCGGTGGTTTCCACCACAATCGCCAGCACCCCGGCCGGCTGTTGGTTGTCCCCGGCCACGGGGCTGTAATAGAGGTCCAGCCATACGCTTTCCGGTTGGCCGTGACGCGATAACACCAGCTCCTTGTTATTGAACGACAAGGTACCACCCGCCAGGCACGTATCCACCACATGCCGATTGAACTCGGCCACTTCCGGCCAGCCCAGTTCTACCGGAGTGCCCAAGAGGTAGGGATGGCGCCCGCCGGCAAATACCGAATAGCTGTCGTTGTAGATCATGTACCCAGCCCGCCCCCACAGCATCACCATCGGCACGGGTGAGGCGAGCATCATTTGCACGGTGCAAGCCAGGCTCGTGGACCACTGATCCAAGGGGCCAAGGTCGGTACTTGACCAGTCAAACGTGCGAATCCGCTGGGCCATTTCGCCGGCCCAGCCTTCACAGCCATGGGGGTTGGATAAAAATTGCATGATTGGGCTCTGTGCAGGGACAAGACAGTCGCAAGTTTTGGAGCGCGCCAGCGGTGGATGGTTTCATCCTGAACACAGAGGAATGCACAAACCCCTGGAACTCAATGAAAATCCCGGCTGCGCATCACCATTCCATCCAGCAACGGCGTCAAATCGGTGAGGCGCCCCGCGATCAAATGCCGCACCTCACCCACCGCCTCCCAACGGCCGTCCACCTTGAGCAAACGCGAGCCCACCAGCGCCTGGCGCTGACGCTCGGCCAGGTCGCGCCAGACCACCACATTGAGGTTGCCGAACTCATCCTCCAGGGTGACAAAGGTCACGCCGCTCGCCGTGCCTGGGCGCTGGCGGCCAGTGACCAGCCCGGCGATACTCACGTTGCGCCCATGTTCCACCGTCAGCAACTCCTGGGAACTGCGGCAGCGGCGCCGGCGTAACTCG
Organism: Pseudomonas sp. MF6751; assembly: GCF_016613265.1. Classification (NCBI taxonomy): domain Bacteria; kingdom Pseudomonadati; phylum Pseudomonadota; class Gammaproteobacteria; order Pseudomonadales; family Pseudomonadaceae; genus Pseudomonas; species Pseudomonas sp. MF6751. The sequence continues at coordinate 45,331 of NZ_JAENSV010000032.1, forward strand.
GCGCGCAACAACGCCAGGGGATGGGGCCCCAGGGTGGTACCGAGGGTGGCGTAATCGGCGTGCAAATCTTCGCCTACCGTGGGCTCGGGCAATGCCACCCGCGTTTCATCGGGGCTCGGCAGGCCGGCAAACAAGCCCAGTTGCTGATGCACACCGGCCACGTCCCAGCGCGCCTGATGGCGGTTGCCGGCCAGGGCGCGCAAGGCCCCGGCATCCGCCAGCAGCGCCTGGGCACGCGTATCCAACCCGGCGCGCGCGTCCAGGTCAGCGATGTCATTGAACAGCCGCTGCTGCCTCGCCGCTTCGATACGCCGCCCGTCGTCCTCGCGAAACCCCGAGATCATGCGCAAGCCCAGGCGAATCGCCGGTTGCTGGCCGTCGATGGGCTCCAGGCTGCATTCCCAGTCGCTGGCCTGCACATCCACCGGGCGGATCTGCAAGCGATGGCGCCGAGCGTCCTGCAGGATCTGGTCCGGGCTGTAAAAGCCCATGGGCCAGCTGTTGATCAGGGCGCAGGCGAAGGCCGCCGGCTCATGGCATTTGAGCCAGCAACTGGCATAGGTCAGCAAGGCGAAACTGGCGGCGTGGGACTCCGGGAAACCATAGCTGCCAAAGCCCTTGATCTGCTCGAAAATCTGCGCGGCAAAGGCTTCGGTGTAGCCGTTTTTCAGCATGCCGGTGCGCAGGCGCTGCTGATGCGGCTCCAGGCCGCCGTGGCGTTTCCAGGCGGCCATGGAGCGGCGCAACTGGTCGGCCTCGCCGGGGCTGTAGTCGGCGGCGACCATGGCGATTTGCATCACCTGTTCCTGGAACAGCGGGATGCCCAGGGTGCGTTCCAGCACGGCCTTCAATTGCGGCGACGGATAGGTGGTGGGCTCTTCATTATTCCGCCGACGCAAGTACGGATGCACCATGCCGCCCTGGATCGGCCCAGGCCGCACAATGGCAACCTCGATCACCAGGTCATAAAACGTCTGCGGCTTGAGCCGGGGCAACATCGACATCTGCGCCCGCGACTCGATCTGGAACACACCGATGGTGTCGGCCTTGCTGATCATGGCGTAGGTGGCCGGGTCTTCCTTGGGAATCGTGGCCAGGCTCAAGTCCCGGTGGCGATGCCGGCGCAGCAAATCGAAGCAGCGGCGGATCGCGCTGAGCATGCCCAGGGCGAGGATGTCCACCTTGAGCAAACCGACGGCGTCGAGGTCGTCTTTGTCCCACTGGATAATGGTGCGTTCGGCCATGGCCGCATTTTCCACCGGCACCAGGGTGTCCAGCGGGTATTCGCTGATCACAAAGCCGCCAGGGTGCTGGGACAGGTGCCGCGGAAAACCGATCAGTTGCTGGGTCAATGTCAAGACACGCCGCAGCAGTGGGCTGTCCGGGTCGAAGCCGCTTTCACGCAGGCGCTCCAACGGCGGCGCCTCATCGCTCCAGCGCCCGCAGCAATCGGCCAAGGCGTTGATCTGGTCCGCCGGCAGCCCGAGGGCCTTGGCCACATCACGTACCGCGCCCGTGGCGTGGTAACTGCTGACCACCGCCGTCAAGGCTGCACGGGTGCGGCCATAGCGCTGGAACACGTATTGCAGCACCTCTTCGCGGCGCTCGTGCTCAAAGTCCACGTCGATGTCCGGCGGCTCGTTGCGCTCTTTGGACAGGAAGCGCTCGAACAGCAGGTTGGTCAGGCTCGGGTTGATTTCGGTGATGCCCAGGGCAAAACACACCGCCGAGTTAGCCGCCGAACCACGGCCCTGGCACAGGATCGAACGGCTGCGGGCGAAACGCACGATGTCATGCACCGTAAGGAAATAGCTTTCGTAACCCAGCTCGCTGATCAGTTGCAGTTCACGATGGATTTGCTGCAAGGTCTTGTCGTCGATGCCTTCGGGCCAGCGCTGGGCGATGCCTTCTTCGGTGAGGGTGCGCAGCCAGGATTGGGCGTCATGCCCCGCGGGTACCAGCTCGCGTGGATAGTGATAGCGCAACTGGCCGAGGTCGAAGGTGCAGCGCCGCGCGATGGCGAGGGTTTCATCCAGCAAGGCCTGGGGGTACAGCGCCGCCAGCGCGTCGAGGCTGCGCAGGTGGCGTTCGCCATTGGGGTGCAGGCGCGTGCCGGCTTCGGCCACCGGCACGTGGTGACGGATGGCGGTCATGGTGTCTTGCAGGGCACGGCGGCCTCGCGCATGCATATGCACATCGCCGCAGGCCACGGCAGGGATTTGCAGGCTGTGGGCCAGTTGCAAGCGCTGTTGCAGATGGCGCGCATCGTCCTGCCCACAGTGCAGGTGCACCGCCAGCCACAGGCGCTGGTCGAAGGTGCGGCGCAGCCAGTCGAGGCTGGCCTGGGTGTCGCTGTCTTGCGCCACCCACAACGCCAACAGGCCGGGCAACGGTTGCTGGAAATCTTCCTGTAGCAGGCGATAACTGCCCTTTTCAGCCCGACGCCGGGCCAGGGTGATCAGCCGGCACAGGTGCTGATAACCGCTCAGGTTCTCCACCAGCAGCACCAGTTTCGGGCCATTTTCGATGTGCATTTCGCTGCCGATAATCAACGGCAGGTCCACCGCTTTGGCGGCTTGCCAGGCGCGCACGATGCCTGACAGCGTGCATTCATCGGTGATCGCCAGGGCGCTGTAGCCTTGGCGCTTGGCGCGCTCGAAAAGCTCCAGCGCACTGGAGGCACCACGCTGGAAGCTGAAATTGGACAGGCAGTGCAGCTCGGCATAATTCATGCGTCCCCACCCCCTGTTGGAGCGAGCTTGCTGTGGCGAGGGAGCTTGCTCCCGCTGACTGCGCAGCAGTCTCCGGCTTTTATTGGGGGCGCTGCGCACCCCAGCGCAAGCAAGCTTGCTCGCCACAGTAAGTGCGCTCCAGCTGAGGGGATGCTCATGCAAACCACCCTTGCAACCACAACCCATCGCCTTGCCCCACCGTGCGATAGGCCCAACCCTGCTGGCCGGCGCGGGTCTGGACCAGGTAATAGTCGCGGCGGACATCGGCGCCATCCCACCAGCCCGATTCAATACGCTCCGGGCCCATCAGGATCTGTACGCCGTGGTCGGCCAGCAAGGTCGGTTGCGGCAATAACCAGCCTGGGCGGCGGACCTTGTTCAAGCTCGGGCACGCCTGATGGTCGGTCGCGGCCTGCCAGGCGCATTCGGGGCGATGGTCGGCCTGAAAACGCAGGCCCTGCACCGCCTCATCCCCCAGGCGTGCACGCAGGCGTTCGCGCAACTGTTCCCACGGCAGGGTTTGTTGCGGGCGGTCGTCGAACAGGTCCTGGCGTTGCGGCACGAACACCGGCAAGTCCTCGGCCACCAGGCGCACACCCCGCACTGGCGCGGTGACCTGTACCTGCTCCAGGCGCCCACGGGCCAGTTCGAACAACATCGAAGGCTCGCGCTCGGCGCTGAGCAGGCCTACCTTGATCACGCTGTCTTGTGCCTGGGCATGTTCCAGGTGCAGGTCAAAGCGCTGCACGCCACTGTCACGGCCGCACAGGAACGCGGACAGATCGCCGGTCAAGCGCCGCAAGGGGAACAACAGCGCCTGGTGGGATTGCACATCGAAATTCAACTCGATGCGTGCATCGAACTGGTCGGGTGGTTGATAAAAATCCAGGGCCAATGGCCGCTGCCCGCTCAGGGCGTCGAGGTGCTTGAGCAGGCTGGCGTCAAAACGTCGCGCCAGGGTATGCCGGGGCAAGGCCTGCACCTGGGCCAGGCTGCGCAGGCCCATGCGCGACAAGGCGGTGGCGGCCTGGGGTTCAAGGCCTGCACGGTCGACAGGCAGCGACGCCAGGGCCTGCATCAGGGCGCTGTCATCGGCCACGGCCAGGCCGTCGTAGCCGTTTGCCAATATCCGCGCCGCCGCCGGGTTGGGCGCAGCGACGATGCGATGACGAAAGCCAAGTTCGGTCAGCTCTTTGCGCAAACGCGCCTCAAGTTGCGGCCAGGGGCCGAACAGGCCCAGGCTCGATTCGATCTCGAACAACAAGGCCCGTGGGTAATACAGGCTGACCTGGGAGCTGAATCGGTAGGCCCAGGCGGCCAGAAACTGCTGCAGGCGCTCGATCTCCAGCGGGTCGTATTCGACACAGGCAAACTGCTTGACCAGGGCATGGGCTGCCGTCAACGATTGCCCGGGGCGCAGGCCCAAGGCGCGGGCGGCGGCGTTGACGGTTTGCAACACGCGCCGCTGCGGCGTGCCGGCCAGCAGCGCCAGCGGCTGCTCGGGTTCGGGATGCACACGCTGTGCCCCGTCCAGCGCCAATTGCGGGAAGACAATACACACCCAACGCATGGCAACCTCAATGCCCCGCCAGGGCAATCGGCGCCGGATGGGCCAGCCCGCCACGGCACTTGAGCACCCGCACTTGCGCGGGCCTGGCCTCGACCGCCAGGCGCAGGGCGGCAGGCGAGGCATTGATCGCCTCGCTCAGGGAGCGCCAGGCAAACGCCAGGGTCTGCCCGGTTTCGGCCGCCACCTGCAAACGCCGCAAGGCACGATCATCGGCCTTGCGCGGCCAACACAACACCGCCCCGCAACTGCCAGAACGCAGGCATTGCTCCACCGCCCACAGCGCGTCACGCTCCTCGGCCCGGATGATGGACAGCTGGCGCACATCCACCCCGGCGTTCTGCCACGCATGGGGATAGGGGGTATAGGGCGGCGCCACCAGCACAATGCGCTCGCCCAGGGCCGACAGGCGCGCCAGGGTAGGCAGCACCAGTTGCAACTCGCCCACCCCGTCCTGGGCCATCAGGATTTCACTCAAGGCCGATTCAGGCCAGCCGCCACTGGGCAGCACCGCATCCAGCGCCGCCAGCCCCGTGGGGTGCACGCTGGCCGGGGGCGCGGCGGGCCGGCCCTTCCAGACTCGCCCGCCATTGAACAGCGAGTCCAGGGCAACCACGGCGCCCATCAGCCTTGCCTCACCAGGCCGCAGAACACGCCTTCGATGGCCAGGTCCTGCTCGGGCCCGACCACGATGGGTTGATAGGCCGGGTTGCGCGGCAACAGGCGAACCCTGTCGCCGTTGCGCTCGAAACGCTTGATAGTGACGTCGCCGTCCAGGCGCGCCACCACAATCTGCCCGTTCAAGGCTTCGGCACTGCGGCGCACGCCCACCAGGTCGCCGTCGAGGATGCCATCTTCAATCATCGAATCGCCCTGCACCCGCAGCAGGTAATCGGGGGTTTTGGCGAAAGTGGCGGGGTCCAGTTGCAAGCGGCTGTGCACCTCGGCATCGGCGCCAATCGGCCGACCGGCCGCCACACGGCCGAGCACCGGTACATCCAGCCACTCGGGACGCGCAGGTTGATTGAGCAAGCGAATGCCACGGGCCTGATTGGGGTTGACCTCGATAAACCCAGCTTCGGTCAGCGCCACCACATGCTTGCGGGCAACGCTGCGAGAGGCGAAGCCGAACGCCTCGGCGATCTCGGCGAGGCTGGGAGGCTGGCCTTGTTGCGCGATGCGTTCGCGAATGAAGGTCAGGATGGCGGTGCGGCGGGGAGTCAGGTTTGTCATGGAGTACATTTGTACTCCTGTGGGAAATTTCTGACAATAACCGTCAGTCTGCTAATTGCCAGCTCCCACATGAAGGCATAGGTATCTACTTAAGTCTGTAAGCTCAACGGTTACAACGATGCGAAGCGAGCCGCTCTTGATCTTGATCTGCTTTTGATCTTAGGCGCCCCGTTAAACCACGCTGGCCGGAATTCGACAGGGGTTTGGGGGGTAAACCGGCAGGGATGCCGGTTTAGCCGCCCCGCGCCATGGATGGCGCGTGGCGGCGGCCCCCCAAATCACTGGCGGATTACGGGCACACCGAGCCTAAGCGAGGTGCCGAGTGGTGG
>NZ_JAENSV010000033.1:0-50694 GCF_016613265.1 Pseudomonas sp. MF6751
CAGGCTGAAGCCTTGAGCTTGACTGAGTTGAATGATGGCGCGCTCTTCGACGCTGAGTTCGGAATAGGACATAGGGGCAGCACCGTACCGGAAAGGTCAGGTGTTGCACTCAGTTTTCGCGGCCGCCTTCCTTTTAAATTATCTTCTTCGTAAAAGTAGTCATTGAGGAAGCTTTGATTATAGACTAGAAAATCACACGGCTGACTTAATTTTACACTGCATTTAGCAAACCGCGGCTCACTTTGATTATATAGAAACTCGGAAATAGTGCTTTTCCCGGCTCCATTAAGCCCATAAATTAGCGATGTCTTTCTGGTTGGAGAGAGAATAGATTTGGACTTGTAGCTAGCGACGCCATTTATGTTCAATTCCGTGATCACAGCCTGACTCCTTTTTGCTAAGTAGCTTTGGGCCATCATTAGTGGCAGCAAGGAGCATAGGCGACGACGGAAACACCTTCCACACCTACTTTAGGCGAGGACAAAGAATTTTGGGCGTATACAAACCTGGCTTGAGACCGAGCTAGAGCCTCTGCGGGGCGTATCAGCCCCGTTTTTTCTAGTAGATCATATGCCTAGGCGCTGAGTGGATGTCCACAGCTGTCACCAGCCACCCCTGGATGCCTTTCACCTAGTGGCTGATCCGTCTAGATTCATCGCTCATTTGCACGGAATAGGGGACAGAGTTATCTATTGGGCGACAGTCCGCTTCTGGTCGAGGCTGTGTAAAAACGTTTTTGAGCGCGCCAGGTGCTCAAAACCGGACTGGAAATCGCGCTTCTACGCGAAATCCACCTCTGCAGACGTGCCGATAAATTTCAGACTTAACGTAGATACGCACACTTCAATTTTGGCGAAGCGTTTTTACACACTCTGGGCCGTTAGCGGTCTGTCGCTTAGACAGACCGTGATCGGTCCCGGCCCTCACTAGACAGAAGACATACGCCCAGCGGCCTCCGCTCGCTCCATCAATTCAATGTACTTACGTTCAGCTACCCCTCCAGTCCTCTCAAAAACTTCCAGATTTGGATCGAGCATCCGTAGATATTCGCGGCATTTGCTCTCAGTGAATTTCGCCCCGTTCTCATAGACGTCCTTAGCAAAGGCCGAGGCATCTGCGTCACATTGCTCTAAAAACTCCTGATGGCTCCCTAGAAAATTAATGAGCATGGCTCGCAACTCTGGCTCAAGCCGATTGTTAACTTCCGCTTTGTGAATCAGCGATTTGTTGTTCTGGATCAATCTGGCCCAACACGACCGAGTTTTTTCCGCTTTTGTAAGTACCTCTTGGCGCAAGCTGAAAAGGTCCTTTGCCCTAGACCGGTAGAATCCGATCACGTTGAACAAGAAACTGAAGCCCGAAACCGCGAGAGCGATCCATGCCACGAGTGACGTTGTACCCATGTTTCACCTCTACTCGACTGACGCCGCACTGATTCTAGCCAGATTACATCGGACTAATCATTTTGGACCCTAAGATTTCGTTTCGGGGAGTCTCCTTGCGAGGATGTTCAATAGCCCATTAATGGGAGGTAATCAGGAGCATGGTTATCTCGTCAGTCGCAGCCCAATTAGATCGTCCCGGAGTAGCTGCGTGGGGTGTCTGATGGCTGCTTTTGGCCGATTGCTGCCTTTCGCTAGGGGCAGCTTTCGACCCGAACTGGGCTTCAGGTGGGAGGGCAATTACGTCAGAGGTCAGGATACTGTGCTTCCTCTCTTGATTGGCTTTCATGCCACTCCTCCCAAAGTTTCGCATCTGCATCAAATAGTTCACGAGAGACAATGCGTGGCCTGATCTCATCGATATCCTGTATATCCGTTGCAAATACGTAGCGGTTGGCACCATTGAGGATGATCGTTCGAATAAATGTCGCTTCCGTAAGGCTCAGCGTGGTGCCTCGTTGAGGGGGGCGATAACCAACACAAGCGAATAGAAGATGCTTGGGGCTCAGAGGAAGGAAAAGTCTTGTGCCTGGCACACCCCAGCCACCCTCCAGGCTCAACTTCCCGTTCACTCCGACGCCCAGTCTCGTGAACGGGTTATCGGTGGTTGGCCAGGTGATTCCAGGGGGAGCCTGCAGGATGGTCCATCGATGAGTTGGTATACGATGGATTGTGTTCTTGAGGATGTGTTCGAGCTGCCAAATCCAAAACTTCCGTCCGTTCAACACCCTCGCTTCGATACCTTCCTCGCCGTCCTCATTCTTTACACGATGGAGTTTGAGCGGAAGCTTGCTGTATGGGTCTACAACTGAGGCGGGTTCAAGCTTGATACCGGCAGCTAACGCTTCGCTAACTTTGGCAACCGACCCTTTCATCGATTCAGACAAAAATGCTCCAAGCGTTTCGTCCTGGCGCTTCATAAATCGCTGCAAGCCGGCGGGCGTCCTGACAGATTGGGCTACGGCAAAGCGGAATAAATTGTTCCAATCCTCGCTGGTTAATCGCGACTCGCTCACCACCTTAGCGATCGCCGCGAATCCAGGCTCTTCGAAGTCACGATCAAGCCAGCGCTCTATCTCATCGCTATCTTTAGACCCCGAAAAGTAAGTGTACAAGTGTTGGTGTTTCGCAATACTTTTGGGTGAGTGCGGCTTCCAGATCTCGGATTTTTCATGTGGCACCAAAAGCCTGTAGGTCAGGATTTTACCATCGATCGTCCACTGCCTCAGGTAGGCCTGAGGTACATAGTGGTTGTCCTTTTTGAAGTTTTCCATCTCGGGGTTAAATTCTCATTGCTCTGCCATAGTGCAGTAAGCCGTCTTCAAGATTCGTGAGCGGGATCAGAAAAGCTGACGCACACGCCCTTCAAGCAAGCTTCTTCCAAGAGAAAAGAACCAGCACTGTGTCAACAATGCGAATCCCCAGACGATAAAGAAGCTAGCCTTCGAGAACTGAAATGTTTCGGGCTCATACCACCACCAAAGAACGGGGATAGCAAAGAAAAGTCCTACCAACACACGCCACAGCGAGTGGAGTGCTGTCCCTATTTCTGTCCAGGTGGAGCGCCAGAATGCAGAACGAGCTTTGATCAGCTCCGTTTTCTTCCAAACAAAGCGGTCAAAGAGAACTGCGATGAGATAAGGCGCTGGCAAAGTGATCAGGTACCAAAGTACTTTATCAGGCGGCATCTGAGCCTTAACGGCAGCGTCCAGCAGCTTAACTCCACCTGACCAGTAAGCGATGAAGGTAGGGACGCTTCCCAAAGCCAAAGCAATGAAAAACTCTTGGTACAGCCTCTTGCGGTTATCCATAGCTACCATAACGTTAATTTTTAGAGCACCATGGTAGCGGCCTTGTGCCACTACAAGCCAGTAGCCTGAGCCTGATTGCGTCAAGTAGGTCCTGAGGTGCGGAATGCGCATATCTCGTGTCTACCGACGCCTACCTCTTTCCAGCTGGCGCGCCCACTAGAAGGCCTGGGAGGTTTCTGGTAGCTCACGCGTCCTTGTTTACTGCTCCAAAAAATAAATTACCCTTAGTTTTATTATTTACAGAATGACCGCTTATGTCCGAAATCCGTCGGTTACATACGCTCTCAAAAATCCAAACTCACACCTCAACCCCCACACCTCTCCACCAAAAAATCCACAAACGCCCTAACCCGCGCCGGCATCGCCCCTCCCCCCACAAACACCGCATGAATCGGCTCCACATCCCCCGGATTAAACTGCTCCAGCAACACCACCAACTCCCCCCTTCTCACCTCCTCCACCACACTAAACGCCCCAATCCTCGCCACCCCCGCCCCCAGCTTCGCCAACTGCGCCAATGCCTCACCGCTATTCCCTTCAATCGTCCCCGCCACTTTCAGCGAAAACTCCCGCCCCTCCACCCGAAACGGCCAATCCGGCGCCGCTCGGCGGAAGTTGAAGCGCAGGCAGTTGTGTTGCAGTAAATCCTGCGGCGTCACAGGGGTGCCATGCCGTGCCAGGTAGTCCGGTGAAGCAACGATAACCTGCCCGGTAGAGCCGATAAGGCGAGCAGTCAGGGGGCTGTCAGCAAGGGGACCGAAGCGGATGGCAACGTCGGCTTGGCCGCCGAGGATGTCCACGACTTCGTCGCCGAGCATCAGGTCGACGACGATGGCGGGATAGCGGGCGCTGAAGGCGGCGATCAGGGGGACGATGGTCATGCGGCCGTGGGCCAGTGCGGCGCTGACGCGCAGGCGTCCGCGGGGCGCGCCCTGGTCGGTGATGGCATCTTCGACTTCGGCCATGTCGGCGAGGATGCGCCGGGCGCCGCGCAGGTAGGCTTCGCCTTCGGCGGTGAAGGTGATGGCGCGGGTGGTGCGCAGTAGCAGACGGGTGCCGATGCGCTGTTCGGTGCGGGTGATGATGCGGCTGATGGCCGATGGGGTCAGCCCCAAAGCCCTTGCCGCGCCCGACAGGCTGCCGTGCTCGGCGACCATGGTGAAGACTTCCATCTCTCCCGAACGCCCGCCGATGTCCATTTGTGCCTCCTGCGCAAAGCTGTAGTTCCCAACCAAGGGCTACTGCTGCAAAAGGCAGGATTGTAGCATTTGGCTCACAGATGAGGAGTCACCCATGCGTATCAATCCACCCCTTGTAGCATTGTCCGTCGGCGCCTTTGGCATCGGGGTCACAGAGTTTGCCCCCATGGGCATGTTGCCCGGTATCGCCACTGATCTTGGCGTTTCTATCCCCGCTGCGGGGCTGTTGGTGAGCGCCTACGCCATGGGCGTGTTGATTGGCGCGCCGATCATGACCCTGGCGACGGCCAGGGTGCCCCGCCGTTATCTGCTGATAGGGCTGATGGCGATTTTTACCCTGGGTAATTTGCTGTCGGCGCTGGCCAGCAACTACCAGACATTGATGATCGCCAGGCTGGTGACGTCGCTCAATCACGGAGCGTTCTTTGGCATTGGCTCGATCGTGGCCGCAAGCCTGGTGGCGCCCGAGAAGCGCGCGGGGGCTGTGGCGGCGATGTTCATGGGGCTGACCCTCGCAACCATTGGCGGCGTACCCCTGGCGACCTGGTTTGGCGAGAACTTTGGTTGGCGCACCGCGTTCTGGGGCATCAGTGGGCTTGGCGCGGTGGTCATGGCGGCGCTGTGGTGGGCCTTGCCCAATGCTCCGGCGCCCAAAGGTGGCGGGCTGATGGCGGAAATCCGTGTGCTGGGTCGCGGGCCGGTGCTGGCGGCGTTGGCGCTGACCGTGGTGGGCTCGAGTGCGATGTTCACGGTATTCACCTACATCGCGCCGATTCTGCGAGACGTCACTCACGCTTCGACCAACTTCGTCACGGGGATGCTGGTGCTGTTCGGCATCGGCCTCACCCTGGGCAATGTGTGGGGTGGCAAGTCAGCGGACCGCTCAGTGGACCGCACTTTGATCATCTCGCTGGTGGTGTTGATTGCCGTGCTGTTGGCCTTTTCGGTGCTTATGCAGTGGCCGTTGCCCGCTGCGCTGTCGATCCTGCTGTGGGGCGCTGCCAGTTTTGCCCTGGTGCCGCCGTTGCAGATGCGGGTGATGGAGGCCGCAAAGGATGCGCCCAACCTGGCTTCGGCGATGAACATCGGTGCGTTCAATTTTGGGAATGCGATTGGTGCGGCATTGGGGGGTGCAGTGATCAATGCCGGGCTCGGCTACCCGGCCATTTCCCTGGCAGGCGCACTGATGGCGGGCCTGGGCTTGCTGATGGTATTGGGGCTGAGCTGGCGTTCGCGACGGGCCGACTCACGCGCTGGCCGGGAGGCGGTGCAAGCCTGAGTAGCGTTGCAGGTTGTTCGTCTAGACTTCATGCACCTTTCAACCCGAGGAGCCTTGCGATGAACAACAAAAACACGATCTGCCTCTGGTACAACGGCGATGCTCTGGAGGCAGCGACCTTCTACGCCAACACCTTCCCCGACAGCGAAGTAAAGGCCGTACACCGTGCGCCTGGCGACTACCCATCCGGAAAGCAGGGCGATGAGTTGACCGTGGAATTCACCGTACTGGGTATCCCCTGCGTGGGCCTCAATGGCGGCCCGGCGTTCAAGCACAGTGAGGCGTTTTCCTTTCAGGTGTCTACCGAGGATCAGGAGGAAACCGACCGTTTGTGGCATGCCATCATCGACAACGGTGGGCAGGCAAGCGCTTGCGGTTGGTGCAAGGACAAGTGGGGGCTGTCGTGGCAGATCTCGCCGAGGGTGTTGGTCGATGCAGTTACCAGTACAGATCCTGCCGTCGCCAAGCGTGCATTTGAAGCGATGATGACCATGACCAAAATCGACATCGCTGCCATCGAAGCCGCCATTGCCGGAAACTGAACGGTGGGAGCGCTCGAGCCTTAGCGAGGCCGCGATAGCGGTGGGTCAGGCAGCACAAATGCCAACAGCACCACCGCCATCGCAGCATAGGTATCTACACAACTTTGTGGGTTGTAACAGCAGACGGTAACCACGATGCGAAGCGAGTCGCTCTTGATCTTAGGCGCCCCGTTAAACCGCGCTGGCGGATTACGGGCACACCGAGCCTAGGCGAGGTGCCGAGTGGTGGGGCAAGAGCGTTTTGCTTACTTTGGCCTGGGCCGGCATCCCGGCTTTTGCAAAGTGAGCCGCCGTCAGGGCGGAACCATCGGTGGCCGTTACCTTAATAATGGATATGTACTCGGTCAAATCCAATATTCCGGTCGGCTGGCAGACCGCCTTCGCAGGCAAGCCAACTCCCACATTTGAATCGCGGCGCGTTAGTTAGATCGACGCCGGCTGTCAGGCCGTCACGGGAGCAAGCTCCCTCGCCACAGGTTCAGCGTCGCACCAAATTTGTGTAGATACCTATGACCATCGCAGGCAAGCCAGCTCCTACATCTGGATTGCGCGCCCTCCCCCATGCGGCAAAAAAAGTCATACAACGGACGCCCGGTTGCGACACCGTCAATACCGGCCTATGTTCCAAGCCATGCTGTTTTTTTGCTGTCCCCCGCCCTGCGCCCATCCCGTAACCAGGAGACGACATGCCCACCCCTTCACGCCCTGCCGTACTCGAGCTGATCGGCAACACCCCGCTGGTCAAGGTCAGCCGCTTCGATACCGGCCCCTGCACGCTGTTTCTCAAGCTGGAATCGCAAAACCCCGGCGGTTCCATCAAGGACCGCATCGGCCTGGCGATGATCGACGCGGCTGAGCGCGACGGTCGTTTGCGCCCTGGCGGTACCATCATTGAAGCCACCGCCGGCAATACCGGCCTGGGCCTGGCGCTGGTGGGCCGGGCCAAGGGTTATCGGGTGGTGTTGGTGGTGCCCGACAAGATGTCCACGGAAAAGGTGCTGCACCTCAAGGCCATGGGCGCCGAGGTGCATATCACCCGCTCCGATGTGGGCAAGGGCCATCCCGAGTATTACCAGGACGTGGCGGCACGTTTGGCCAAAGATATTCCGGGCTCGTTCTTCGCCGACCAGTTCAATAACCCGGCCAACCCCCTGGCCCACGAGACCAGCACCGCGCCGGAGATCTGGGCGCAGACTCAGCACGACGTAGACGCCATTGTGGTGGGCGTCGGCTCGGCCGGCACGCTCACCGGTTTGACGCGTTTCTTCAAGCGCGTGCAACCCGAACTGGCCATGGTGCTGGCCGACCCGGTCGGTTCGGTGATGGCCGAATACAGCCGCAGCGGCAAGCTGGAAACCCCTGGTTCCTGGGCCGTGGAAGGTATCGGCGAAGACTTCATCCCTTCGATTGCCGATCTGTCCAGCGTGCGCCACGCCTACTCCATCAGCGATGCCGACAGCTTCGACCACGCCCGCCAATTGCTCAAGGCCGAAGGCATCCTCGGCGGCTCATCCACCGGCACACTGCTCGCCGCAGCCTTGCGCTACTGCCGCGAGCAAACCGAGCCCAAGCGCGTGGTGACCTTTGTTTGCGACACCGGTACGCGCTACCTGTCGAAGGTTTACAACGACCAGTGGATGAACGACGCGGGCCTGTTGCAGTACAAGCACTACGGCGACCTGCGCGACCTGATCGCGCGCCGCTTCGAAGACGGCCGCGTGATCAGCGTGAGCCCCGACGACACCCTGCTCACCGCCTTCCAGCGCATGCGCCTGGCGGACGTGTCGCAACTGCCGGTGCTGGTCGATGGCCAGACCCTGGTGGGCGTGATCGACGAGTCCGACATCCTGCTGGGCCTGCACCACGACGCCGCGGATTTTTCCATGAGCGTCGCCAGCGCCATGACCAACACCCTGCACACCCTGGCCCCCAGCGCCAGCCTGGCCGAATTGCAGGCTGAACTGGATCGCGGCCTGGTCGCCATCATTGCCGACGCCGCAGGCTTTCATGGCCTGATCACCCGCGTCGACCTGCTTAACCACCTACGGAGATCCCTTGCATGAGCCAGCCCGATAAAAGCGCGTTTGCCACCCGTGTGATCCACGCCGGGCAGTCACCCGACCCGACCACGGGCGCGCTGATGCCGCCGATCTACGCCAACTCCACCTACCTGCAAGACAGCCCCGGCGTGCACAAGGGGTTTGACTATGGCCGCTCCCATAACCCCACGCGTTTCGCCCTGGAACGCTGCGTGGCCGACCTTGAAGGCGGCAGCCAGGCATTTGCATTTGCCTCGGGGCTGGCGGCGATCTCCACCGTGCTGGAGCTGCTGGATGCCGGCGCGCATATTGTCTCGAGCAATGACTTGTACGGCGGCACTTTCCGTCTGTTCGACAAGGTGCGCCAGCGCAGCGCCGGGCACCGCTTCAGCTATGTCGACCTCAGCGACTTGTCGGCGTTTGAAGCGTCATTGCAGGACGACACGCGCATGGTCTGGGTCGAAACCCCAAGCAACCCGCTGCTGAGCCTGACCGACCTGCGCGCCGTGGCCCGCATCTGCCGTGCCCGCGGGATTATCTGCGTGGCCGACAACACCTTTGCCAGCCCCTGGATCCAGCGCCCGCTGGAGTTGGGCTTCGACATCGTGGTGCACTCCACCACCAAATACCTCAATGGGCATTCTGATGTGATCGGTGGTATCGCTGTTGTTGGCGACAACGCTGAATTGGCCGAACGCCTGGGTTTCCTGCAAAACTCCATCGGCGCCATCGCCGGGCCCTTCGATGCCTTCCTGACCCTGCGCGGGGTAAAAACCCTGGCCCTGCGCATGGAGCGCCATTGCAGCAATGCCCTGAACCTGGCCACCTGGCTGGAACAACAGCCGCAAGTGTCACGGGTTCACTACCCGGGCTTGCAATCCCACCCACAGCACGACCTGGCGAAACAGCAGATGCGCGGGTTTGGCGGGATGATTTCAGTGGACTTGAACAGCGACCTGGCCGGCGCGACGCGCTTTCTGGAAAACGTGAAGATCTTCGCCCTGGCCGAGAGCCTGGGTGGCGTGGAAAGCCTGATCGAGCACCCGGCGATCATGACCCATGCCAGCATCCCGGCGGCTACGCGAACGCAATTGGGGATTGGCGATGGGCTGGTGCGCTTGTCGGTGGGGGTTGAAGATGTGGAGGATTTGCGCGCCGATCTGGCGCAAGCCTTGGCCCACATCTAACTCAATTTCCAGGGTGGCCAGCTCCCACAAAAGCCCAGTCCCACAAGGGGCGTGTATCAGCCTTGGGTGATGTTCGCCCGCGCCGCATGCAGTTTCTTGTAGCTATCGATCAAGCGCAAATGCCGGTCCAGGCCTTCCAGCTTCATGCTGGTCGGCGTCAGCCCATAAAAGCGCACACTGCCGTCGACCGAGCCGATCACCGCATCCATGCGCTCATTGCCAAACATGCGCCGGAAGTTGGCCTCGTAGTCAGCCAGCTCCAGATCATCATCCAGTTCCATCTCCAGCACCGCGTTCATCGCCTGGTAAAACAGGCCGCGCTCAACGGTGTTGTCGTTGTACTGCAGGAACATCTCTACGCATTCCTTGGCCTCTTCATACTGCTTCAGCGCCAGGAATATCAGCAGTTTCAGCTCCAGGATGGTCAACTGGCCCCACGCGGTGTTGTCGTCGAACTCAATGCCAATCAGCGTAGTGATATCGGTGTAGTCGTCCAGCTCACTTTCTATCAGGCGCTCGACCAACGCCTGCAGCTCCTCCTCGCTGAGGCGGTGCAGGTTGAGGATGTCTTCGCGGAAAAACAGCGCCTTGTTGGTGTTGTCCCAGATCAGGTCGTCCACCGGGTAGATTTCCGAGTAGTCCGGCACCAGGATGCGGCAGGCGGTGGCGCCCAGGTGTTCGTACACCGCCATGTAGCATTCCTTGCCCATGCCTTCGAGGATGCCGAACAGCGTGGCGGCTTCCTGGGCGTTGGAGTCTTCGCCCTGGCCGGAGAAATCCCATTCAACGAATTCATAATCCGACTGAGCACTGAAGAAGCGCCACGACACTACGCCGCTGGAATCGATAAAGTGTTCGACGAAGTTGTTCGGCTCGGTGACCGCCTGGCCTTCGAAGGTCGGCTGCGGGAGGTCGTTCAAGCCTTCGAAGCTACGGCCTTGCAGCAGCTCGGTGAGGCTGCGTTCCAGCGCCACTTCCAGGCTCGGGTGCGCGCCGAAGGAGGCGAACACGCCGCCGGTGCGCGGGTTCATCAAGGTCACGCACATCACCGGGAATTCACCGCCCAGGGACGCGTCCTTGACCAGCACCGGAAAGCCCTGGGCTTCCAGGCCTTCGATACCCGCCAGGATGCCCGGGTACTTGGCCAGCACTTCGGCGGGGACGTCCGGCAGCGCAAATTCGCCTTCGATGATTTCGCGCTTCACCGCTCGCTCGAAAATCTCCGACAGGCACTGCACCTGGGCTTCGGCCAAGGTGTTGCCAGCGCTCATGCCGTTGCTCAGGTAGAGGTTTTCGATCAGGTTGGACGGAAAATACACCACCTCGCCATCGGACTGACGCACGAACGGCAGCGAGACAATGCCACGGGCTTCGTTGCCGGAGTTGGTGTCGAACAGGTGTGAACCACGCAGCTCGCCCTCGCGGTTGTAGACTTTCAGGCAGTAGGCATCGAGGATTTCACTCGGCAGCTCATCGTTGGGGCCCGGCTGGAACCAACGCTCGTCCGGGTAGTGCACGAACGGCGCGTTGGCCAGATCCTCGCCCCAGAACTGGTCGTTGTAGAAAAAGTTGCAGTTCAGGCGCTCGATGAACTCACCCAGCGCCGACGCCAGCGCGCCTTCTTTCGTCGCGCCTTTGCCGTTGGTAAAGCACATCGGCGAATGGGCGTCGCGGATATGCAGCGACCACACGTTGGGCACGATATTGCGCCATGACGCGATCTCGATCTTCATGCCCAGGCCCGCGAGAATCGCCGACATGTTGGCGATGGTCTGCTCCAGCGGCAGGTCCTTGCCGGCAATGTAGGTGCCTGCTGCGGACGTGGAGTTGGGCATCAACAACACCTGGGCATCGGCGTCGAGGTTGTCGACTTCCTCAATCACGAATTCCGGCCCGGCCTGCACCACTTTCTTCACGGTGCAGCGGTCGATGGAGCGCAGGATGCCTTGGCGGTCCTTGTCGGTGATGTCTGCGGGCAATTCGACCTGGATCTTGAAAATCTGGTTGTAGCGGTTTTCCGGATCGACGATGTTGTTCTGCGACAGGCGAATATTCTCGGTGGGAATATTGCGCGTCTGGCAGTACAACTTCACAAAGTACGCCGCACACAACGCCGACGAAGCCAGGAAGTAGTCGAATGGCCCCGGTGCCGACCCATCGCCTTTGTAGCGGATAGGCTGGTCGGCAATGACCGTGAAGTCATCGAACTTGGCTTCAAGCCGAAGGTTGTCGAGAAAGTTGACCTTAATTTCCATGCGGGTACACCAGAGTAACGAGCTAAACAAATTGGCCGCCATTATGAAGCGTTTCGCCGGGAAGTCTCAGGGTTTTGCGTATGGGCTGCTGATCGGTGCTAACGTCCGCCCTGTGGGAGCGCGTTGCTCCAGTTAGATAATGTTCACCTCTGCCAGGACAGGCCATGGAACCGATAGCGACGAACGCCGCACTGTTGATCATCGATATGCAAAAAGGCATGGCCGATCCCACACTAGGCCGCCGCAACAACCCAGACGCTGAGCAGCACATACAGCAATTGCTCAATGCCTGGCGCCAGGCGAAACGCCCGATCATTCATGTGCGGCATATCTCCCGCTCTGCCGCTTCGGTGTTCCGGCCAGGCCAGCCCGGTTGTGAGTTCCAGGATGCGCTGCACCCACTGGCCCATGAGCATGTGGTGGAAAAAAACGTACCGGATGCCTTCAGCGCTACGGGCCTGGAGCGCTGGCTGCACCTGCGCTCGATCCAGCAGTTGGTGATCGTCGGGGTCATCACCAACAATTCAGTGGAATCCACCGCACGCTCGGGCGGCAACCTGGGGTTCGACGTGATCGTGGCGGCGGATGCGTGTTTTACCTTCGATCAAACCGACTTGTCGGGGCGGCTGTGGGCCGCAGAGGATGTGCATGCGTTGTCGCTCAGTAACTTGGCGATGGACTATGCAAGGGTGTTCAACACCGGGGAAATATTAGATCCATATAACCCGCGATGCGCTTTTTGATGCAATGCTGCACCTGTGGCGAGGGAGCTTGCTCCCGTGACGGCCTTAAAGCCGCCGCGTGCCTAAATGTGGCCCCGATTCGCCTGCCCCCATCGTTCATGGAAAACGGCTAAAACACCCCGGCATCCTCCAGCATTTGCGGCAACGCTTGCGGCCATACCGTATCGCTCGTCGCGTGCAGCGCCTGTGCCGACCACCAATGATGATCCGCCATCACCTGGGCCTCCTCTACCGTCCACTCGGCCCTGGAAAGCGCGTCGCTGGATGCATGCACAACGAAGTACCGCTCAACCGCCAACACGGTTTCACCGCTGGGTAACATCAACGGGAAACTACGCTCTGCCACGGATTCGCCGACGCTGCTGACCGTGATACCCGTCTCTTCGCGCAACTCACGAATCGCCGCGCTGTAAAAGCTCTCCCCAGCCTCCACGCCGCCGCCCGGTGTGGCCCAGTAATCCTGGCCGGCCAGGGCGCCGTCTTTATGCACGAAGCGAAACAGCAACACCTGCTGTACAGGGTTTATGACCAGTAATCGTGCGGCTTTGCGTTCACGCATGCGATTGACTCCTTTCCTACCACTATGGAAGGCCATTTTAACCGCACAAATCCCGGTGTTTTCGTCGTGCAGGCACTTCGCGCTAAAGGTTGCTGTAATATCCCCTCGCAAATCAATACAGCCAAGCCAGTAACAGGAGCGACAGTGCCATGAAGGACCATGATTCGATGAAACCCAGGCGTAAGACATTCAAGGCGCTTGTCGACATAGAACGCGACGGGGACGGGGACGGCTGGGTAACGTTGGATTGTTTCAGCACGGGACTATCACGTTCGCGCTTTTATGGCATAAAAAGAATCGGCGGTTTGCTTACCCTGCGTCTGTCTCTCTCTTACCTTTCGCAGCGTTTTCCAATCATTGAAAACTCCGAAAGCCAGTGGGTGCAACTCGGGGTAGCTTCCCATGCGAGCGAAAATTCGGTTGAAGCGTCAGTCGTGATGTTCGGGGATAACGCCGAGCCTGTCGTCCTGCACATTTACGACATCACTCCCCTCAAGTTGAGCGGAGACGAATATGACGCTTTCATGCTGGCGGACGCATCGCGCGCGCCTGAAACGCTCATCACCGGCATACTGGATGTCTCGTTGCAGGGCGCGGGCCAACTCTCGGTCGCTGCATATGATGTAGGTCAGGGTAACTGCAACGCGATCATTGATAAGTTTGAACATCCGCGCGTCTTTTTTGATTTGGGATGGGCGCCCAACTTTCATGCGCGGACGCGACCACCGCGCCAGCCAAATTTTTTCTCATGCGACTACGTTAGAGTTGCGCCCGTCGTTCTCTCTCATTGGGATATGGACCATTGGTCATACGCAATCGCCAGAAGCAAGTACAACCCTAAGAGCTTGACCACTCGGCACGAGTTTAACCGTAAGGCGCTGGCTCGCTTCTGGATTGCCCGCCCGCCCGAACGGCCAGAACACCAAGTTAGCCCACTAGCATTGAGTTTCTATGAAGCGCTGACAAAGACGCAGCTTATGCCCGGTATCTCGGCCATGCTTCTGTGGCCGGATAACTGCACACAGATACCGTTTTCCGAGGGCTGGCTCGAAGCGTGTGAGCCCACACGGCAGACTCCGGCTGACAGAAATAACACCGGAATCGCGCTGTTCGTCCAACCCAAGGGCCAAGGGCCGGCAATTCTCATGACAGGTGACGCCGACTTTCCGTCGATCCCCTCCCTCACAAGCAACCGGCAACTTGAGTTAGCCGGTATGGTGGCACCTCATCATGGGTCGAAGATAACGGTATCCGCTGTTCCCAATCCTAAGCCGGGCACCCCAATGAAGCTGGCTCTGTCCGTAGGCAAAGGAAATGAATACGGACACCCTGCCCAGGCATCGCTCGATGCGTATAAAGCTGCAGGATGGCATGGCACAGCGATGCTCACTCAAGACCGGCAGGTCTGCCAGGGTGACCACATCGACGAGCATGCTCATGGCAACATTCTGCTCAAGTTTTCGGTCGATGCAGAGGACCCAAAATGCGGTTGCTGTAGCGTACTTGGAGGTTGCTTGTGCATGACGCCAAGTACCGCCCCTCACATCCCACCGGTTGCCGGAGTGAAGCCCAGGCGCTTGCTTTAGGTCAAGATCATTGTGCCGCAACCAGCCAACTCAAAAATGCTCGTAATCGCGTGGTAAATACCTCGCGCTCCGCACTCGGGTTGCGTGCCTCAAACAGGAAGTACGCGATTTGCACACGCATGTTCGGGTAATGCAGAGCAAACAGGCCGACGTACTCTTCCAGGGTTTGCGGCCAGATTTGCGCGTCTTCCGCTCGCAGGGTATGGGTAGCCCGAATCAATGCCCGCGCGGCTTCCCGCTGCAAGCGATAGCGCGTGTGTTCAGTGCTGGCCTGTTCGATGCGCAACAGGTACGCCGTAAGCGCCTGTTCAAAATCGCCGTTGACCGCCAAGGCGATGGCGCGGGACGGGCGAAACGGTTCGACGTGCAGTGACAGGTCTTCGCCCCAGAGACAGCGGCAATGATGTTTGAGCCAGAAGCCCCAACTGTTTAGGTTTTCAGGCGCCAACACCTGGGCGCGGTGACCGATGTCGAAGTCGATCTTGGTGACTTGGGGATACCGTTGCTCCAAGGCGAGTCGGGCTGACTCCAACTGTTCAAGCACCGGCGCATCCGGTGGTTCGATCAGTATCAGGGAAAGGTCAAGATCAGAAGTGCCGATCTCTCCTTCGCCCCGTGCGATGCTGCCATACAGGTAAATCCCGAGCAGCCCGAACTCAGGCCGGGACAAGGTAGCGCAAACGTCCGCCAGCAGGGGCTGGAACTCGGGTTGTATAGGCCCATCAGCGACGGTGAGGATATAGCCGTCGGCATCGATGCCTGCAGGTTTTTGGATGTTCACGGGCGGTGCACCTCAATCACCAGACCTTCCTCTTCCCTCGGCACACTGAAATGGCGAGTGATCAGGTCAAACTCGGCATCGGTGGCGGCAAAATCATGTTCACCTCGGGCATTGCGCGCATGCAGGCGCGCACGACAGGTGGCATCGTCCAGCTCCAGGTAATGCAGGCAATGCGGCACCTTGGCTGCCTGGGCCAGGCCGAGCAACCATTGACGATTGGCGAGGGTATTGGCCGGAAAATCCAGCACCACATTGACGCCGCACGCCAACAGATCGATCACCAGCGGCTCAAGTACTCCACGAACCTGCTGGGCACAGCGCAGGTAGTCGGCAATGCTCTGGATCTCGCCAGGGTAGAGACTGGCCAGCCACTGGTCTTCGCTGAGCACAATGGCTGCGTGCTCGGTGGCAAGGGTCTTGGCGAGTGTGGACTTACCGGAGGCGATCTTGCCGCAGAGCAGATGCAGGGTGGGCATAACGCGATTCCTCATGTCGGGCCAGGAAGGATGAGTCATATAGCCTCTGTGGTAAACATATGCAGGCAAGGTATCTACATAACGTTTTGAGCTGTAGCAGCAGACGGCAACCACGATGCGAAGCGAGCCGCTCTTGATCTGCTTTTGATCTTGATCTCAGGCGCCCCGTTAAACCACGCTGGCCGGAATTCGACAGGGATTTGGGGGGTAAACCGGC
The DNA here is from genome assembly GCF_016613265.1 of Pseudomonas sp. MF6751. Taxonomy (NCBI): domain Bacteria; kingdom Pseudomonadati; phylum Pseudomonadota; class Gammaproteobacteria; order Pseudomonadales; family Pseudomonadaceae; genus Pseudomonas; species Pseudomonas sp. MF6751. The sequence continues at coordinate 16,117 of NZ_JAENSV010000033.1, forward strand.
AGGGATGCCGGTTTAGCCGCCCCGCGCCATGGATGGCGCGTGGCGGCGGCCCCCCAAATCACTGGCGGATTACGGGCACACCGAGCCTAGGCGAGGTGCCGAGTGGTGGGGCAAGAGCGTTTTGCTTACTTTTGCGCTTTTCAAAAGTGAGCCGCCGTCAGGGCGGAACCCTAGGTGGCCGTTACCTAAATAACGGATATGTACCCGGTCCAACTGTGTTGACTGCCAGGCCGCCTTCGCAGGCAAGCCAGCTCCCACAGTTTGATTGCGGAGTGTCAGGTAGATCTGTGTCGGCTGTCAGGCCGTCACGGGAGCAAGCTCCCTCGCCACAGGTTCAGCGACGCACCAAAATTGTGTAGATACCTATGCATATGCAGGGGAACGCCGGATCGAAACACACCTCGACACGCCATCCCAGTGAACTTTCTTACAAGTGCCATGCTCCTTTCCTATGCGAAGTCAGCGCGCCCTGAGTCCAGGGTGCAGAACGATAAGGAGCCGCCACCAACATGACTACCCTCTCCACTTACCCCGTCGTCAGGCCTGGGCCGTTGCATGGCACTTTGCTTGCCGGCACCGTGCCGTTGTTTCTCGGGGCCTTGCTCAGTGATATCGCCTACGGCCAGACCTACCAGATTCAATGGGCCAATTTTGCCTCCTGGCTGATCGCCGGGGCGCTGGTGTTCTGTGGTTTTGCCCTGCTGTTTGCACTGGTCAACCTGGTGCGCGCCGAACACAAGGGCGGGCGCCCGGTGGCGTACTTCCTGCTGTTGTTGGGCACATGGGTGCTTGGGCTGGTGAACGCCTTTCAACATGCCAAGGATGCCTACGCCATGATGCCTGCTGGCCTGGTGCTGTCGGCGATCGTCACCGTGCTGGCGATTGTCGCCACCTGGATCGGCTTGACCAACCTGCGCTCAGGAGCTGCCCGATGAAACCACTCAACACACTGACCCTGCTCAGCGCCGCCCTGTTGCTGAGTGCCTGTGGCGGCGAAGGTGACAAGACCCAGGCGCGCGGCCCTGACCCCAAGCTGCCCGAACAACAAAGCAGCCTGTTGCCGAGCATGAAGATTGCCGAGCCCACGCCGTGGGGCGAGCAAAAGCCCAAGGTGCCCGAAGGCTACAGCGTCACCGCCATCGCCACCGACCTTGCGATCCCGCGCCAGACCCTGGTGCTGCCCAACGGCGATATCCTGGTGGCCGAAGGCCGTGGCGGCAGTGCGGCCAAGCTCAAGCCCAAGGACGTGATCGCCAGTGTGATCAAGGCCCAGGGCAACACCAAGGTCAAGGGCGGCAACCGCATTACGCTGCTGCGTGACGCCGACGGTGACGGCACCTATGAACTCAAGACGGTATTCGCCGACAACCTCAACGCTCCCTACGGGCTGGCATTCGCCGACGGCAAACTGTATGTGGCCAACCAGGACGCACTGGTGCGCTTTGACTACGCCGACGGCCAGACCAAGGCCAGCGCCCCGCCCGTCAAAGTCACCGACCTGCCGGCGCAGATCAACCATCACTGGACCAAGTCGTTGGCTGTGAGTGAGGACGGGCGTCAGCTGTATGTGGGCATCGGTTCCAACAGCAACATCACCGAACGCGGCATGGAAGTGGAGATCGACCGCGCTATGGTCTGGCAGATCGATGCGGCCACCGGTGCACACAAACCCTACGCCACGGGCTTGCGCAACCCGACGGCACTGACTATCCAACCGGGCACCGGGCAACTGTGGACGGTGGTCAACGAGCGCGATGAACTGGGCCCCGATCTGGTGCCGGACTACCTGACGTCGGTGCGTGAAGGTGCCTTCTACGGCTGGCCCTACAGCTACTGGGGCCAGAACGTCGACCCCCGCGCGCAACCGCAGAACCCGGCCAAGGTGGCTGCGGCGATCAAGCCCGATTACAGCCTGGGCTCCCATGTGGCCGCGTTGGGCGTGGATTTCTCCATCCCTGCCATGGGTGAAAAATTCGCTGACGGCGCGTTTGTCGGCGAGCACGGCAGTTGGAACCGTGACAACCCAGTGGGCTACAAGGTGATCTTCGTACCGTTCAGCAACGGCAAGCCGGCGGGCGAGCCCATCGACTTTGCCACCGGCTTTCGCGGCGACGATGGCAAGACCCGTGGGCGTCCAGTGGGGGTGACGGTGGACCCCAAAGGCGCGCTGATCATTGCCGACGACTTGGCCAATACGATTTGGCGCGTCACGCGTAACCAATAACCGCAGATGACAGGGGCTGCGACGCCCCTGTCAGCCGTCACTTTGCAATTGTGCGTCAAGCCAGGCCAACAACGCCGTGACCTCCTCCCGACTGCCCGCCCCTTGCTGCCTGTAGACCGAAATAGCCTCGGGCAACAACACGCTTTCTGCGCAGGGCCGCACCAGCGCCCCACTCTCTATCAACCGGCTTGCGGTACGACGCCAACCCATGGCGATACCGTGCCCTTCCACGGCGGCTTGCAACATCAGCGGGTAACTGTCGAAGGTGGCACTGCGTGCATCCCTGGCCAGCGTGTGGCCGAACATCTGCAGCCACTCATCCCACTCCATCAAATGCGGAGGCTCGGAGCTGTGGTGCAGAAATGTGCAGGGCTTTAATTCAGCCAGTGATAACGGTTGTTCCGGGCAGAGGTAGCTGGGGCTGCACACCGGGAACACCTCGTCCGAAGCGGTAAACATCAGCGTATGGCTCCCACTGGCGCGCCGGGTACTTTGCAGGGCCACATCGAAATGCCCGTCGAACTGTGTGATCGGCCGCGTGCAGGTCACCACCTGGATCTCGATCTGCGGGTATTGCTGGTGGAAGGTTGCCAGGCGCGGCATCAACCAATAGAACGCCTCGCATAGCTGGCACAGCAGTACCACGCGATTGCGCTGGGGCGATGTTCTCAGACTGACCGCGCCCTCACTGATGCTGTGCAAGGCCAGGCTGACCACCCGCCCCAGCTCACGCCCTTCTTGCGTCAGGAACACTCCACGGTTGCGCCGACAAAACAGCTGGACCCCCAGGTTGTCCTCCAGCCCGCGGATCTGCCGACTGACAGCCGCCTGGGTGATGTGCAATTCATCGGCCGCCTTGGAGAAACTCTCCAGGCGCGCCGCCGCTTCAAACGGCAATAAGCTGGCCAGAGGCGGTAAGGTTTTGCCAAGTGCATTCATAATCTGTGGTTATGCATCCGAGGCCGAAAACTCGTTTGTAGCACAGCCGCAGCGCTGGGCACCATGAATCCCTCACTTCATGGATCAGCCTGATGACCACCGCCCGTGCCTCACTCTTTACCGGTGTGATATTTGCCGTTGTCGCCACCCTTGGCTGGGCGCTGAACTTCATTGCGCCCTACGTCACGGGCGTCTACAGCCTCTACGACTTGATGGCCGTACGGTTTCTGATGGCCGGTGGGCTGGGCCTCGTCTGGATGATGGTGTGCAGGGCGCAATTGAGTGTACTCAGCACCGGCCAGTGCGTGCTCGCGGCAACACTGGGCGCACTGGGTTGCCTCGGTTATGGCGTGTGCATTGCTGCCGGAGTGATGTTCGGCGGCCCGGTGCTGACGCCAGCGTTTGTCGGCATGGTCCCGGTGCTACTGGCGTTGATAGGCAACGCCAGTCACAAGACCCTGCAATGGCGCCAGTTGGTGATGCCGTTGTCCTGCCTCACCGTGGGGCTGTTGCTGGCCACGGTCAGCAGCCTCCAACTGCCCGCCTCCGGCACCGGTTCCTGGCTGGCGGCTTTGTGCTTCTCCCTGGGCGCAGTGGCCTTGTGGCTGGGGTTCAGCGTCATCAATCAACAGCAACTGGCGCGCCTGCCAGCCAGCGCAACCGGCCTGTGGACTGCCCTGATGCTGGTAGGCGCAGGCGGCGCGGCGCTGTGCCTGCTGCCATGGCTATACGCGCTGGGCTTGTTCCGGTTGCCGACCCTTGGCGCGGCTTGGAGCCAGGCATGGCCGCTGTATGCCTGGAGCCTGGGCATCGCGGTAATGTCTACGGTGGTCGGCGCCTGGGCCTGGAACGCGGCAACGCGGCGCCTGCCCATGGTACTGAGCGGTCAGTTGATTGCCCTGGAATCACTCTTCGCCAGCCTGCTCGGTCTAGGCTTTCACCAGCGCTGGCCGACGCCAATGGAAGCCGTGGGCCTGGCTGCCGTGCTCGTCGGCGTGGTCATGGCGGTTCGTATCCTCCTGGCGCAGGCAAAACCCGCCACAACCCATCAGACCTTAGGGGAGACTCAACCATGACCCATTCAAACGACGCACTGGCACTGCCCCACACCTTTGACTTCCGCACTCAAGCCGTGCGCTGGGGCCAGCTGGGTACCCAGGGGCCGGCGCTGGTGATGGTGCATGGCACGCCGTTCTCCTCCCATGTGTGGCGGCGTATCGCGCCCTTGTTTGCCCAGCAGTACCGCGTGTTCTATTACGACCTGCTTGGCTATGGCCAGTCTGAACAGGCGCCGGGCCAGGACGTGTCTCTGGGCGTGCAAAACCTGTTGCTCGCCGCCCTGCTGCACCATTGGGGCCTGGAACGCCCCCATGTGCTGGCCCATGATTTTGGCGGTGCCACGGCGCTGCGTGCGCATCTGCTCGATGACTGCGACTATGCCAGCCTGACCTTGATCGACCCCGTCGCCATGGCGCCCTGGGGTTCGCCGCTGGTGCAGCATGTGCGCCGCCATGAACAGGCGTTCAGCGACGCGCCGGCCTATATCCATGAGGCGATTGTGCGTGCCTATCTACAGGGCGCCGCCTTCACGCCGCTACCTGCCGAGGTGCTGCTCGCCTACGTAACGCCCTGGACAGGCGAGATTGGCCAGCCCGCCTTCTATCGCCAGATTGCGCAAATGGACCAGCGCTATACCGACCAGATTGAAGACCGGCTCACCGGGCTGCGTTGCCCGGTGCAATTGCTCTGGGGAGAGGAGGACCAATGGATCAACGTGGCACAGGGCGATGCGCTCGCAGATAGATTAGGTGCACGCTACCTGCGCGTCCCGCGTGCGGGGCATCTTATGCAAGAGGACGCGCCCGAGGTCATCACCGCTGCCTTGATGACCTTTCTAGCCAGCGTTACAGATCAGTGATTTCCTTGTGGCGCGGCACCAGCGTCTTCATCACGCTCCAGGCCACCAGGTAAGCCAGGGCGCAGATGGCAAACATGATCATGTAGCCGGTATGGATGTCGTTGATGGACTTGTAATAGTCGAACACCCAGCCCCCGATCTTGGTCATGAGCACGCCGCCCAGGCCACCGGCCATGCCGCCAATGCCGACCACCGAGGCCACGGTTTTCTGCGGGAACATATCGGATACGGTGGTGAAAATGTTGCATGACCACGCCTGGTGTGCCGAAGCGCCCACACCGATCAGCAGCACCGGCACCCAGAAGCTCAGGTAACCCAACGGCTGCGCCAGCAACACCACCAGCGGGAACAGCGCAATCACCAGCATGGCTTTCATGCGCCCGTCATAGGGGGCATCGCCGCGCGCCATGAAATAGCTGGGGAACCAGCCGCCGCCAATACTGCCGACCATGGTCATGCTGTACAGCACCGCCAGCGGCATCACGATATCGGCGCCTTTCATGCCGTATTGGGCAGACAGGTAGGTGGGCAACCAGAACAGGAAAAACCACCACACGCCGTCGGTCATGAACTTGCCGAAGGCAAACGCCCAGGTCTGGCGGTAGGTCAACAATTTGAACCAGGAGACTTTCTTCCCTACGGTGCCCGTCGGTGCCGGGGTGAACGGCTGTACGGTCTGGTCGCTGCGAATGTAGGCCAGCTCTTCAGGTGACAGGCGTTTTTGCTGTTCCGGTTTTTCATACACGGCGGCCCACACGGCAACCCAGACAAAACCCAGCATACCGATGACCATAAACGCCGCCTCCCAGCCCCACATACCAGCAATCAGTGGCACACAGATTGGCGCCAGGATCGCACCGACGTTAGCCCCGGAGTTGAAGATGCCGGTGGCCAGGGAGCGTTCTTTCTTGGGGAAATATTCGGCAGTGGCCTTGATCGCAATCGGAAAGTTACCCGCTTCGCCAATCGCCAATACCGCCCGTGAGAGCATGAAACCGGCAATGGACACCGGGATTACGGCCAGGCCAATGGCACCACTGACCGCCGCGATGCCCTCGCCCATCGGCACCGAAAACGCATGCATGATCGCGCCAGTGGACCAGATGCCAATGGCTACCACATAGGCGGCCTTGGTGCCGATCCTGTCGACGAAGCGCCCGGCAAACAGCATGGAAATGGCGTAGACAAACTGGAACACCGCCGCGATGTTGGCGTAATCGGTGTTGCTCCAGCCAAACTGCGTTGACAGTTGCGGTGCCAAGAGGCTGAGCACCTGGCGGTCGAGGTAATTGACCGTGGTCGCGAAAAACAACATCGCGCAGATCGTCCAGCGATAGCTGCCGACCGCCTGGCCGACACGAAGGGCACTGATGGGCTCGTTCAGATTCATGGCATCACTTTTTATTTTTGTTAGGTAGGACATATGTAACGTCATATGTCGTCGTACAACTGCGAGTTTTATAGCGAGACGCCCTCGCAGTGTCAATCGCAAAGATTGCCGCTTATCCAGGATTTAGGTGAAACCGAACAATGTCAGTGCTGTGCAGTTGTAGGATGACAAACCCTGAGCACCAGGCTGGGCGCTTGACCGGGGACATCATCCAGCAGGCCAAAGCGTTGCATGCCGAGCTTCTCCAATACGCGGATCGACGCCGCATGATCGGGCCGCACTAACCCGAAGACTTCCGGTAGCGATAGCGTGTCGAACGCGAGCGCCAGGGCGTCACGACCCAGCTCAGTGGCATACCCCTGCCCCCAGGCCTCCACAGCCAAGCGATAGCCAAGGTTGATGCGCCGCTGCGTCAGGTAATTAAGGGGCGCGATGCCGCCAAACCCGATGATGTGGTCGGGGGTCTCTTTGCCGGCAATCGCCCACCAGCCGTAGCCCTGGGAAGCCCATTGTTCCAGCCAGTGATCCAATAGCCGTTGTGCCGCCCCCAGGTTGGGCAGCGGGCCGGCAGGATTGAACAGGTTGGTCTGTGGATCGCCGAAAATCGCGAACAATCGCTGAACGTCTGCGGGTCGTGGTTGGCGGTGGGTAAGGCGTGAATAGCTGCATGGCATATGAAAGACTTCCCTGCTTTGCCTGACTAACAATGACAATTCCCCTGTGGGAGCGCTCGAGCTTTAGCGAGGCCGCGATGGCGATAGTTCAGGCAACACAAATGCCAACAGTACCGCCGCCCTCGTCACCTCGCCGGGGCTCGACAACTCCCACATCGGTTATGCGCCTGGCACAAATCCCTGTGGGAGCGGGCTTGCCCGCGAAAGCGGAGTGCCAGTCACTGAATTTTTAACTGAACCACCGCTTTCGCAGGCAAGCCAGCTCCCACATTGGTCATGTACTACCCACAAAATCTGCGCCTGACCCAGATCCCCTGTGGGAGCGGGCTTGCCCGCGAAAGCGGAGTGCCAGGCACTGAATTTTTGACTGAACCACCGCTTTCGCAGGCAAGCCAGCTCCCACATTTGATCTGTTTTGCCGCAAGTTATGCATAAGCCTCGAAAACCGACGTTTCATCCCATGCGAGAAAAAATACACAAAGCGGTGAATTATTTCGTGTCCACTTGTATCTGAACTGACAGAGCGGTGCCATCGTAGCGATGGCACCTCCCCTGTTCAGCTTTTGAGTGGCCCGCATGAAACTACGTAAAAAACGCGTCAAACCCATCGGATTGAAAGACATCACCATTGTCGACGACAACAAGATGCGCAAGGCGATCACCGCCGCCGCACTTGGCAATGCCATGGAATGGTTCGACTTTGGCGTCTATGGCTTTGTCGCCTATGTGCTGGGCAAGGTGTTCTTCCCCGACGCTTCCCCCAGCGTGCAGATGATCGCAGCACTGGCCACCTTCTCCGTACCTTTCCTGATTCGCCCGCTGGGCGGCCTGTTCTTCGGCGCACTGGGCGATAAGTACGGGCGGCAAAAAGTCCTGGCCGCCACCATCGTGATCATGTCCTTGAGCACCTTTGCCATCGGCTTGATCCCCGGCTATGCCTCCATTGGCATCTGGGCCCCGATCCTGTTGCTGCTGTGCAAAATGGCCCAGGGTTTCTCGGTGGGCGGCGAGTACACCGGCGCGTCGATTTTCGTGGCTGAGTACGCCCCGGACCGCAAGCGCGGCTTCCTTGGCAGTTGGCTGGACTTCGGCTCCATCGCCGGTTTCGTGCTCGGCGCGGGTGTGGTGGTGTTGATCTCCACCGTGCTCGGTGAAGCAGAATTCGAGGCTTGGGGCTGGCGCCTGCCGTTCTTCCTCGCCCTGCCCCTGGGCATCATCGGCCTGTACCTGCGCCACGCGCTGGAAGAGACCCCGGCGTTTCAACAGCATGTCGACAAACTCGAACAGGGTGACCGCGAAGGCTTGAGCCACGGCCCTAAAGTCTCGTTCAAGGAAATCGCCACCAAGCACTGGCGTAGCCTGCTGACCTGCATCGGTATCGTCGCGGCCACCAACGTGACCTACTACATGCTACTCACCTACATGCCGAGCTACCTGTCCCACAACCTGCACTATGCCGAAAACAGCGGCGTGCTGATCATCATCGCGATCATGGTCGGTATGTTGTTCGTGCAGCCGTTCATTGGTTTTGTCAGCGACAAGATCGGCCGCAAGCCTTTCATCATCGCCGGCAGCATTGGCCTGCTGTTCCTGTCGATCCCGGCCTTCATGCTGATCACCAGTGGCAAGACCGGCCTGATTTTCGGCGGCCTGTTGATTCTGGCGGTGGTGCTGAACTTCTTTATCGGCGTGATGGCGTCGACCTTGCCAGCAATGTTCCCCACCCACCTGCGCTACAGCGCCCTGGCCAGTGCGTTCAACGTCTCGGTACTGATCGCCGGTGTTACGCCGACCGCCGTGGCCTGGCTGGTGGAGAGCACCAACGACCTGTACATGCCCGCCTATTACCTGATGGTGTTTGCAGTGGTTGGACTGATCACGGGCCTGACCATGAAGGAAACCGCCAACAAGCCCCTGCGTGGCGCAGCCCCGGCAGCTTCCGACATGGAAGAAGCCAAGGAGCTGCTGCAGGAGCATCACGACAATATCGAGCAGAAGATCGAAGACATCGATGCCGAGATTGCCGCGCTGCAGACCAAGCGGGAAAACCTGGTACAGCAACACCCGCGCATCAACTAATAACCTGACTGTGCGTGGTCGCGGCCTGCGACCACGCCATTGGAGCGTTCAGCATGGTTTCAAGCGTCACCGCCGCACACAGGTTACTCAGCGCAGACGAGCGCGCCGCGATTGCCGAAATTGAAGCAACCACCAACATTCTCAAGCTGGTCACCCGTCTGACCGGGATGAGGTTCGCCGGCATCGCCAAGTTCACCGATCTGGAATGGGTGGTGTGTTCGGCCTACGACCCGCTGCAAATGGGCATCAACGTCGACGACGTACTCGACCTTGAAACCACCCTGTGCAGTGAGTTCTGCATCAACCCACACACCCTGTTCATTCCCCAGATCAGCCAGAACGGCCGTTTCGCGTCACGCCCGGTGGTCAAGCAATACGCCATCGAAAGCTACGCCGGCGCGCCGATCTTCCTGCCCGATGGCCGCCTGTTCGGGGCGCTGTGTGCGCTGGACTCACGGGCCATGCTGTTCGACGACCCGAACCTGCCGGAAACCCTGAGCCTGTTCGCACGGCTGATTGGCTGCATCTTCTACGCTAATCTGACCCCTGCGGATCACTGACACCCGCCCTGCCCCGCAGTGTTGCCATATCACGCTTGGGCGGCACCCCGAACAGCCGGCTGTACTCACGGCTGAATTGCGACGGGCTCTCATACCCGACTTTGAACGCGGCACTGGACACATCCTGGTGCTCGTTCAACATCAATCGTCGTGCTTCATTCAGACGCAGCCATTTCTGGTATTGCAGCGGGCTCATCGCGGTCAGTTGCCGGAAGTGATGGTGAAAGGTCGCCGCGCTCATTTGCACCCGCGCTGCCAGCTCTTCCACACGCAGGGCTGCGTCGAAATTCAACTTCAGCCAGTCGATCGCCTTGGCAATTCGATAGCCCTGCCCGTCCACCGAGCAGATCTGGCGCAGTCGGCCGGCCTGGTCGCTTTTCAATAGCCGGTAATGAATCTCGCGCTGGATCAATGGCGCGAGTACCGGAATAGCCTCGGGTTCATCCAGCAACGCCACCAGGCGCGCGAATGCGGCCAGCATGCCGTCGGTGACCGTGCCGATCCCCACGCCCTTCATGACTGCGCGCTCACGCACCGGTGGCAAGCCACCCTGGGCGATCAGCTCGGCGAGCATGCGCAGGTCCAGCTTGAACGTCAGCCCCAGGCACGGCTGCTCGGGGCTGGCCGCCAGCACCTCGGAATTGGCCGGGATGTCCAGCGATGTCACCAGGAACCGCGACGTGTCGTAGGGGTAGCCCTCGCCGCCGACCCACAACTGCTTCTCGCCCTGGGCCACCAGCACGATGCACGGCTCAACCATGCACACCACTGGCGCAGCGGGTTGCTCACGCCGATAAAAGCCCAGGCCGGAGATCGGCATGGCGTAGTCGCCGGACGACGGCGTGCGCGAACCAATCGACTGGATCAGCGCGTTCAGTGGGGTGGGAGTGGACGTCATGACAGACCCTTTCAATGCTTCATTGCACTTTACCCGCGCAAGCCACGGGCGTCGTCACCTGGCACTGAAACTCAGAGGATCAGGCAAATAATCCACTCAAATGCACTACAGAAGCCCTGCCGTCACCCGGAAAATGTGCGAACACTTCACGAGGAACATCCCTATGAAACGCCTCTTGCTCGCCCTGGGTTTGCTGGTGACTTCTCTTTCTTCATTTGGAGCCGATATGTCTAACGGTGCGGATAACTTCTACAGCAGCGACACAGTGGCGGCCGAACCTGTCACCTTCAACAATCAATACGGCATGCAGGTCGCAGGCACGCTGTTCATGCCCAGGCACCTTGCCCCAGGCTCAAAGCACGCAGCCCTGGTCGTCGGCCACCCGATGGGCGCCGTCAAAGAGCAAAGCGCCAACCTCTACGCGACCAAAATGGCTGAACAGGGTTTCGTGACCCTGTCCCTGGACCTGTCGTTCTGGGGCCAAAGCGCCGGCACACCACGCAACGCGGTGTTGCCCGACCTCTACGTGGAAGACTTCAGCGCCGCCGTGGACTTTCTCGGCACTCGCCCACAGGTCGACCGGGAACGCATCGGTGCCATCGGCATTTGTGGCAGCGGCAGTTTTGTGATCAGTGCTGCGAAGATCGATCCGCGTCTCAAGGCAATCGCCACCGTCAGCATGTACGACATGGGCGCGGCCAACCGCAATGGCCTCAAGCACGGCATGACCTTGCAACAGCGCCAGCAGATCCTGCGCCAGGCCGCCAACCAGCGCTATGTAGAGTTCCAGGGCGGCGAGACCCTCTACACCGGTGGCACGCCGCAGAGCCTTACCGGCGACCCGGTCGGCGACGAGTTCTACGACTTCTACCGCACCTCCCGCGGCGAAGTCACCCCGGCAGGCGCCTCATCGCAGACCACCACCCGGCCGACGCTGACCAGTAACGTCAAGTTCATGAACTTCTACCCCTTCAACGATATCGAGACGATCTCGCCACGCCCACTGCTGCTGATTACCGGGGCCAACGCGCACTCCCGTGAATTCAGTGAAGACGCCTATCAACGCGCCGCCGAGCCCAAGCAATTGCTGATCATCCCCAACGCCGGCCATGTAGACCTGTACGACCGCGTCGAACTGATCCCGTTTGACACGCTCACCACCTTCTTCCAGAGCCACTTGCAGTGAGGTCCGTTACCCCTCGACCGCAACGCTGGGGCGCGGTGCTGGCGATGTCGCTCGCGGCGTTTGCCTTGGTCGCCTCCGAGTTCATGCCGGTCAGCCTGCTCACACCGCTGGCCGCTGACTTGCACATCACTGAAGGCCAGGCCGGCCAGGGCATTTCCGTGTCCGGGGTGTTTGCCTTGCTCACCAGCCTGGTGATCGCGGCGGTTGCCGCGCGGATGGATCGCAAGCGCCTGCTGATGGCCCTGACCCTGCTGATGATCGTCTCTGGCAGCGTGGTGGCGTTCGCACCAAATTACGCGGTGTTCATGCTCGGGCGCGCATTGATTGGGGTGGCGATTGGCGGCTTCTGGTCGCTGTCGGCGGCCACGGCAATGCGCCTGGTCGAGCCCGCCCAAGTGCCAAGGGCCTTGGCCATCGTCAACGGTGGCAACGCCCTGGCGACGGTGATCGCGGCGCCGCTGGGCAGCTTTCTTGGCGGCCTGATTGGCTGGCGCGGCGCATTCTTTTGCGTGGTGCCAGTGGCCGTGATTGCGCTGGCCTGGCTGTGGCTGAGCTTGCCGGCGCTCAAGCACAGCGGCACGGCGGCCACCGGCAATGCGCTGCGCCTGCTGAAAAACGCCAAGGTGGCCTTGGGCATGTGCGCCGTCAGCCTGTTCTTCATGGGCCAGTTCATGCTGTTCACTTACCTGCGACCATTCCTGGAAGGCGTGACCCGGGTCGAGGTGTCCACCCTGTCGCTGATGCTGCTGGTGCTCGGCCTGGCCGGCCTGGCGGGTACGGTGTTGATTGAGCATTTGCTAAAGCGTCACCTGTACCCGACGCTGATTGCCATTCCGTTGATCATGGCCGGCATTGCCCTTGCGCTGGTGGGGTTCGGCGGTTCAGCGATTGTCACCACCCTGCTGTTGGGCTGCTGGGGCCTGGTAGCGACAGCTGCACCGGTTGGCTGGTGGACATGGCTGGCACGCACCTTGCCCGACGACGCCGAGGCCGGCGGGGGGTTGATGGTCGCCATCATCCAGTTGGCGATTGCCGCCGGTGCCACCGTCGGTGGCGTGGCATTCGACTTGTGCGGCTACCGGGCCACCTTCGAGCTGAGCGCCGCCTTGCTGGTAGTCGCCACGCTGCTGGCTTACCTGGCATCCCGCCGCCCTGCTCATGCGCCCATGGCGAGCGACGCTACTTGAAAAAATGACTCGGCGTTTTACCAAACTGTTTCTTGAACATGCTGGTAAAAGCGCTGGGGCTTTCGTAGCCCAATTCAAACGCCACATCAATGATCTTCTCCCCCACCGCAATGCGCTCCAGCGCCAGCAGCAACCGCGCCTGCTGGCGCCATTGGCCGAAGGTCATGCCGGTTTCCTTGCGGAACAGGCGCTGGATGGTGGTCTGGTCCAATCCCAACCGCGCACTCCAGTCGGCGACGGTGGAGGCATCACTCGGCTCATCCTGCAACGCCAGGCAAATCGGTCTCAGACGCGGGTCGGCAGGCTGGGGCAGCGACAGCGGCAAGGCCGGGAGAATGGCCAGTTCGTCAAGAATCAGGTGCATGATCCGCGCGTCGCGTGAATCCTCGGCATACGGCGGCTTCAAGCTCACCGAGGCCTTGATCAGTTCACTCAGCAGCGGCGAAACCGTCACCGTCTTGGGCTCGGCCGGCAGGTTGGGGAAGCTGTCCGGGCGCACGAACACGCTGCGCATCTTCAGCGTACCCACGCAACGCAGTGAGTGAACTTGACCGCAAGGCATCCAAAAGCCACGATTGGGCGGCACCGTCCATTGCCTCAGGGCCGAGTACACCACCATCACACCGCCAATGGCGTACAGCAGTTGGTGCTTGTTGTGGCTGTGTTCGGGGATCACCCAGTTTTCGGGGTAATCGGTGGCCGAACTGATGACGGCCCAGTCGCCCTCATCGATCTCTCGCAGAAATTTATCCAGTGATTTGATCATTTCGCCCTTTTTGCGATGGTTTCTGCCCGAATTGCGCGAGACAGGCATTGGCGCCGAATCTAGCATAAACGCCGAGTCCAGATGGAGTGGCGGTTCACATCACCGCCGCCCGCCTCCACGCCTGTCAGCTGCCTTGTACGGAATGCCCGCATGTCCACAGTCACAGCGTCACCCGCCGCACCTTCGACCAGCCCGCAAGTAAGCCCCTTAGTCATGCGCGTCCTGGGCGCCTGTGCCCTGGCGCACCTGATCAATGACTTGATCCAGGCTGTGCTGCCATCGATCTACCCGATGCTCAAGGCCAACTACGGCCTGAGCTTCACCCAGGTCGGCCTGATCACCCTGACCTTCCAGTTGACCGCCTCCCTGCTACAACCGTGGATCGGCTACCACACCGACCGCCACCCCAAACCCTGGTTATTACCAGCGGGCATGGTGTGCACCTTGATCGGCATCCTGATGCTGGCCTTTGTCGGCAACTTCCCGGCGATATTGCTCGCGGCGGCGCTGGTGGGTGTGGGCTCATCGACCTTCCACCCGGAAACCTCCCGCGTCGCACGCCTGGCTTCCGGTGGGCGCTACGGCTTGGCGCAATCGACCTTCCAGGTCGGCGGCAACACCGGCAGCGCTTTCGGCCCGTTGCTGGCGGCGGCGATCATCATTCCCTACGGCCAAAGCCACATTGCCTGGTTCGGCCTGTTTGCGGTGTTCGCCATCCTGGTGCTGTACGGTTTGAGCCGCTGGTACCGCCACCACCTCAACCTGTTCAAGCTCAAGCAAGGCAGCCAGGCGACCCACGGTTTGTCCAAAGGCCGCGTGACCTTCGCCCTGGTGGTATTGGCTGTGCTGGTGTTTTCCAAATACTGGTACATGACCAGCCTGACCAGTTACTTCACGTTCTACCTGATCGAGAAATTCCAGCTGTCGGTGGCCAGCTCGCAGATGTACCTGTTCCTGTTCCTCGGCGCGGTGGCCGTGGGCACCTTCGCCGGCGGCCCGATCGGCGACAAGATCGGCCGCAAGAAAGTCATCTGGTTCTCGATCCTCGGCGCCGCACCGTTCACCCTGGCCCTGCCCTACGTCGACCTGTTCTGGACCGCCGTGCTCAGCGTGGTCATCGGCTTTATCATCGCCTCGGCATTCTCGGCCATCGTGGTGTTTGCCCAGGAACTGGTGCCGGGCAATGTGGGCATGATCGCCGGGATATTCTTCGGCCTGATGTTCGGCTTCAGCGGGATCGGCGCGGCGCTGCTCGGGATGCTCGCTGACCATCACGGCATCGAATATGTGTACAAGCTGTGCTCGTTCCTGCCGCTGGTGGGCATCCTCACGGTACTGTTGCCGTCGACCAAAGGCGTTTGATCGATCACATCGCCCCATAGCGGTAGTTTTCTACAACTTTGGGGCGACGCGGGACCTGTGGCGAGGGAGCTTGCTCCCGTGACGGCCTGACAGTCGGCGCATATTTATCTGACACCACTAGATCCAAATGTGGGATCGCGGTGCTTCAGGTATAGAAGCGTCAACTGTCAGGCCGCCATCGCAGGCAAGCCAGCTCCCACTTTGGATCGTCGTGCGTCAGGTAGATCAGCGTCGCTGGCAGGTCGTTACGGGAGCAACAAGCCTCACTTCATGGCCCGACGAGAAAACCCATTAACCACGATATAAAGCAGCGGCCCTACCGACACAAACACTGCCGTCAGTAAAAAATACGGCAGCACTGAGACCATCGACCGCCCTCGCCCACGCGCATCCCGGTACATCCACACACACGCCAGCACCGCCATCAGATACAGGTCAATCACCACCTGCGCCGTATCGGGCCGGGACATCAGTTCCCATCCAAATGCCGGCAGTGATTGCTCGGCCGTGAGCATGGTCGCCAGGGTATAGACGGTAAATCCCAGCAAGGCCGCCAGGGCGATATAAGGTCTGTGCATGGTTTCTTCCTTGAAGTGCTACGTTAATCAACGCGGCCACCTTAGCGACAAGAGGCTGCCGCTCGCAATCCTGCTGACGTCTTTCTCGAGATGTCCTGCGCGCCGCCTACACGAAGTATGCCGCGCTGGTTTTGTGAAATATCTGTACGTAGACTGCCGCCATACCCCCACTTGAAGGCGGCGAAAAAAACGTGATGCAAGTTACTGAAGTCTCCATTGCCCAATTGCGCGCTGCGCTTGAAGCCGGCCAGACCACGGCAGTTGAACTGGTGCAGGCGTACCTGGCGCGGATCGATGCCTACGATGGCCCGCAGACGGCCACTGCACTGAACGCCGTGGTGGTACGCAACCCCGATGCGCTCAAAGAAGCCCAGGCGTCTGATGCACGCCGCGCCAAGGGGCAAATCCTGGGGCCGCTGGATGGTATCCCCTACACGGCCAAGGACAGTTACCTGGTCAAAGGGTTGACGGCTGCATCCGGCAGCCCGGCGTTTGCCAAACTGGTGGCCCAGCGCGATGCCTTCACCATTGAGCGTCTGCGTGCCGGTGGCGCTATCTGCCTGGGCAAGACCAACATGCCGCCAATGGCCAATGGCGGTATGCAGCGTGGCGTGTACGGTCGCGCCGAAAGCCCCTACAACGCCGACTACCTCACCGCGCCGTTTGCGTCGGGTTCCTCCAACGGCGCTGGTACCGCCACCGCCGCCAGCTTTGCCGCGTTCGGGCTGGCTGAAGAAACCTGGTCCAGCGGTCGCGGCCCGGCCTCCAATAATGGCCTGTGTGCCTACACGCCGTCCCGTGGCGTGATTTCGGTGCGCGGCAACTGGCCGCTGACCCCGACCATGGACGTGGTGGTGCCCTACGCGCGCACCATGGCCGACCTGCTGGAAGTGCTCGACGTCGTGGTGGCCGAAGACCCGGACACACGTGGTGACCTGTGGCGCCTGCAACCCTGGGTGCCGATCCCCAGCGTCACCTCGGTGCGCCCGGTGTCCTACGCGGCGCTGGCAGTCGACAGCGAAAACCTGGCCGGCAAGCGCTTTGGCGTGCCGCGCATGTACATCAACGCCGACCCGGAGGCTGGCACCAGCGAAAAACCCGGTATCGGCGGCCCGACCGGACAAAAGATCCACACCCGCGCCACGGTGATCGAACTGTGGCAAGCCGCGCGCCAGGCATTGGAAGCGGCGGGTGCCGAAGTGATCGAAGTGGATTTCCCGCTGGTGTCCAACTGCGAAGGCGACCGCCCCGGCGCGCCGACGGTGTTTACCCGTGGCCTGGTCTCTAAAGAGTTCCTCCACGACGAACTGTGGGAGCTGTCTGCATGGGCCTTCGATGATTTCCTGCGTGCCAACGGCGACCCGCACCTGAACCGCCTGGCCGATGTGGACGGGCCGAGCATCTTCCCCCACGACCCCGGCACCCTGCCCAACCGTGAAGACGACCTGGCCGCCGGCATGGACGAATACGTGCGCATGGCCCAACGCGGCATCACGCCATGGGACCAGATCAGCACCGTGCCCGATGGCCTGCGCGGCCTGGAGCAAACCCGGCGCCTGGACCTGGAAGACTGGATG
Organism: Pseudomonas sp. MF6751; assembly: GCF_016613265.1. NCBI lineage: Bacteria > Pseudomonadati > Pseudomonadota > Gammaproteobacteria > Pseudomonadales > Pseudomonadaceae > Pseudomonas > Pseudomonas sp. MF6751. The sequence continues at coordinate 33,455 of NZ_JAENSV010000033.1, forward strand.
GACACCCTCGGGCTCGACGCCGTGCTGTTCCCCACCGTGGCCGACGTAGGCCCGGCGGATGCCGATGTGAACGAAACGTCTGCCGACATTGCCTGGAGCAACGGCGTGTGGGTGGCCAACGGCAACCTCGCCATCCGCCACCTGGGCGTGCCCACCGTCACCGTGCCGATGGGCGTGATGGCGGACATCGGCATGCCGGTGGGGCTGACCTTTGCCGGGCGTGCCTATGACGATTCGGCGCTGTTGCGCTTTGCCTCGGCGTTCGAAGCCACCGGCAGCAAACGGATGATCCCGCCGCGTACGCCACCATTGGCAGCCCGCTAAACGCGGTCACCTGTGGGAGCTGGCTTGCCTGCGATGGCGGCCGTTCAATCGACAGAGATGTCGAATGTGCCGCCCAAAGGTAACCACGATGCGAAGCGAGCCGCTCTTGATCTTGATCTGCTTTTGATCTTGATCTCAGGCGCCCCGTTAAACCACTCTGGCCGAACGCAGGCTTGAATTCGTGGGTAACCCGGCAGGACGCCGGGTTAGCCGCCCCGCGCCATGGATGGCGCGGGGCGGCGGCCCACGGATTCAAGCCTGCGTTCGGGCACACCGAGCCTAAGCGAGGTGCCGAGTGGTGGGGCAAGAGCGCTTTGGTTACTTTCGCGCTTTTCGAAAGTGACCCGCCGTCAGGCGGAACCCTAAGTGGCCGTTACCGCAGGAATGGATATGTACTCGGTATAACAGTGTCGGCTGTCAGGCCGCCATCGCAGGCAAGCCAGCTCCCACATTTTGCCCGTATTTCAAATCAAGCCCTGTGGCTATGTGTTCGCTCACCACGCCACCACCTTACGCACCGTCACCAGCGCCTCACGCAGCGCCGCCATGGGCACTGAGCCCAGGGCCAGGCGCAGCGCGTGGGGCACCTGGGCCGAGACCGCGAACGGTTCGGCGGTTGAAACCGAGATGCCTGCGCGCTGCAAGGTCATGGCGACCTGATCGGCACGGGCGTCTTCCGCCAACGGCAGCCACAGAAAGTAGGAGGACGGGTGACTGATGGTCTTCACGCCCCTCAGCACCTGTGCTGCCAACGCTTGACGGGCCTGTGCATCCGCGCGCTTTTGCGCCTCCAGTTGCGCCACCGTGCCGTCTTCGAGCCAGCCCACCGCAATCGCGCTCATCACCCCCGGCACGTTCCAGGTGGTAGCCATGATCGTGCGTTCCAAGCCGCTCACCCAAGCCATAGGCGCAGCGATAAAGCCCACGCGTAAACCGGTGGCGACACTCTTGGACAGCCCGCCGATGTACACCGTGCGCTCCGGTGCGAGGGTCGCCAAGGGCGGCGGCGCTTCTTCGGCGAGAAACGCATAGGCGCCATCCTCGATGATCATCAGGTTGCGCTGCCGGGCGATTGCCACCAAGCGCTCGCGCTGCGCCAGGCTCATCACCCAGCCCAGCGGGTTATGCAGGGTCGGCATGCTGTACACCGCTCGCACCGGGCGCTGGCGACACAGGCTGTGCAGGTGGTCCAGGTTCGGGCCGTTGGCCTTGACTGGGATGGCGACCAGTTCCAGGTGCAGGGTTTCGGCCAGCACCTTGAACCCCGAATAGGTCAGTGCATCCACCGCGACCACATCCCCAGGCTTGAGCAAGGTCATCATGCTCACCGCCAGGCCATGCTGGGCGCCGCTGACCACCAGCACCTGCTCGGCTTGCACCGTCAACCCTCGGTTCAACAAGTGCCGGGCCACGGCGGCGCGCTCGTGCACACGTCCGGCATGGGGCTGGTAACGCAGCAACGCCTCCAGGTCGCCAGACAGGGCGAGTTGGCGCAACGCCGTGCGCAGCAGCTCGGCCTGGCCCGGCAACGACGGGTAGTTGAAATTCAGGTCAAGCACACCCGTCGCAACCGTCATCTGCCCACTGCCCTGCCCCGGTGGCAAGGCAATCTCACGTACGAAGGTGCCGCGCCCGGTTTCGCCACTGACCAGGCCCATGGCTTCCAGCTCGCTGTACACCCGGCTGGCGGTGACCAGTGCCAGACCATGCTCGGCGGCCAAATGCCGATGGGTAGGCAACCGCGTGCCGGGCTGCAATTGGCCGCTGCGGATGGCCTCGGCGAAGGTATCGACCAGCGTCTTGTAGCGAGCACGAGGCATAGGGATGTATCCATGACAATTTTTTGATTGTCTTAATCTTCAATCCTAGGATGCCCAGCACGCAACTGCCATTTTCGGACAGGTCCCCCATGGAACGCACTTCTCCTCTCGGCACTCTGGACAGCAGCACCCAGGGTTGGATCAACGGTTTTATCGGCGTGGTGATTTTCAGCGGTTCGCTGCCAGCCACGCGCCTGGCGGTCATGGAGTTCGACCCGGTGTTCCTGACCATGGTCCGCGCCACCCTCGCGGCGCTACTGGGGTTGTGCCTATTGGGGGTATTCAAGGAAAAACGCCCCACGCGCCAGCAATGGGCACCGCTGGTTATCGTCGCGCTTGGCGTGGTGATCGGCTTTCCACTGCTGACGGCCCTGGCCCTGCAGTACGTGACCTCGGCCCACTCCATCGTCTTTATCGGCTTGCTGCCACTGGCTACGGCGGTGTTCGGTGTGCTGCGCGGCGGTGAGCGGCCGAGGCCGGTGTTCTGGTTGTTTTCGATCCTGGGCAGCCTGTTGGTGATGGGATATGCCGTTGCCCAAGGCTTGAGCGCCGCCCCCGCGGGCGATGTGCTGATGCTGTTGGCCGTGCTGGCATGCGGCCTGGGGTATGCCGAAGGCGCCAAGCTGTCGCGCAGCCTGGGCGGCTGGCAGGTGATCTGCTGGGCGCTGGTGGTGTCGCTGCCGGTGGTGGCGCCCTTGAGCCTGTTGTTGGCGCCGTCTACCCTCAGCGGTATCAGCTTGCCGGCCTGGTTGAGCCTGGGCTACGTGGCGGTGTTCAGCATGTTGATCGGCTTTGTATTCTGGTACCGCGGCCTGGCCCAGGGCGGGATTGCCGCGGTGGGCCAGTTGCAGTTGCTGCAACCGTTTTTCGGCCTGGCGCTGGCAGCGGGTTTGCTGCATGAACAGGTCAGCCTGGGAATGGTGCTGGTGACGGTGGCGGTGATCGGCTGCGTGGCCGGGGCGAAGAAGTTTGCTCGCTAACCCCTGGCCTGCTAAATAGAAGCGTCGCCCAAAAAATAACAAGGACTCTGCATGCACAGCGCTTCTCTCCAGGACACCACGGCGCCGGAAGGCATCTGCTACGGCTGCGGCAGCAGCAACCCTCATGGTCTGCACATCAAGAGCCGCTGGGATGACGATGGCGTACACGTCATTGCCGAGCATCAACCCGAGGCCAAATACAGCGGCTGGCCAGACCTGGTCTACGGCGGCCTGATCGCCATGCTGGTGGACTGCCACTCCAACTGGACCGCCATGGCCTACCACTACCGCGCCGAACAGCGTGAACCCGGCAGCCTGCCGCGTATCGACTGTGTCACCGGTAACCTGGGGATCAAATTCATCAAGCCCACGCCCATGGGTGTGCCCCTGGTCCTGCGGGCTCGGGTCGAAGGCGAAATCGGCCGCAAAAGCCGGGTGGTCTGCGAAGTGTATGCAGGCAGTGTGCTCACCGCCGTCGGCGACTCGGTGTTCGTGCGCGTCGACACCGGGCAACTGGCCGCCGCCGCCCATGGCCGCGAGGTTTGATCCTGGTCTACAGTGACGGCAACCGCTAATCGAGGACTGCACCGATGACTCGTCTGACCGCGAAAGACTTTGCTCCCGAACTGCTGGAACTCTACGACGGCTATGCCCACGGCAAGATCAACCGCCGCGAATTTCTAGACCGCGCCGCGCTGTTCACCCTCGGTGGCCTCACCGCTTCGGCATTGCTCGCGGCCCTGAGCCCCAATTACGCCTTGGCCGAGCAGGTGAAATTCACCGACCCGGATATCGTCGCCGACTACATCACCTACCCCTCGCCCAAAGGCAACGGCACCGTGCGCGGCTATCTGGTGCGCCCAGCCAAGGCGGCAGGCAAGCTGCCCGCCGTGGTGGTGGTGCATGAAAACCGGGGCCTGAACCCCTATATCGAAGACGTCGCCCGACGCCTGGCCAAGGCCGGCTTTATCGCACTGGCCCCGGACGGCCTGACCTCGGTGGGCGGCTACCCTGGCAATGATGAAAAAGGCGTGGCCCTGCAGCAGACCGTCGACCCGACCAAACTGATGAACGACTTCTTCGCCGCCATCGAGTGGCTGATGCAGCACGACAGCAGCACGGGCAAAGTCGGCATCACCGGGTTCTGTTACGGCGGTGGCGTGACCAATGCAGCGGCGGTGGCCTACCCGGAACTGGGCGCGGCAGTGTCGTTCTACGGGCGCCAACCCGACGCCAAGGACGTGCCCCGCATCAAGGCGCCGGTCATGTTGCATTTCGGTGAGCTGGATACGCGCATCAATGAAGGCTGGCCGGCGTATGAACAGGCATTGAAGGCCGCGGGGACGAGGTATGAGGCGTTTATCTACAAGGGCGCCAATCATGGTTTTCATAATGATTCGACACCGCGCTATGACGAAGCAGCGGCGAACCTTGCCTGGGAACGCACCCTGGGATGGTTCCGCCAATACCTGATGTAGGAGCGAGCTTGCTCGCGAAAAACGACAACGATAACGCGGGCGTCCTGGATAGACGCGGCGCCTGGGAGTTTTTCGCGAGCAAGCTCGCTCCTACATAAATGAGGGCCTGCCTCCCCAAATGTTATCCAACACTTGCCTGCAACCACCCTTTGAACGCCAACATCGCGGGTGTCTCAGCCCGCGACTGCAAGCGCGTCAACCAATAGCTGCCGGTGGTGATCCCCACCTCGAACGGCTGGCGGATCACATCGTTCTCCAATTGCCGTGAAAACATCAGGGCTGGCGCCAGTGCTACGCCAGTCCCTTGCAGCGCGGCCTCCATCATCGCCAGCGAAGAGTCGAACACCACGCTGCGCGGCATCCGTGTATCGCTGGGCAAACCGGCGGCCTGGAACCACAGGTTCCACTCATCGGCACGGTAGGAACGCAGCAAGGTGTGTTTCAGTACGTCAGCCGGGCTGTGCAGTTGTTCGGCAATCTGCGGCACGCACAACACCGTCAACGGTGCCTCAAGCAAGGGGCAGGCGTCGGTGCCGTGCCACGCGCCGGCGCCAAAGCGGATGGCATAATCCAGGCCCTCGGCGGCGACATCCACGCGATTGTTGTGGGTGGACAAGCGCAAGTCGATCAACGGGTAGCGGCTGTGAAAATCCGCCAGGCGTGGCAACAACCAGCCCACCGCAAAGGTACCGACCGCCCCCACCGTCAGGACTTCACGGTAATGGCCGCCTTCAAACTGATCCAAGGTCAGGGCAATACGGTCGAAGGCGTCACGCAGCACGGGCAGCAGGGATTCGCCTTCGCTGGTGAGCATCAAGCCTCGTGGCAGGCGCTTGAACAGCGTGACGTTGAGTTGCGCTTCGAGACTTTTGACCTGATGACTGACCGCCGCCTGGGTCACGCACAGCTCAATGGCCGCACGGGTAAAGCTCAAATGGCGCGCCGACGCTTCGAAGGCGCGCAACGCATTGAGCGGCAGGTGGGAACGCAACATGGCTTGACCCAAATTTTTCTAATGGCAGGTGCGAGATATCATCGTTTGCCGACACCCGGAAATCCACCTACATTTGCCACGCCTGCGCAGGCTCCGATCGTCATTGCCTTATTTACATGGAAGCGAACCATGAAACACACCCTGAAAAAATATGCGGCTTCAGCTTTGTTGCTCGGCGCCGGCAGCTGCATGGCCGCCACCGATATGCGCCAGGTCGTGGACAGCCACGTCACCCCTCTGATGAAACAGCAAGGCATCCCGGGCCTGACGGTCGCGGTCGTCCAACACGGCAAGGTGCAATACTTTAACTACGGCGTCGCCGCCAAAGACACCCAGGCACCCGTCACCGAAAACACCTTGTTCGAAATCGGCTCAGTGAGCAAAACCTTCAACGCCACCCTCGGCGGGTATGCCCAAGCCATCGGCAAGCTCAAGCTATCGGACATGACCAGCCAACATCTGCCCGTCCTGGCTGGCAGCGCGTTCGATCGCATCAACCTGCTGCAACTGGCCACTTATACCGCCGGCGGCCTGACGCTGCAGTTTCCGGATGCCGCCGACAGTGCAACCACCATGATGGATTACTTCCAGCATTGGAAACCCACTTATGCGCCGGGGGAACAACGCCTTTACTCCAACCCCAGCATTGGCCTGTTCGGTTACGTGACCGCAAAAAGCCTGGGCCAGCCTTTCACCGTCGCCATGGAAAAAACCCTGCTGCCCAAGCTGGGCTTGACCAATACCTATACTCGCGTCCCCGCTGACAAGGCCGGCCAGTACGCCCAGGGCTATGACAGCCAGCAGAAACCGGTACGCGTCAACCCCGGCGCCCTGGACTTCGAAGCCTACGGCATCAAGAGCAGCAGCCAGGACCTGGCCCGCTACGTGATCGCGAACATGCACCCGCAAACCCTGGAACAACCGGTGCAACAGGCCATTGCCACCACTCACGCCGGCTACTACACCGTCAACGGCATGACCCAGGGCCTGGGCTGGGAACGCTACCCCTACCCCATCAGCCTGCAAGCGTTGCTGGACGGCAACTCCACACCGATGGCGATGGAGCCGCACAAGGTCACTTGGCTCAAACCCGCCCAGCCGCAGCCTGCCAATGTGCTGTACAACAAAACCGGGTCCACTGGCGGCTTTGGTGCGTACGTGGCGTACGTGCCAAGCAAGGACATGGGGGTGGTGATTCTGGCGAACCGGAACTACCCGAATGCCGAACGGGTGAAAGTAGCGCACGCGATCTTGAGTGCGATGGACCAATAAGGCCGCCATCGCAGGCAAGCCAGCTCCCACATTTGGATCGCGGCGCGTCAGTTAGATCAGCGTCCGCCGTCGGTAGTCACGGGAGCAAGCTCCCTCGCCACAGGGCCAGCGTCGTCCCTGAGTTGTGTAGATACCTATGCCCCGATGAGGAAGTGTCTGACCCACCGCCATCGGGGCAAGCCCCCTCCCACCCTACATTCCGAGCCACTGCGGCAGCGCCAGGGAAATGAACGGCAAGTACGTCACCATGATCAGGAACACCAACAGGATCATCAGCCACGGCATCGCCGCGCGAATAGTCTGCCCCAATGTCAGCCCGGTCACCGCCGAGGTCACGAACAGGTTCAGCCCCACCGGCGGGTGCACCAGGCCGATTTCCATGTTCACCACCATCACGATCCCCAGGTGAATCGGGTCGATCCCGAGCTTCATCGCAATCGGAAAAAAGATCGGCGCCAGGATCAGCACAATGGCCGAAGGCTCCATAAAGCTGCCGGCAATCAGCAGCACCACGTTGACCATGATCAAAAAGCCAATCGGCGTAAGCCCTTCGGAGATCACCCACGCGGTGATTTGCTGGGGGATCTGTTCGGTGGTCAGCACGTGGGCAAACAGCATGGCGTTGGCGATGATGAACATCAGCATGATCGACAGGCGTCCCGACTCCAGCAGCACCTTGGGGCAGTCGCGCAGCTTCATGTCCTTGTAGACGAACAGCGCGACGAATGCTGAATACACGGCTGCCACTGCCGCCGCTTCGGTCGGGGTGAACATGCCGCTGTATATGCCGCCGAGGATGATCACCAGCAGCAACAGGCCCCAGAACGCTCGGCGTGCACAGCTCAGCCACTCACGGAATGTCGCCCGGGGTTGCGCCGGCAGCTTCTTGATGCGGGCGACGATGTAGATCGCGACCATCAACATCAGGCCCAGCAGCAAGCCCGGAATCACCCCGGCCATGAACAACTTGCCCACCGAGGTTTCGGTCGCCGCCGAATACACCACCATCACAATCGACGGCGGGATCAGAATGCCCAAGGTCCCGGCATTGCAGATGATGCCCGCACCAAATTCCTTCGGATAGCCGGAACGCACCATGCCCGCCACGGCAATCGAACCCACTGCTGCCACCGTGGCCGGTGACGACCCGGACAGCGCTGCAAACAGCATGCACGCCAGCACCGCCGCAATCGCCAGGCCCCCGCGGATATGCCCGACACAGGCGTTGGCAAAGTCGATCAGCCGCTGGGCCACGCCGCCGGTGGTCATGAAGGCACCGGACAACAGGAAAAACGGAATCGCCAGGAAGGTGTAGGCATCGCTGGTTTCAAACAGCTTGATCGCCAGGGAACTCACCGAGTCCTGGCTGAACATCAGGATCGACACCGCACCGGACAGCCCCAGAGCAATCGCAATCGGCACGCCCAGGAACATGAACACGAACAACAGCAAAAACAGACAGAGCACGGCCATCAGTGACGCTCCTCATGACTGCCGGCCAACTTGCTGGCCTCACCGGCCTCATCGGCCAACCCCAACCCGACCTGGCGGTGGGTAAAGATGCGGTAGAAAATTTCCAGGTAGCGGATCAATACCAACGCAAAGCCAATGGGTACGATCACCACGATGTCGCCGACATCGATGCCGAACTGGTCAAGGTCTTCGGCGCCGATATGCGCGGTCATCACCGCACTCACCCACTTGTAGCTGGCCACCATGAACAGCCCGGCATAGGCCAGGCAGCACAGGCAGGCGAGCATGCCGAGCAGGCGCTGCACCGGGCGCCGGGTCAGCCGCACCAGCGCGTCCACGCCCAGGTGGCCGGCGGTGCGCACGCCGTAGGAAATGCCGAAAAAAATCAACCAGCCGAACATCGCCTTGGTCAGCGCCACACTCCAGGTCATCTCTTGGGCCCAGGTCATGGTGCCGTCGCCCAGGGCATTGAAGAAGGGGCTGCTCCAGGCCCATTTGTCGGCCAGAGCAAAGAACAGGGTGTAGACGTTGTTGAGCATGACGTAGACGAACGTCACCAGGGTCATGGCGGCCAGCAGGAAAGCGATAAAGCCTTCCTCCAGGTGCTCCCAGACGCGCCTTAGCGTTTGCATGGCAAAACCTCGCGTGGCAGAGATAGGTAAAAACCAGGTCAACCTGTGGGAGCTGGCTTGCCTGCGATAGCGGTGGACCAGCCGCCAGTTGTATCAACTGACACACCGCAATCGCGGGCAAGCCCGCTCCCACAGGGGATTACTGGTTGGAAGCGTCCGCCGCCTTGATCAGGTCAGCCCCAATCTCGCCTTCGAACTTCTGCCACACCGGGCGCATGGCTTCGCGCCACAGCGCACGTTGCTCGGGGGTCAGTTCGATGATTTCGCTGGTCTTGGCGTCGATGATCTTCTGCTTGGCCGACTGGTTCAGCGCTTCGGCCTGCTTGTTCACCTCCACGGTGACCTCGGCCATGATCTGCTCCAGGGTGCTACGCACATCCGGCGCCAGGCCGTTCCAGAACGTCGCGTTAGTGATCACCATGTAGTCGATCAGGCCATGGTTGGACTCGGTGAAGTACTTCTGCACTTCGTTGACCTTCTGGCTTTCATAGTTCGACCACGTGTTCTCGGTGCCATTCACGGTACCGGTCTGCAGGCCCTGGTAAACCTCGGCAAAGCTCATCTTGCGCGGGTTGGCGCGGATCGCCTTGAACTGTTCTTCGAGCACACTGGAAGCTTGCACGCGGAACTTCAGGCCACGGGCGTCCTTGGGTTCATGCAGGGCCTTGTTGGCAGAGAGTTGTTTGAGGCCGTTGTGCCAATAGGCCAGGCCGAGGATGTTTTTATCCTGCATCGAGGTCAGCAGTTGCTTGCCCTGGGCCGCCTGGAAACGGTCGACGGCGGCCAGGTCGTTGAACAGAAACGGCAAGTCGTAGATCTGCACTTGCTTGGTGTAGTGCTCGAATTTGGCCAGGGACGGCGCCAGCATCTGCACATCACCCAGCAGCAATGCTTCCATTTCCTTGCCATCGCCAAACAGCGACGAGTTCGGGTACACCTCGACCTTGACCTTGCCGGGCAGGCGTTCTTCAGCAAGCTTTTTGAACAGCAGCGCGCCTTGGCCTTTAGGGGTGTTTTCGGCCACCACGTGGGCGAACTTGATCACAATCGGGTCTGCCGCCTGGGCCAGGCCTGCGGTAAACAAGGTGGCGGCGCACAGCAGCGCCCGGGAAAGCTTGAGCATGGGAATCACCTTTTTATTGTTGTGTTTAAGGCAAGGTGCCTGATGTAACGCGTGTCGTGAATTTCGAATTTTAGATACCTGCGTTCGGCCTGGCCGAACGCGTCCAGTGTGGGAGCTGGCTTGCCTGCGATAGCGGTGTGTCAGGCAACACAGACATTGACTGTTCTGCCGCTATCGCAGACAAGCCAGCTCCCACACTTCGTTCCCGGTTTTGTCAGTTACAGTTGCGCGGCCAGCAGCCTTTGAGCGCGCAGCAACACCGGCGCATCCACCATCTGCCCATCAATCTGATAAGCCCCTGCCCCATGGGCGCCCGCCTCCACCACCCGCCTGGCCCAGGCCAGCTCTTGGGCGCTCGGCGCTAGCGCGGCATGGATCACCGCCACTTGCTTGGGATGAATGCACAACGCCCCGGCAAAACCCATTTCATAAGCGTGTCGGATCGAACGGTGCAGGCCTTCGGGGTCGTCGATGGCCGGGTGCACGCCGTCCAGCGGCGCCGCCAGGCCCGCGGCGCGCGAATGCACGATCAGCGCCAGGCGCGCCTGGTCGAGGGCCAATTCAGCGGCGCGGGAGTGACTGCTCAGGTTCAGGTCCAGCGCCAGGTCCAAGCCGCCGAACGACAGGCGCTCCACCTGGGGCGCCTGGGCAATCTGCGCCAGTGCCAGCAAACCGCGTGCGCTTTCGATAATCGGCCAGATAGCCTTGCCGGTCGCGGCCACCACAGCCACCTGGGCCGCGCTTTCGACCTTGGGCAGCAATACCACGGCGACATTTGCATGGGCCTTGCAGAACGCCACGTCCTCAAAATGCTCGGCATGTTGCGGCGCGTTGATGCGCACCCACACCTGGGCCTCAGGATGGGCGTGCAGGAACGCGCCCAGATTATCCCGGGCCTGACGCTTGAGCGGTTCTTCTACCGCGTCTTCAAAATCCACAATCACTGCGTCGGCGCCGCTCGCAAGGGCCTTGGCAAACCGCTCCGGGCGGCTGCCCGGCACAAACAGCGCAGAACGTACTAAAGGCTTTGGCATCACGTGATTCCTGATTAGATAACGCCGCGCTCGCGCAGACTGTTAATGGCCTCAATGGAGTAACCCAACTGGCCGAGGATGCCTTGGCTGTGTTGCCCCAGCGCTGGCACGCCGTCCATGCGCGGGGTAAACGCAGCGTTACGGGCCGGTGGCAGCAGCGACGGCAACGGCCCCGCCGGGCTGTCGACGTCACGCCAGCTGTCGCGGGCCTTGAGTTGCGGGTGGTCCCACACGCCTTGCATGTCGTTGACCCGGGCGCTGGCAATTTGCGCGTGCTCCAGGCGCTGGATCACCGCCTCGACGTCCAGTTGGGCAAAGCGCTCCACAATGATCTGGCGCAGCACCTCGCGGTTGGCCGAGCGCTTGAAATTGGCGCTGAAGCGCTCGTCCGTCTCCAATGCCGGGGTGAGCAGCACTTTGTCGCAGAACGCCGCCCATTCGCGCTCGTTCTGCAAGCCGAGCATCACCGTGCCGCCGCCCCCGGTGGGAAACGGCCCGTAGGGGTAAATCGTCGAATGCGCGGCACCCGCACGCGGTGGCGGCGGCGCGCCGTCGAAGGCGTAATACATCGGGTAGCCCATCCACTCCACCAGGCTTTCGAGCATGCTCACATCGATGCGACTGCCCTGGCCGGTTTTGCCGCGCAGCAGCAGCGCCGACAGAATGCCGCTGTAGGCGTACATCCCGGCGGAGATATCCGCGATGGAGCAACCGGCTTTGGCCATCTGTTCTTCACCTGGGCCTCCGGTCACCGAGAGAAAGCCGCCCTCGCTCTGGATCAGCAGGTCGTAGGCTTTCTTTTTCTCGTAGGGCCCGCCTTCGCCGTAGCCGGAAATATCGCAGACGATCAGCCGTGGAAAGCGCGCGTGCAGCGCCTCGAACGATAAGCCCATGCGCGCCGCCGCGCCGGGGGCAAGGTTCTGCACCAGCACGTCGGCATCGGCCAAAAGCGCATCCAGAATGACGCCCGCCTCGTCCTGCTTGAGGTCCAGGGTCAGGCTTTCCTTGGAGCGGTTGGTCCAGACGAAATGTGACGCCAGGCCACGCACCCGCTCGTCATAGCCACGGGCGAAATCGCCGGTGCCGGGGCGTTCGACCTTGATGACCCGGGCACCGAGGTCGGCCAGTTGGCGCGTGCAAAATGGCGCGGCAATCGCGTGTTCCAGGCTGACGACGGTGATACCGTCCAGCGGTCGTTGTTCAGTCATGACAAATCCCTCAAAGCCAATGGGCCATGGACGCGGTAGTGCGCAGGTTCCACACCTGCTCGATCAGGCCTCTGGCCTGGGTCGGGGTGCGGGCGCCACTGAAGTGGGCCAGGCGCTGGAACTTATCCGCCAGTTCGGCCCGACTCAGGGTGTTGCCCGGGTCGCCCTTGGGTTCATCAATGGCACCGCGCAGCGTGCGGCCATCGGTGGTGGTGACCGTGACGCGGCCCAGCCAGCGTTGCGGGTAGGCGCTGTCGACTTCCGGGTCCAGGGTCATGCTGACCTTGTCGCGAAACGCCGCGACCGCAGGATCGGTCAACGCCAGCTCATGGAATTCAGGCAACCCGGCTTTGCCATGCACAGCGATCAGCCCAAGCACGGTGCCCATGGAAAATTTGGCCTGGTGCACGGTGGCCGGCACCGTCACTCGGCCGAGTACGTCAATGGCGCCTTGGTGCACGTGGGTTCGCACCTGGGAGATCTGCGCAGCGCTCAAGCCTTCACGCTGCATCACGGCCAGCAGCGCATCGGCAGCAGGATGGGTGTGGCGACAGGAGGCGTGGAATTTGAACGAGGTCTCCACCAGCGCCCAACGGCTGCCCAGCTCGGAAGACAATTTGCCCGGTTGGGCATCACTGGACATACCGGCCGCCAAACCTTGCTCACCTTCAAGGATATTTCGCGCGCCGGTCAGCCCATCGGCCGTAAGGTAAGCCGCCAGCAAGCCGTCCGCCGCCGCCTTGGCCGTGTGCAGTTGCTTGGAGTCGGCGGCATCGCGCAGAAACTCCCACAGCCCGGCAGCCTGGGTGCCGGCGCTGCCGAGCAGGTTGATGAATTGTTCTTCGTTGAAATCGAGCAACTTGCCCACCGCGACCGCCGCCGCCAGGGTGCCGACCGTGGCCGTGGTGTGGAAGATGCGGTAGTGGGAGCGGCCCATGAACTCACCGATGCGAATCCCCGCCTCGTAGCCGGCCACCGAGGCCAGCAACATTTCACGGCCAGACTTGCCGAGGTCCTGGGCAGCCGCCAACGCGGCGGGAAACACCACGGTGGCCGGGTGCAGCACGGAACTGTTGTGCAGGTCATCCTGCTCCACCAGGTGTGAGGAGGCGGCGTTGACCAGTGCGGCGAAATACGCGCTGGTGCCGGTGCCGTTGACGATCACCTGGGCCGGACCGCTGCTCGGCCCCATCTTCTGCGCGTAGCGTTCAAACAAGGGAATCGGGTGCGCGCCTTGGCTGGCCAAGGCGGACGCGAGCCAATCCAGGTAAAGCTCTTCGGTGCGCGCCAGCACGGGCTCGGGCAATTGTGAATACGTCAGCTCGGCCAGGAACCGGCACAGGGCTTGGGTAGGGCTCATGCTCAGGCCCTCAAAAGCTGCGTGGCAGTTCGAGCAAATGCTCGGCCACGTAGGACAGGATCAGGTTGGTGGAGATCGGCGCCACCTGGTACAGGCGGGTCTCGCGGAATTTGCGCTCCACGTCGTACTCGCAGGCAAAGCCGAAGCCACCGTGGGTTTGCAGGCAGGCGTTGGCCGCTTCCCAGGACGCCTTGGCCGCCAGGTACTTGGCCATGTTGGCACTGGCCCCGGCGTTTTTGCCGCTGTCGTATTCCTCGCAGGCACGCCAGCGCATCAGGTCGGCCGCTTCGACCTCGATATGCGCCTCGGCAATCGGGAACTGCACGCCCTGGTTCTGCCCGATGGGCCGGCCAAACACCACACGGTCGCGGGCATAGGCGCTGGCCTTTTCGATGAACCAGCGGCCGTCACCGATGCACTCGGCGGCAATCAGCGTGCGCTCGGCATTCAGGCCATCGAGGATGTATTTGAAGCCCTTGCCCTCCTCGCCAATCAGGCTGTCCAGGGGCAGCTCCAGGTTGTCGAAGAACAGCTCGTTGGTCTCGTGGTTGACCATATTGGCGATGGGCTGCACGGTCAGGCCGTTGCCGATGGCCTGGCGCAGGTCTACCAGGAAGATCGACATGCCTTCGGATTTTTTCTTTACGTCGGCCAAGGGCGTCGTGCGCGCCAGCAGGATCATCAGGTCGGAATGCTGTACCCGAGAGATCCAGACTTTCTGGCCGTTGATCACGTACTTGTCGCCGCGCTTGATCGCCGTGGTCTTGATCTTGGTGGTGTCGGTGCCGGTAGTGGGCTCGGTGACGGCCATCGACTGCAGGCGCAACTCACCGCTGGCCAGCTTGGGCAAGTAGAAGCGTTTTTGCGCCTCGCTGCCGTGACGCAGCAGGGTGAACATGTTGTACATCTGGCCGTGTACGGTTCCCGAGTTGCCGCCGCAGCGGTTGACTTCCTCAAGGATCACCGAGGCTTCGGCCAGGCCCAGGCCGGAACCGCCGTATTCTTCGGGAATCATGGCCGACAGCCAACCGGCGTCGGTCAGGGCCTTGACGAAGGCTTCGGGGAAGCCTTTTTCTTCATCGATCTTGCGCCAGTAAGCGGCATCGAACTCGGCGCACAAGGCGCGCACGCCGTCGCGGATGGCATTGAGTTCTTCGTTGTCATGGGCATTCATTAACGGCTCTCCGCCTGTTGTTATCGGGTTATTCGAAATGCACGTGGGCGGTCTGCGCCAGGCCTTCAGTGTTGCCAGCCCAGAGTTCCGCGACGCCGGTTGCGGTGATGCGGCCGCCGACCTCAAAAGGCTGTGGCGCAATCAGTGGGCGCACACCGCGATAGGCAAAGCGGCGCAGGGTCGCCTCAGGGTGCGCCCGGCAGAACGCACGCAGGTTCAAGGTGGCGATCAGCGGGCCATGCACCACCAGGCCGCTGTAACCCTCAGTGCCGGTGACATAGGGATAGTCGTAATGAATGCGATGGCCGTTGAAGGTCACGGCGCTGTAGCGGAACAACAGGGTCGGCGTCGGCTCGACGGCCTCTGTCCATTCGCCCCGGGCCAGCGCGTCGCCGCTGCCAGGCTTGGGTGGCGTGGGTTCGCGGTAGACGATGTCCTGTTCCTCGCGGATGGCCAGACGCCCGGCCTGGGAATAGTCGTGGCGCACCGTGACAAACAGCAGCGAACCGGTGCGACCGGTCTTTTCTTCAACCTGAGTGATAGTCGACACACGGGTGGCCGATTCACCGGCACGCAGCGGGTGCAGAAACTCGATACGCCCACCGGCCCACATGCGATTGCGGTTATCGGCGGGTGGCAAGAACCCGCCGCGGGCCGGATGACCATCGCCGCCCAGGGCCGACTCCGGCAACGGGTCCTGGAAAAAACACCATTGCCACAGCGCAGGTACGGCTTCACCGTCGGCGGGCACTGCTTCACCGAACGTGGCGGCGATGCGTTTGAGCAGGTTATGGCTGAGGTGGTCGTGGGCGGTCTCGCTTCGGCCGATCCAATCGGTGGCGCTCATCGGGTGCAATTCCTCGGGCAGTGGGTGTCTGCCTGGGATCATGCAAGGGCCAGCCCGTTCTGAGAATTTGCATTTCAATAAACCAGCGTTCGGTTATGCTGAACGCTTACAGCCACACCGTGAATCAATGTGGGAGCTGGCTTGCTGTGGCGAGCAAGCTTGCTTGCGCTGGGGTGCGTAGCGCCCCCAAAAAAGCCGGCTCCAGCTGCGCTGTCGAGCGGGAGCAAGCTCCCTCGCCACAGCAAGCCAGCTCCCACAGGAAACCTGTTGTTTGGGAGTTTTGCATGCACTTTGATCTCGCCGACCTGCGCCTGTTTATCCATATCGCCGAATCCCCCAGCCTCACCCAGGGTGCCAAGCGCGCCTTCCTGTCGCCGGCTGCCGCCAGTGCGCGGATCAAGGCCCTGGAAGGTCAGCTCGACACGCGCCTGTTGTACCGCGATAGCCGGGGCGTGGAGATCACCCCGGCAGGCGAGCGCCTGTTACACCATGCGCGGTTGATTATGCGCCAGGTGGATTACCTCAAAAGCGAGTTCACCCAATACGGCGTGGATTCGGCCGGGCATATCCGTATCTTCGCCAACACCACGGCGGTCACCGAATTTTTGCCGGAGGTTCTGGCAGGCTTTCTGTCGCAGCGTCCGGGCGTCACTGTCGATCTGCAGGAACGCCTGTCGCGGGACATCGTGCGCGGCGTGCTCGATGGCACCAGTGACATGGGCATCATCGCCGGCCCCGTGGAAGCGTCCGGCCTGCAGGTGTTGCATTTCAGCACTGATGAACTGGTGCTGATGGTGCCCGTCGGGCATCCGTTGGCCGACCAGCCTTCGGTGACCCTTGAGCAGACCCTGGCGTATCAGCATATCGGCCTGCATGAAGGCAGCACGCTGTTGAGTTTCCTGCGCGAACACGTCGAGCGTCTGGGCAAGCAATTGTCGCTGCGTATCCAGGTCTCGAGCTTCGAGGCGATCTGCCGGATGGTCGAGGCCGGCGTGGGCATTGGCATCATTCCAGAGTCCGCCGCCCTGCGTCACAGCCGCACCATGCAACTGGTGACGGTGAAACTGGACGAGCCCTGGGCGATTCGCGAGCGCAGCATTCTGGTACGCGAGCTGGAAGCGCTGCCGGGGACCATTCGCGCCCTGATTGCCACGTTGATGCCCGCCCCCTTGGGCAAATCCTGATGTTTTTATAAGCGGCCGTTAACAGTCTTTGACAGTTTCCCGACAAAGCACTCAAAGATTCTCGGCCCCCGCCGCCCTAGCATTCCAGCATCCAAATCATCATTCGGGTGCTCTTGATGTTTCGCAGACTGCGCGGTATTCCGCTATTGGGTTGCCTGTTGGGCAGTATCGGTTGCCACTCGCAACCGCCTGCCCCGCCGCCGATTCAAAAAGGCGATTACGGCGCAATCATCCGCTACCTGCAAACCCGCATTCCCCGGGAGATGGCTCGGGACAATGTGGCGGGATTGTCGATTGCCCTGGTCAATGGCCAGGAGCTGATCTGGGCCCGCGGCTT
>NZ_JAENSV010000034.1:0-49142 GCF_016613265.1 Pseudomonas sp. MF6751
TAAACCGGCATCCCTGCCGGTTTACCCCCCAAATCCCTGTCGAATTCCGGCCAGCGTGGTTTAACGGGGCGCCTAAGATCAAAAGCAGATCAAGATCAAAAGCGGCTCGCTTCGCATCGTGGTTACCGTTGAGCTAACAGAGTTATGTAGATACCTATGCTCATCGCGGGCGAACCCGGCTCCCACACTGGGCCGTGTTCTTTTGTTGGAATGCGGTCCAATGTGGGAGCTGGCTTGCCTGCGATGACGGTAGGTCAGGCCACATCAACAAAAACGGCCTCCACTAAGGGAGGCCGTTCTCATGACAAACAAGCCGTTAAGTGCTTACTTGCGGTCTTCCAGCTTGGTGATGTCACGCGACTCGTAGCCGGTGTACAGCTGGCGCGGGCGGCCAATCTTGTACGGGCTGGAGAGCATTTCCTTCCAGTGAGAGATCCAGCCCACGGTCCGCGCCAGGGCGAAGATCACGGTGAACATGCTGGTTGGAATGCCGATCGCCTTGAGGATGATCCCCGAGTAGAAGTCGACGTTCGGGTACAGCGAGCGTTCGATGAAGTACGGGTCGGTCAGGGCGATCTCTTCCAGGCGCATGGCCAGTTCGAGTTGCGGATCGTTCTTGATGCCCAGTTCCTTCAACACTTCGTCGCAGGTCTGCTTCATGACGGTAGCGCGCGGGTCGCGGTTCTTGTAGACCCGGTGACCGAAGCCCATCAACTTGAACGGATCGTTCTTGTCCTTGGCCTTGGCGATGAAGGTGTCGATGTTGGACACATCGCCGATTTCATCGAGCATGGTCAATACGGCTTCGTTCGCACCGCCGTGGGCAGGGCCCCACAGTGCGGCGATACCGGCGGCAATACAGGCGAACGGGTTGGCACCCGAAGAGCCCGCCAGGCGCACGGTAGAGGTGGAAGCGTTTTGCTCGTGGTCGGCGTGGAGGATGAAGATCCGGTCCATGGCCTTGGCGAGCACCGGGCTGATCGGTTTGATCTCGCACGGGGTGTTGAACATCATGTGCAGGAAGTTTTCCGCGTACGTCAGGTCGTTGCGCGGGTACATCATGGGTTGGCCCATGGAGTACTTGTAAACCATTGCGGCCAGGGTAGGCATCTTGGCAACCAGGCGGATCGCGGAAATTTCGCGATGCTGCGGGTTATTGATGTCCAGGGAGTCGTGATAGAAGGCCGACAGGGCGCCCACTACACCGCACATGACGGCCATCGGGTGGGCGTCGCGACGGAAGCCGTTGAAGAAGGTCTTCAACTGCTCGTGAACCATGGTGTGGTTCTTCACGGTGCTGACGAACTGGGCTTTCTGCTCGGCTGTTGGCAATTCGCCATTTAGCAGCAGGTAGCAGGTTTCCAGGTAGTCCGACTTTTCAGCCAGTTGCTCGATCGGGTAGCCGCGATGAAGCAGAATGCCATTGTCACCATCGATATAGGTGATCTTCGACTCGCAGGAAGCGGTCGACATGAAGCCTGGGTCGAAAGTAAAACGGCCCGTGGCCGTCAGGCCCCGTACGTCGATAACATCGGGACCAACGGTGCCGGTTAAAATGGGCAGCTCGACGGGGGCTGCGCCCTCGATGATCAACTGCGCTTTTTTGTCAGCCATGTGGCCTCCTATTTATGCTTCAAATCATCAGACAGACCCCCCACGCAGGGCCCGCACCACTATATTGATATAAATCCAGATGTCAATTTGCCTAAAGTCTTGCGCCAGAAGGCTTTAACCGTACTTTTTCGTCGAAATTGACTGCCATTTACGCCTTTTATCCCGCCAGCGCAATCAGCTATTAGGGTGAGGTGTGCGCGTTGTCATTAGTAACCTAACTGTCTATACTCGGCCACCGACCGCCAAGGGCTTTTGGGCTTGCTTTCATTGGGGGTCGCACTCCCTGGGTGGTGCTTACCTGACCAGTCGCACTCCCCAACAACTTTGCCCTGATTGTTAGGGGCTCTTCAGTGTGAAAAAAAGCCGTGAATAGCCAACGACCTGTAAACCTAGACCTAAGGACCATCAAACTCCCCATCACCGGCGTTACGTCGTTCCTGCACCGTGTTTCCGGCATCATCCTGTTCCTGGGCTTGGGCATCATGCTTTATGCATTGAGCAAATCCCTGGGTTCCGAGGAAGGATACGCCGAGGTGAAGGCATGCTTGACCAGCCCGCTGGCCAAGTTCGTAGCATGGGGCCTCCTGTCCTCTCTTCTGTATCACCTGGTAGCCGGTGTGCGCCACTTGATCATGGACATGGGCATCGGTGAGACGCTGGAAGGCGGCCGCCTGGGCTCGAAAATCATCGTCGCCATTTCCGTGGTGCTGATCGTTCTGGCAGGAGTTTGGATATGGTAACCAGCGTAACGAATCTGTCGCGTTCGGGCCTCTATGACTGGATGGCACAGCGTGTGTCTGCGGTCGTTCTCGCGGCTTATTTCATTTTCCTGATCGGATACCTCGTCGCAAACCCGGGCATCGGCTATGAGCAATGGCACGGCCTGTTTTCCCACAATGCGATGCGAATCTTCAGTCTGCTGGCCCTTGTAGCCCTGGGCGCTCACGCCTGGGTTGGCATGTGGACCATCGCGACTGACTACCTGACGCCGATGGCGCTGGGCAAGTCGGCGACTGCAGTACGTTTCCTCTTCCAGGCAGTATGCGGCGTTGCGATGTTCGCTTACTTCGTCTGGGGTGTGCAGATTCTTTGGGGTATCTGATTCATGGCTAACATTCCAACTATTTCATTCGACGCCATCATTATTGGTGGCGGCGGTGCTGGCATGCGCGCTGCGCTGCAGCTGGCTCAGGGCGGTCACAAGACTGCCGTGATCACCAAGGTGTTCCCGACGCGCTCGCACACCGTATCGGCCCAGGGTGGCATCACCTGCGCCATCGCCTCTGCCGACCCGAACGATGACTGGCGCTGGCACATGTACGATACCGTCAAGGGTTCCGACTACATCGGTGACCAGGACGCTATCGAATACATGTGTCAGGAAGGCCCGGCCGCGGTGTTCGAGCTGGACCACATGGGTCTGCCGTTCTCCCGTACCGAGCAAGGCCGTATCTACCAGCGTCCATTCGGTGGCCAGTCCAAGGATTACGGTAAAGGCGGCCAGGCTGCCCGTACCTGCGCTGCGTCCGACCGTACTGGTCACGCGCTGCTGCATACCCTTTACCAAGGCAACCTGAAAGCCGGTACCACGTTCCTGAACGAGTACTACGCGGTTGACCTGGTCAAGAACGCACAGGGCGAGTTCGTCGGTGTGATCGCCATCTGCATCGAAACCGGTGAAACCACCTACATCCGCGCCAAGGCTACTGTGCTGGCGACCGGTGGTGCAGGTCGTATCTACGCGTCGACCACCAATGCCCTGATCAACACCGGTGACGGCGTCGGCATGGCTCTGCGTGCTGGCGTACCGGTACAAGACATCGAAATGTGGCAGTTCCACCCGACCGGCATCGCCGGCGCCGGTGTACTGGTGACCGAAGGTTGCCGTGGTGAAGGTGGTTACCTGATCAACAAGCACGGCGAGCGTTTCATGGAGCGTTATGCTCCGAACGCCAAAGACTTGGCGGGTCGTGACGTTGTGGCCCGTTCGATGGTTAAAGAAATCATCGCCGGTAACGGCTGTGGCCCGAATGGCGACCACGTACTGCTCAAGCTCGATCACCTGGGCGAAGAAGTGCTGCACAGCCGCCTGCCTGGTATCTGCGAGCTGTCCAAGACCTTTGCCCACGTTGACCCGGTAGTTGCTCCGGTTCCGGTGGTTCCAACTTGCCACTATATGATGGGCGGCGTGCCGACCAACATTCACGGCCAGGCAATCACCCAGAACGCCGAAGGCGAGGACGAGATCATCCATGGTCTGTTCGCGGTAGGCGAAGTGGCTTGCGTATCGGTTCACGGTGCCAACCGCCTGGGCGGCAACTCGCTGCTTGACCTGGTGGTATTCGGTCGCGCGGCTGGCCTGCACCTGGAAAAAGCGCTGACTGACGGCATCGAATACGATGACGCCACCGACGCCAACATCGAAGCTGCCCTGGCGCGTCTGAACGCTCTGAACGAGCGCACTGATGGCGAAGACGTGGCAACCCTGCGTCGCGAGCTGCAAAGCTGCATGCAGAACTACTTCGGTGTGTTCCGTACCGGTGAATACATGCAGAAGGGTATTGCCCAGCTGGCCGACCTGCGCAAGCGCATCGCCAACGTCAAGATCAACGATAAGAGCCAGGCGTTCAACACCGCTCGTATCGAAGCCCTTGAGCTGCAAAACCTGCTGGAAGTGGCTGAAGCGACGGCGATCGCCGCCGAGGTTCGTAAAGAATCCCGTGGCGCTCACGCTCGTGAAGACTTCGAAGATCGCGACGACGAAAACTGGTTGTGCCACACCCTGTACTTCCCGGGTGACAAGCGCGTAACCAAGCGTGCCGTGAACTTCTCGCCGAAGACGGTACCGACGTTTGAACCGAAGATTCGGACTTACTAAGGGTGGCTGCCATGTTGAAAGTCAGTGTTTATCGCTACAACCCTGATCAGGACGCTGCGCCGTTCATGCAGGAATTCCAGGTCGATACCGGTGGTAAAGACCTGATGGTGCTGGATGTACTGGCACTGATCAAAGAGCAGGACGAGGGTTTCTCCTATCGTCGCTCTTGCCGTGAAGGTGTGTGCGGTTCCGACGGCATGAACATCAACGGCAAAAACGGCCTGGCGTGCATCACGCCGCTGTCCGCCGTGGTCAAAGGCAACAAGCTGATCGTTCGTCCGCTGCCAGGTTTGCCGGTTATCCGTGACCTGGTCGTCGATATGAGCATCTTCTACAAGCAATACGAGAAAGTTAAGCCGTTCCTGCAGAACGACACGCCGGCTCCGGCCATCGAGCGTCTGCAGTCCCCGGAAGAGCGTGAAAAGCTCGATGGCCTGTACGAGTGCATCCTGTGCGCTTGCTGCTCGACATCCTGCCCGTCCTTCTGGTGGAACCCGGACAAGTTCCTGGGTCCAGCTGCGCTGCTGCAAGCCTACCGTTTCCTGGCAGACAGCCGCGACACCAAGACGTCCGAGCGTCTGGCTTCGCTGGATGACCCGTTCAGCGTATTCCGCTGCCGCGGGATCATGAACTGCGTCAACGTATGTCCTAAAGGCCTGAACCCGACTAAGGCCATTGGTCACATCCGTAACATGCTGCTGCAGAGCGGCGTGTAACTGACGTTGTAGTAAAAGCAGGACCGTTGTGCCCGTAAATGCTACGGCGCAGGCTTCAACCGGCGCCGTAGTTTTAACTTGAGCAGCGACTTACAAAGCCGCGGCTCTTATTTTGAAGAAATGAGACAAGCAGGGGCATTCGGGTTGGTACCCGAACTATCAGCGTGATCCTAAGTGGCTTGTTTTGGTCGCTGCACTTGGCCTTTTGCAAGCAAACTCGGTGTTTTCGCCGGTGGTGTCCCCAAATCGAGGGTGACCAAGCATGCAAGAAAGCGTGATGCAGCGCATGTGGAACAGCGGCTATCTTTCAGGTGGTAACGCTGCCTATGTGGAAGAGCTTTATGAGCTCTACCTGCACGACCCTAACGCTGTGCCAGAAGAATGGCGCACCAAATTTCAGACGTTGTCTTCAGACGGCAACGCTGCCACCGATGTATCGCACGCAACAATTCGCGATCAGTTCGTGCTGCTGGCAAAGAACCAGCGCCGCGCCCAACCGGTTTCCGCCGGCAGCGTGAGCAGTGAGCATGAGAAGAAGCAAGTTGAAGTACTGCGACTGATCCAGGCCTACCGTATGCGTGGCCACCAGGCAGCCCAGCTTGACCCGCTGGGGCTGTGGCAGCGTCCTGCACCTGCAGACCTGTCGATCAATCATTACGGCTTGACCAATGCCGATCTTGATACGACCTTCCGTGCCGGCGACCTGTTCATCGGCAAAGAGGAAGCGAGCCTACGCGAAATTCACGAAGCGTTGCAGCAGACATATTGCCGCACCATCGGCGCTGAATTCACGCACATAACCGATTCCGAGCAGCGCCAGTGGTTCCAGCACCGCCTGGAAGGCGTGCGTGGCCGTCCGGTATTGTCCGCCGATGTGCGCGGCCACCTGCTTGAGCGTGTGACCGCGGCCGAAGGCCTCGAGAAATACCTGGGCACCAAATACCCAGGCACCAAGCGTTTCGGCCTGGAAGGCGGCGAAAGCCTGATTCCGATGCTCGACGAGCTGATCCAACGTTCCGGTTCCTATGGCACCAAGGAAATCGTGATCGGCATGGCTCACCGTGGTCGCCTGAACGTGTTGGTCAACACCTTCGGCAAGAACCCGCGTGAGCTGTTCGACGAGTTCGAAGGCAAGAAGAAGGTCGAGTTGGGTTCCGGTGACGTTAAATACCACCAGGGCTTCTCGTCCAACGTGATGACCACCGGCGGTGAAGTTCACCTGGCCATGGCATTCAACCCCTCCCACCTGGAAATCGTTTCGCCAGTGGTCGAGGGTTCTGTACGTGCACGCCAGGATCGTCGTAACGATTCTACCGGTGAGAAGGTTCTGCCGATTTCCATCCACGGTGACGCGGCATTCGCCGGTCAAGGCGTGGTGCTGGAAACGTTCCAGATGTCGCAGACTCGCGGCTTCAAGACCGGCGGTACCGTTCACATCGTCATCAACAACCAGGTGGGCTTCACCATCAGCAACCCGTTGGATGCGCGCTCCACCGAGTACGCTACCGACGTTGCCAAGATGATTCAGGCGCCGATCCTCCATGTGAATGGCGATGATCCGGAAGCCGTGCTGTTCGTGACTCAACTGGCTGTCGACTACCGCATGCAGTTCAAGCGTGACGTGGTCATCGACCTGGTTTGCTACCGCCGTCGCGGTCACAACGAAGCGGACGAGCCAAGCGGCACCCAGCCGTTGATGTACCAGCAGATCACCAAGCAGCGCACCACCCGTGAGCTGTACGCCGAAAGCCTGACCAAGGCCGGCGTGGTTGACGATGCGCGTGTTCAGGCGAAAGTCGACGAATACCGCAACGCGCTGGACAACGGCCTGCATGTAGTGAAAAGCCTGGTCAAGGAGCCGAACAAAGAGCTGTTCGTTGACTGGCGCCCATACCTGGGCCACACCTGGACTGCCCGTCACGATACCTCGTTCGATTTGAAGACGTTGCAGGAACTGTCCGCCAAGCTGTTGGAAATTCCCGAAGGCTTCGTCGTACAGCGCCAGGTTGCGAAGATCTACGAAGACCGTCAGAAGATGCAAGCCGGTGGCCTGCCGATCAACTGGGGTTACGCCGAAACCATGGCGTACGCGACCCTGGCGTTCGAAGGTCACCCGATCCGCATGACCGGCCAGGATATCGGCCGCGGTACGTTCTCGCACCGTCATGCTGTATTGCACAACCAGAAAGACGCGGGCACCTACATCCCGTTGCAGAACCTGTACGAAGGCCAGCCACGTTTCGACCTGTACGATTCGTTCCTGTCCGAAGAAGCCGTACTGGCGTTCGAATACGGTTACTCGACCACCACGCCGAACGCGCTGGTGATCTGGGAAGCCCAGTTCGGCGACTTCGCCAACGGTGCCCAGGTAGTTATCGACCAGTTCATCACCAGCGGCGAGCACAAGTGGGGCCGTCTGTGCGGTCTGACCATGCTGCTGCCACACGGTTATGAAGGTCAGGGCCCGGAGCACTCCTCGGCCCGTCTGGAGCGTTACCTGCAACTGTGCGCCGAGCACAACATTCAGGTGTGCGTGCCGACGACCCCGGCCCAGATCTACCACTTGCTGCGCCGCCAGGTGATCCGTCCGCTGCGCAAGCCGCTGGTGGTGCTGACGCCGAAGTCGCTGTTGCGTCACAAACTGGCCGTTTCGACCCTGGAAGATCTGGCCCAAGGTTCGTTCCAGACCGTGATTCCAGAGATCGATACGCTGGACGCCGCCAAGGTCACTCGCCTGATCCTGTGCAGCGGCAAGGTCTACTACGATCTGCTGGAAAAACGCCGTGCCGAAGGCCGCGAAGACATCGCCATCGTGCGTATCGAGCAGCTTTATCCGTTCCCGGAAGATGACCTCATGGAGATCATCGCGCCTTACACCAACCTCACGAACGTAGTGTGGTGTCAGGAAGAACCGATGAACCAGGGCGCCTGGTACAGCAGCCAGCATCATCTGCGTCGCAGCATCGGCAACCACAACAAGGCCTTGGTCCTTGAGTACGCCGGTCGTGATGCTTCTGCTGCACCTGCCTGTGGTTATGCGTCGATGCACGCCGAGCAGCAGGAAAAACTGCTGCAAGATGCTTTCACTGTTTAACGCCTTCGCGCTGACTGAAACCGAATTTTAAGGACCTACAGATAATGGCTATCGAAATCAAAGCCCCGTCATTCCCGGAATCGGTTGCCGATGGCACCGTTGCCACCTGGCACAAGAAACCAGGCGAGGCCGTCAAGCGTGACGACCTGATCGTCGACATCGAGACCGACAAAGTCGTTCTGGAAGTATTGGCCGAAGCTGACGGCGTGCTGGGCGCGATCGTTGCGGAAGAGGGCGCTACCGTTCTGTCGAACCAGGTGTTGGGCTCGATCGAAGAGGGCAGCGCTGCTGCAGCGCCTGCTCCTGCCGCTGCTGCAACGGCTGCTTCGGCGCCTGCCGCTGCACCGGCAGCCGGTGGCGAAGATCCAATCGCTGCCCCGGCTGCGCGTCAACTGGCTGAAGAAAACGGCATCAACCTGGCTTCCATCAAGGGCACCGGCAAAGATGGCCGTGTGACCAAGGAAGACGTGGTTGCCGCAGTTGAAGCCAAGAAGAACGCTCCGGCTGCCGCACCTGCCAAGGCTGCAACTCCTGCTGCCGCTGCGCCTGTGTTTGCCGCTGGCGACCGCACCGAGAAGCGCGTACCGATGACTCGCGTACGTGCCACCGTGGCCAAGCGCCTGGTTGAAGCTCAGTCGAACATGGCGATGCTGACCACCTTCAACGAAGTCGACATGACCGAAGTCATGGCCCTGCGTTCTAAGTACAAGGACCTGTTCGAGAAGTCCCACAACGGCGTGCGCCTGGGCTTCATGTCGTTCTTCGTGAAAGCGGCCACCGAAGCGCTGAAGCGCTTCCCGGCAGTCAACGCTTCCATCGACGGCGGCGACATCGTTTACCACGGCTACGCAGATATCGGCGTTGCCGTCTCCAGCGACCGTGGCCTGGTGGTTCCAGTCCTGCGTAACGCCGAGCTGATGAGCCTGGCCGAAATCGAAGGCGGCATCGCTGGCTTCGGCAAGAAAGCCCGTGACGGCAAGCTGACCATCGACGAGATGACCGGCGGTACCTTCACCATCACCAACGGTGGTACCTTCGGTTCGATGATGTCGACGCCGATCGTCAACCCACCGCAAGCCGCGATCCTGGGCATGCACAACATCATCCAGCGTCCGATGGCCATCAACGGCCAAGTCGTGATCCGCCCAATGATGTACCTGGCACTGTCTTACGATCACCGCCTGATCGACGGTAAAGAAGCCGTGACGTTCCTGGTGACCATCAAGAACCTGCTGGAAGACCCGGCTCGCCTGCTCCTGGACATCTGATAGAAGCAGTCGCACGTTGCGAGCTACAAGCTGTAGGAAAAAGCAGCTTGGCTTGCAACGTGTGGCTAGAAGCTTGTCGCAAATAGAGGATCTATTTTCATGACACAGAAATTTGACGTTGTAGTGATTGGTGCAGGCCCTGGCGGCTATGTTGCCGCCATCAAGGCTGCGCAACTGGGCCTCTCCACTGCTTGCATCGAAAAATACACCGACAAGGAAGGCAAACTGGCGCTGGGCGGTACTTGCCTGAACGTGGGTTGCATTCCGTCCAAGGCGCTTCTGGACAGCTCCTGGAAATTCCACGAAGCCCAAGACGGCTTCGCGATCCACGGCATCAACCATGCTGGCGTGACCATGGACGTACCAGCAATGGTCGGGCGTAAAGCCAACATCGTCAAAGGCCTGACTTCCGGCGTTGCCACCTTGTTCAAGGCCAACGGCGTTACTTCGATTCAAGGCCACGGCAAGCTGCTGGCCGGCAAGAAAGTTGAAGTCACCAAGCCAGACGGTTCGGTTGAAGTCATCGAAGCCGAAAACGTGATCCTGGCGCCAGGTTCGCGTCCAATCGACATTCCGCCTGCTCCTGTTGATAACAACGTGATCGTTGATTCGACCGGCGCCCTGGAATTCCAGGCTGTGCCTAAGCGCCTGGGCGTGATCGGCGCTGGCGTCATCGGTCTGGAGCTGGGTTCGGTATGGTCGCGTCTGGGCGCTGAAGTCACCGTGCTGGAAGCCCTGGACACGTTCCTGCTGGCGGCTGACACTGCAGTCTCCAAGGAAGCGCTGAAAACCCTGACCAAACAAGGTCTGGACATCAAGCTTGGCGCCCGTGTTACCGGTTCCAAGGTCAACGGCGAAGAAGTCGTGGTGACCTACACCGATAAAGACGGCGAGCAGACCATCACCTTCGACAAGCTGATCGTTGCCGTTGGTCGCCGCCCAGTGACCAATGACCTGTTGGCTTCCGACAGCGGCGTGAACATCGACGAGCGTGGTTTCATCCACGTTGACGATCATTGCGCTACCACCGTGCCTGGCGTCTATGCCATTGGCGACGTGGTTCGTGGCATGATGCTGGCCCACAAGGCTTCCGAAGAAGGCATCATGGTTGTCGAGCGCATCAAGGGTCACAAGACCCAGATGAACTACGACCTGATCCCATCGGTTATCTACACCCACCCGGAAATTGCATGGGTCGGCAAGAACGAACAGCAGTTGAAAGCTGAAGGCGTTGAAGTTAACGTCGGCACCTTCCCGTTTGCCGCTTCTGGCCGTGCCATGGCAGCCAACGACACCGGTGGTTTTGTCAAAGTCATCGCTGATGCCAAGACTGACCGCGTTTTGGGCGTCCACGTGATTGGCCCAAGCGCTGC
Source organism: Pseudomonas sp. MF6751 (assembly GCF_016613265.1). Classification (NCBI taxonomy): domain Bacteria; kingdom Pseudomonadati; phylum Pseudomonadota; class Gammaproteobacteria; order Pseudomonadales; family Pseudomonadaceae; genus Pseudomonas; species Pseudomonas sp. MF6751. The sequence goes on from NZ_JAENSV010000034.1 coordinate 10,944, forward strand.
AGAATTGGTTCAGCAAGGCGCGATCGGCATGGAATTCGGCACCAGTGCCGAGGACTTGGGCATGATGGTCTTCTCCCATCCGACCCTGTCCGAAGCGTTGCACGAAGCAGCGTTGGCAGTGAATGGCGGCGCCATCCACATCGCCAACCGCAAGAAGCGCTAAGCGAGATAATAAGAAACCACGGCGGAGTTGCCCGTCGTGAGCCTTGCGCGCAAGACTCACCGCGGAATATCCGCTGGACGCAGCCTTGCGCAGCTTTACGGGCCATAAGCCCCGCAAGTTGCGCAAGCAGCAGTCACAGGTGGCGCGGCACTCATAATGAGCGCAGCGCCGAATGCGCAGTACCTAACGAAGACGGTAAAAAGCATGAATCTTCACGAGTATCAGGGTAAGCAGCTGTTCGCTGAATACGGCCTGCCAGTTTCCAAGGGCTACGCAGTAGATACCCCGGAAGCAGCAGCAGAAGCTTGCGACAAAATCGGCGGCAGCGAGTGGGTTGTCAAAGCCCAGGTCCACGCCGGTGGTCGCGGTAAAGCGGGCGGCGTCAAGCTGGTTCGCAGCAAAGAAGACGCCAAGGCCTTCGCACAGCAGTGGCTGGGCAAGCGTCTGGTGACTTACCAGACTGATGCCAATGGCCAACCAGTCACCAAGATCCTGGTTGAATCGTGCACTGATATCGCTAAAGAGCTGTACCTGGGCGCTGTCGTTGACCGTTCGAGCCGTCGCATCGTGTTCATGGCTTCCACCGAAGGTGGCGTGGACATCGAGAAAATCGCTCACGAAACCCCAGAAAAAATTCTGAAGGCCACTATCGATCCACTGGTTGGCGCTCAGCCATTCCAGGGTCGCGAGCTGGCTTTCCAGCTGGGCCTGGAAGGCAAGCAAGTTGCCCAGTTCGCCAAGATCTTCGTAGGTCTGGCCAAACTGTTCCAGGATCACGATCTGGCCCTGCTGGAAGTGAACCCGCTGGTGATCAAGGCTGACGGCGATCTGCACTGCCTCGATGCCAAGATCAACATCGACGCCAACGCCATGTACCGTCAGCCTAAGCTGAAGACTTTCCACGATCCGTCGCAAGACGATCCGCGCGAAGCGCACGCTGCCAAGTTCGAACTGAACTACGTAGCCCTGGAAGGCAACATCGGCTGCATGGTCAACGGTGCCGGCCTGGCCATGGGTACCATGGACATCGTCAACCTGCATGGCGGCAAGCCAGCCAACTTCCTCGACGTAGGTGGTGGCGCTACCAAGGAACGCGTTACCGAAGCGTTCAAGATCATCCTGTCCGACTCCAACGTCGCCGCAGTACTGGTCAACATCTTCGGCGGCATCGTTCGTTGCGACATGATTGCCGAAGGCATCATCGGTGCAGTGAAAGAAGTCGGCGTTAAAATCCCGGTTGTTGTTCGCCTTGAAGGTAACAACGCTGAACTGGGCGCTAAAGTACTGGCAGAAAGCGGTTTGAACATCATCGCGGCTACCAGCCTGACCGACGCTGCTCAACAAGTTGTCAAAGCTGCGGAGGGCAAGTAATGAGCGTCCTGATCAATAAAGACACCAAAGTTATCTGCCAGGGTATTACCGGTTCGCAAGGTAGTTTCCACACCCAGCAAGCCATCGAATACGGCACCCAGATGGTTGGCGGCGTAACACCAGGCAAAGGCGGCACCGAGCACCTGGGCCTGCCCGTGTTCAACACTGTAAAAGAAGCAGTAGAAGCCACTGGCGCCACTGCCAGCGTGATCTACGTTCCAGCTCCTTTCTGCAAGGACTCGATCCTGGAAGCGGCGTTCGGCGGCATCAAGCTGATCGTCTGCATCACCGAAGGCATTCCTACCCTGGACATGCTGGACGCTAAAGTTAAGTGCGACGAGCTGGGCGTAGTCCTGATCGGCCCTAACTGCCCAGGCGTGATCACCCCAGGCGAATGCAAGATCGGCATCATGCCAGGTCACATTCACTTGCCAGGTAAAGTCGGTATCGTTTCCCGTTCCGGCACCCTGACCTACGAAGCTGTGAAGCAGACCACTGACGCCGGTTTCGGTCAGTCGACTTGCGTCGGCATCGGCGGTGACCCGATCCCAGGCTCCAACTTCATCGACATCCTGAAGCTGTTCCAGGAAGACCCGAAGACCGAAGCGATCGTGATGATCGGTGAGATCGGCGGTTCGGCTGAAGAAGAAGCGGCTGCCTACATCAAAGCACACGTGACCAAGCCGGTTGTTTCCTACATCGCTGGTGTGACTGCCCCTGCGGGCAAGCGCATGGGCCATGCTGGCGCAATCATCTCTGGCGGCAAAGGCACTGCAGACGAGAAATTCGCTGCACTGCAAGACGCAGGCGTTAAAACCGTGCGTTCGCTGGCAGACATCGGCAAGGCCCTGGCCGAGCTGACCGGTTGGGCTGTCAAGTAAGCCTCGCGCTTAGCTGACGCTTCACCACACAAAGGCCACCTTCGGGTGGCCTTTGTGCATTCTGGATATATCCAGATTGACGAATGTGCTCGGTTCAATGTGGGAGCTGGCTTGCCTGCGATACAGGCAACTGGGTGCATCAGCCAAACCGAGTCGATGCCATCGCAGGCAAGCCAGCGCCCACAGGGTTCTGTGTTGCCCAATTAAGTATGAAAACGCGACATTGAAATGTCGCTTATCGGACAGTTCGCCCCGCAACAGTGCGTTTGTCAGCCTGATTCTGTACTCTAGCCGCCTCTTTATGCGTCCGCGTCCCAAAAGGAAGCTGCGCGCTAGACCGGTCGGTCCCCACAAGGGCCGGCAGCATTTCCCTCATCCATAGGGAAGCCCTCTCTAAATTCCGATTCAGTAGTGTGGTATTTCCTCAAATGAAAGTGTTGAAAAGCCAGGATATCCTGGCGCTGGGCTTTATGACCTTTGCCCTGTTCGTGGGCGCCGGCAACATCATCTTCCCGCCTATCGTGGGTTTGCAGTCCGGGCCGCATGTGTGGATGGCGGCGCTGGGCTTTCTGATCACCGCAGTCGGTTTGCCGGTGGTCACCGTGATCGCCCTGGCCAAGGTCGGTGGTGGCATGGACGCGCTGAGCAGCCCGATAGGCAAGATTGCCGGTGGCCTGCTGGCGGCAGCGGCCTACCTGGCAGTGGGCCCACTGTTTGCGACCCCACGCACCGCAACAGTATCGTTTGAAGTGGGCCTGGCGCCCTTGACCGGTGAAAGCCCGTTGGCGCTGTTCCTCTACAGCTCGGTGTATTTCCTGGTGGTGTTCTTTGTCTCCCTGTACCCAGGGCGACTGCTGGACACCGTGGGCCGTTTCCTGGCGCCGCTGAAGATCATCGCCCTGGCTATCCTCGGTATCGCTGCGTTTGCCTTGCCCGCCGGTGAGGTGGGGGTTGCCACGCCGGAATACGTTGCCGCGCCGTTCTCCCAAGGCTTTATCAATGGTTACCTGACCATGGATACCCTGGGCGCCCTGGTGTTCGGCATTGTGATCGTCAACGCTATTCGCTCCCGTGGCGTCGAGTCACCCAAGCTGATCACCCGTTACGCGATCATTGCCGGGCTGATTGCCGGCGTGGGCCTGGCACTGGTGTACGTCAGCCTGTTCCGTCTGGGTTCGGGCAGCCATGCCGTGGCCGCGGGTGCCAGCAATGGCGCGGCGGTACTGCACGCCTATGTGCAGTACACGTTCGGCTCCCTGGGTAGTGGTTTCCTCGCCGTGCTGATTTCCCTGGCATGCCTGGTGACCGCCGTGGGCCTGACCTGTGCCTGTGCCGAGTACTTCAGTAAGATCCTGCCGCTGTCCTACAAGACCCTGGTGGTGATCCTGGCACTGTTCTCGCTGTTTGTGTCCAACCTGGGCTTGACCAAACTCATTGCCTTCTCGATCCCGGTGCTGACCGCGATCTACCCGCCGTGCATCGTGTTGGTGGCCTTGAGCTTCTGCAAAGGGTTCTGGCAGGAACAGGGCCGTATTGTCGGCCCGGTGATGCTGGTGTCGTTCATCTTTGGCTGCATCGACGCACTCAAGGGTGCGGGCCTGGCGGGTTGGATGCCTACGCAACTGGTAAACCTGCCGTTGAGCGAACAAGGCTTGGCGTGGCTGGTGCCGTCGGTGATGACGCTGGTCGTAGCCGTGGTGATTGACCGTATGCTGGGCAAGCGCAGCGAAGCGATCGCTTAAAACCTCTGACTTATACGCTGCAATTAAAAAGCCCCGGATCAAATGATCCGGGGCTTTTTTTGTACGCAGTGCCAAGCCAGGCTGCCTGTTTCAGGGTATCGGGAACTTGCTCTTTGTCGAATCCACTCCCATGTTCCTCAAATATTCCTGGGCGGGCCTTAAATCGCTTTTTTTGGGTAGATAGTGTCCAGAGACATCGGAAAGGTGGAATTTCCCGAAGGCATCTTTCCTTATATAGCCTGCGCTGACTACCTTTTCTGATTGGCCACTGCCAGCGCCGATTTCCGCGATGGCAGGATGTGATAACCATTTTGGCGGTGCACTTTTGTCGATAGTACCGATGATCAGTTGGTTGTCTTGAGTGAAGACGAACTTGCTGACTGTGTCGGGTTTCAATACAACCTTCAGGTCATCCGGCTTTGTGATGCGAACCAGTTCCGCTCGGGCCGCTCGGGGGTTCAATGCCGCTCCGGCCAGATGCAGCTCGGCGTTCAGGTCACGAGCCCTGGTATTGACCAGCACTGCAAGTGGTTTTCGAATGGGCGGCTCTATTCGCCAACTGCCGGAGGTGGAAGAGCTGCTTGCAGGCACTAGGTTTTCCGCCGAGGAGGCAGAATGAGGCTGCGGTAGGGGTTCTAGCGTTTGGGGTAGTTTGGCGCCTCCCGGCAAACCGGTTAGCACCCATTCGCCGTTCCCTTTGTTCAAAAGCGTAGCCACCCGACGCTTTGTTTCGGGGTTTATAACGTTTACAAATCCTGATTCGAATTTGAACGCTGGGCTTATTTGATAGACCCTGCTCACGTTTGAGTTATCGGTGTAACGGATCAACCATTTTTCACCGACTTGTTGTGGCCTGGTGGTGCTGAGCGGTTTTCCTGCCAGTAGCTGATTATCCAGTGCGTGCGCGGCGAGGTCCCCACGGTTCTGTACAGGGTGGGCCGCGTTCGGCAATTGGGTCGGGATGCTTGAGGGGCGGCCGCCCGATATCGACGTACCCGGAACCGGTACGACGTGACCGCTTGGCGTACCATTTGTACCTGCCGTGTTTGTCAGTCGCCGTTGGAGCGTGCGCCCAGGGGTTCTGAACACTGGGCGCAACGGGGTCCTTTTGAGTAAAGGGATACCCGACGCAGCCATGGCGAAATCGTCGTACACCGCCCCCCAGCGTCCCGGTTGGGTGAGGAGCTTGGGCAGGCTTCGTCCGGGTGTACGCAACGTTCTTAGCGCAGCCTTGGAGAGCCTGTTGGTGGCTGACATACCAGCGTTGACCGGGATGAGGCTTAGAACGAATTGGGCTATGTCTGCGGCGAACATTAATTTGTTGGCTGCGGATCGGGCCGATACCTCTGCGCTGGTTGTCATCCCAACCGACGCTCTCCCTCTGAGTAACCCCACCTCCTGCATGTACAGGTTTTCAGTGATGCTACCTTTGAACGGCTTCAGCCGGATGCCCGCTTCATAGTCGGCCGCGAATTTCTTGAGCCACGTGCCGAGCTGAGGCAAAAACAGGGTGTCGTGAATATTATATCGATCAACAGGTGATACCCGCTGATCCATGTAGGACATCCACTCGGGCGTGTTCAGCAGCGTGTTAAGTTGATCCTCGTCCACAATTTCTCTGAAGGGACGTCCGTCGGGAGCATCCGGGCTGTACAGCACCAGCGAGGGGTGGTTGGTCGGTTTGATGACCATCATGCCCTGGACGGGTTTGCCGTTCAGGACCACTCTATGCGAGACGATGGACGCACCATTCACGATTGGCCAGGTGGTGGAGTCGCTATGCTCAAGTGTCGCTTCGATCCATTGTTCGGCGATTTTTTGCCTGTTCAGATAGGCGTCGGGATCCAGGCTGGTGATGAACGCGTCCTTGGCCATCCTTGCCTTCAGATGGTTTTTCCACGCGTCGGGCAGCACCCTGGCTTCGTCGGAGGCGGCAGTGGGGCTGAGTTTGTCATCGAGTAGTTTGAGGTATTTGCCGCCCACATCGGTTTGGCTGATCAGGTTCTCGAGAAACGGCTTATCCAGGGTAAGCAGGTATTTTCCGTTAGCACTTACGACGCGAGCGGACCAGGTGCTCGTCGGCGAGCGTTCATGCCATGGCGTTGTGTTCATGAGAGCCAGGTCGGTCAGCGATCGGGTGTGGATCTGCGGCTTTGGTGCGTTTGCGGTACCTAAAAGTCCGCGATTGCTCGACTGCTGTGTGGTCATCTGAACCATCACGCGGTCTGGGTCTATTTCCTCGTGCTGGTAGCGGCCCGGCAGCTTGGCTTTCAACGCCTGGGCCAGCAACTGTTTGGCGAAAATGTTGGGGGCCGGGATGTTTACCAATAGCGCTTGCAAGTGCGTAAGGCTTGTATCCTGTGCTTCCTCCAGCTCCCTATAGCTCGTTTCTTGTTGGGGAGTCAGTTCTTTAAGCCATTGTGGTTGCAGTTTGTTGTGCAGTTGTTCATTGCGTGCGAGCAGGGCATTACTGCCATCGAAATGCAGTGAAAGATCCGCTGCATCATTGATGGTTTCGACAGTTTGGGCAGAGAGCAACGACGGTGTGCGAGAGGAGCCAGCTTCGGCTTGCGTTTGGGCGAACCCGGCCCGCATGGTTTCATTGACCTCGTCAGCCTGTCGCTGCAACAACTGGGGAAAGGTTTGTGCCACGACGTCGCCGCAGACGGGGGCGAATCCCAGCATTAAATCATCACCCCACGGAGGGTTTCGACTGTGCTCTACCGACACCGGTAGACTTTTGAGTAGCAGGTTGGCCTTCTCGTCATCATTATCGATCCTCCGCATCAATGCTTCGCGGGCTTTGCCAGGGCTCGCGAACTCCTCGAAACCGTCCCCGGGGGTGTAAAGCACTACAGGCCCGGTGGTGTCATCCAGCCCGATATTACGGGTGTCACTTGCGGTGTAAGGTGCCTCGGCCGACGAGCCGTCGCTGCGAGTGATAAGAAAACAACCGGCTAAAAATGCGCCGTTGGCGGAGTTGTCATCTATCCGGATCGGATACACCCCAGGCCGATCCCCTGCGGGAAGTTCGCGCTCGCGTGCTTCAAGGGTGGGGTACTGAAAGGCGGTGTCGATCAACTTTTTGCCAGCCTCGCTGAGGGTTCCGTCTTCAACCCGCAGGGCTGCCTCGGTGGAAAGCATTTGCCGATGCAGGGCGAGCAGTTGGGCTGAACGTGATGGCTGCTTGGGGGAGCCTACGGGTGATCTTTTCCAGTAGCTACTGAGCGCGCCTGAAAAGCGGGTTGCGATATCGTGTGCAAGCGTCAGCAGGGAACCCTGATGCTCCAACCTGGTTTGGGGAGCACCCGCAGGTCCGTCAATGTAAAAGCCCGTTTGTATGTCGGCACTGTGCTCTTCAGTGTTGGGCGTGCCAGTGACGGCGTTTATGTGGACTTGCGCGACTTTTTCGAGCAATGCCTCCGATAAGCTTTGCGTAGAAATCAGCACGGGCTCTGCCGGCGGCTGTTTTCGATAGGTGTTGACGTGGATAATGTTCGGGTCGATTGATGTGAGCTGGGGAAAGGCTTTTTTCAACTGAGCCTGGGTGAAGCGTTGGAATGTCATCTGCTGACTGAGTAAATCAATAATTTTCTGGTTGTACGCCTGATGCTGCTCGATCAATTGGGATTGCGCGGCAACTGCGTTCGGCCCTGTATCATTGGCAACGACTGGCTTTATGCCGGCTACTTGGATTTTGATCCGATCATCCGGGTCTAGTCCCAACGGCTTGGGCTGAGGGTGATGCGATAAAGGCGGGTGTTGCGTTGTCGATTCAGAGGCTGTGCCCACGGACAGCTGGATCGCTTGCGGCGCATGTGTTTGGCTGACAGAGAGAGACGTTGAGCGCATTTAACATCCTAAGGATAGATATGCAGTTCCTTCCGCCTGAGAAATGATCAAGGCTTCGTGCCTTGGGGCCAACTAAGTGAGTGGAGGCGTCCTATTGGTTCCAAGGCCGAACTCATGCATATCTGGAAACAGGAATTCTCATAAAAGACAGGTAGTACGACCGGGGTTTTGATATTTGTTGCACAACTCACCGGGCTCACATTTAGAAGGACCCGCATGTCGTTCGTCGAAACCAATCAAGTCCACCTGCTTGCCGCCCTGTGGTTCATCCTGTGCTGGGGCGGCTATACCCGTTACGCCACTTGGAAAGCTCGAGATACGGCCTGCCTGGCCAGCGTGTTGCACCTCTACCGTGAAGACTGGATGCGCCGCATGCTGTTGCGCGATAACCGCATCGCCGATGCCAGCGTGATCGGCAACCTGGAGCGTAATGCCTCGTTCTTTGCTTCCAGTACCTTGATCATCCTTGCGGGTATCCTGACCGTGCTCGGTGCTTCGGAGCGGGCGGTGTCGTTGCTGGCAGACATTCCAATGGTGCAGCAGGCGTCCCAGGGCATGTCGGAGGTCAAGTTGCTGTGCCTGGCCCTGGTATTTGTCTATGCGTTTTTTACTTTCAGCTGGTGCATGCGTCAGTACAACTTCGCGGCGGTGCTGGTGGGCTCGGCGCCGATGATTGGTGAACGACATGTGTCGGAGCAGGAGCGCAATGCATTTGCCTTGCGGGCAGCGCGGGTGATTTCGATGGCGGCCAACCAGTTCAACTTTGGCCTGCGTGCGTATTACTTCGGCATGACCATGCTGGCCTGGTTTGTCAGCCCCTGGTTGTTCATGTTGATGAGCAGTGGGGTGGTGTTGGTGCTGTACCGCCGCGAGTTCCATTCCGATGTATTGCAGGTGATGGTGTACACCCCGACCGATATGCCGGCAGTCGACGCTGTAAAAGAGGGCGCATCGTAGCGCTGGCAGCAAATCCCGGACAAAGAAAAGCCCGCTTGGTCAGCGGGCTTTCTTTTTGCTGCAATACAGCTTTAAACCCTGCGATTACTGCTTGGCAGGTTCTGCAGGTGCGGCAGGTGCAGCTTCTTTTGCAGCCGCTTCGTTCGATTCGGCCTGAGCTTTGGCAGCTTCGGCGTTTTCTTTCGCAGCGTCGTTCACTTTATCCTGTGCTTTAGCCATATCTTGCTGAGCTTGCTCAGCATGTGCAGCAGCGTCTTGGGCTTTGTCTTCGGATTTCTTGTCGCAGGCAGCCAGACCGAGAGCAGCGGCCAGCATCATGGAAATAGCTAATGTCTTACGCATGGGGTGTTTCTCCTTATTGAAGATATCTACTGGCCTTTCGAACCCAAGGGGCCAGCATTAGTTCCTTATGTCCCACAGATATATAGCATGTTTCGTACAGGAACTTTACCCAGTCATTCCCATCCGCCGAATTCACACTAATAAGAGTCTAAACACAATGACCGAAAACCCTTTGTTGGAGCGTGCCGTGCGCTTCGTTTCGGCCCTGCGCCATTGCCAGGTGCTGGGTGTGGCGGTGCATGAAGCCAGCGAGGAGGGCATGACCCTCGTACTGCCTTATGGGCCGCATATTGTCGGTGATCCCCTGACCGGGGTGATCCACGGCGGCGCGCTGACCTCCTTGATGGACACCGCTTGCGGCATGGCGACCCTGTGCGTATTGCCCGAGTTCGAGGTGTGCCCCACCCTGGACCTGCGTATCGACTACATGCATCCCGCCGAACCCCATAAGCCGGTGTATGGCTTCGCGCAATGCTACCGGGTCACCACCGACGTGATCTTCACCCGTGGCGTTGCCTATCAGGATGACCCGCAACAACCTATCGCCCATGTGGTAGGCACGTTCATGCGCATGGGCAAGCGCCTCAAAGGCACCCAAGGCTTGGGCACTGTCATCAAGGGAGAACAGGCATGACGCATCGGTTCAAGACGCGCCTGGAGCAAGCCCTCGACCGTGGCAACTACGATGCGCTGCTCGAGCTGGTGCCCTATGCCAGGCTGATCGGCATCGAATGCACCCGCCTGGGGGATGAGTTGCTGTTTCGCCTGCCGGCCAGCAAGGACAATATTGGTAACCCCATATTGCCAGCGTTGCATGGCGGGGTGATCGCCGGCTTCATGGAGCTGGCAGCCGCCATGCACCTGCTGGTGTTCACTGGCGCTCCGGGCCTGCCGAAAATCATCGACTTCTCCCTGGATTACCTGCGCGCCGGCCAGTTTCGGGACACTTATGCCAAGTGTCAGGTATGGCGCCAGGGCCGGCGCGTGGCCAACGTGGCGATTACCGCCTGGCAGAGCACACCGGCCGAACCGATTGCCACTGCCCGGGCACATTTCAAAATTGAGGAATTGGTTCGCCCTTGAAATCCTGGTCTTAGTCCCCAACTTTGATGACAACCCGCCGCCAACCCTCAAGGGCGCGGCCACTGCCATCCAATTGGAGTTTGATGACCATGAGTGTGGAAACTCAAAAGGAAACCCTGGGCTTCCAGACCGAGGTGAAGCAACTGCTGCACCTCATGATCCATTCGCTGTATTCCAACAAGGAAATTTTCCTTCGCGAATTGATCTCGAACGCCTCTGACGCTGTCGATAAATTACGTTTCGAAGCCCTGTCCAAGCCTGAGTTGCTGGAAGGCGGCGCGGAACTCAAGATCCGTGTGAGCTACGACAAAGACGCCAAGACCGTCACCCTCGAAGACAACGGTATCGGCATGAGCCGTGACGATGCGATCACCCACCTGGGGACCATCGCCAAGTCCGGCACCGCAGATTTCATGAAGAACCTGTCGGGCGACCAGAAAAAAGACTCTCACCTGATCGGCCAATTCGGCGTGGGCTTCTATTCGGCCTTCATCGTCGCCGACAAGGTTGAAGTATTCAGCCGCCGCGCCGGCCTTGACGCCAGCGAGGGCGTGCACTGGGCTTCCAAGGGCGAGGGCGAATTTGAAATCGCCACTATCGACAAGGCTGACCGTGGCACGCGCATCGTGCTGCACCTGAAAGCCGGTGAAGACGAATTCGCCGATGGCTGGCGCCTGCGCAACATCATCAAGAAGTATTCCGACCACATCGCGTTGCCGATCGAGTTGCCCAAGGAACAGACCGTTGCCGAAGGCGAAGAAGCCCCCGCGGTGGAGTGGGAAACCGTCAACCGCGCCAGCGCCCTGTGGACCCGTCCGCGTACCGAGATCAAGGACGAGGAATACCAGGAGTTCTACAAGCACATCGGGCACGACTACGAGAACCCGCTGAGCTGGAGCCACAACAAGGTTGAAGGTAAGCTCGAATACAGCTCGCTGCTCTACGTACCGGCCCGTGCTCCGTTCGACCTGTACCAGCGTGAGGCGCCAAAAGGCCTGAAGCTGTACGTGCAGCGCGTGTTCGTAATGGACCAGGCGGAATCCTTCCTGCCGCTGTACCTGCGCTTTATCAAAGGTGTGGTCGACTCCAACGACCTGTCGCTGAACGTGTCGCGGGAAATCCTGCAGAAAGACCCGATCATCGATTCCATGAAGTCGGCGCTGACCAAGCGCGTACTCGACATGCTGGAAAAGCTGGCGAAGAACGAGCCTGAGCAATACAAGAGCTTCTGGAAAAACTTCGGCCAGGTCATGAAAGAAGGCCCGGCAGAAGATTTTGCCAACAAGGAAAAAATCGCCGGTTTGCTGCGTTTTGCCTCGACTCAAGGCGAAGACGGCGAGCAGGTTGTGTCCCTGGCTGACTACCTGGCACGTGCCAAGGAAGGTCAGGACAAGATCTACTACCTGACCGGCGAAACCTACGCCCAGGTCAAGAACAGCCCGCACCTGGAAGTCTTCCGCAAGAAAGGCATCGAAGTGCTGCTGCTGACCGACCGCATCGATGAGTGGCTGATGAGCTACCTCACCGAGTTCGACGGCAAAACCTTCGTCGATGTGGCCCGTGGTGACCTGGACCTGGGTAACCTGGACTCCGAAGAAGAGAAGAAAGAAGCCGAAGAAGTCGCCAAGTCCAAAGAGGGCCTGGTTGAGCGCATCAAGGCTTCCCTGGGCGAAGCGGTGAGTGAAGTGCGGGTTTCCCACCGCCTGACCGACTCTCCTGCGATCCTGGCCATCGGCGAGCAGGATCTGGGCATGCAGATGCGCCAGATCCTCGAAGCCAGCGGCCAGAAAGTGCCGGATTCCAAGCCCATCTTCGAATTCAACCCGTCTCACCCGCTGATCGAGAAACTCGATGGCGAGCAGAGCGAAGAGCGGTTTGGCGACCTGTCGCACATCCTCTTCGACCAGGCCGCCCTGGCAGCCGGCGACAGCTTGAAGGACCCGGCCGCGTATGTGCGCCGACTGAACAAGCTGTTGGTTGAATTGTCGGTTTAACACCGTTGTAGAAAAACCCGCTTCGGCGGGTTTTTTCGTTTGTGCGCACCTCAACTGGAGTGAATCATGAGCCAAGTCACTGTACGTTCCGTGGTCTATCAGATTGATGGCCAGTCTTATGAAAGCCGTCTGGCATTCGATGCCAGCCACAAGGGCCCGTTGCCGGGACTGCTGATGGCGCCGAACTGGATGGGCGTGAGTGCGGGGGCCGAAGAGATCGCGCAGGCCGTTGCCGGCAAAGGCTACGTGGTGCTGATTGCCGACCTCTACGGGCAAAACGTACGTCCTTCAAATGGCGATGAAGCGGGCGCGGCGATGATGCCGTTGAAGAATGATCGCCCGTTGCTGAACAAGCGCATGCAAGCCGCCTTCGAGCAACTGCAAGGCCAGACTGAAGCCGCAGTGGACACATCGAAACTGGCCACCTTCGGCTTCTGCTTTGGCGGTTGCTGCTCCCTGGAGCTGGCCCGTACCGGCGCGCCGCTGAAGGCTGCCGTGTCGTTCCATGGCACTCTGGATACACCGAACCCCACAGACGCGAAGAACATCAAGGGTTCAGTGCTGGTGCTGCATGGCGCCTCGGACCCGTTGGTGCCCAAAGAGCAATTGCCGGCGTTCGAAGATGAAATGAACGCGGCGGGTGTGGATTGGCAGTTGCTCAGCTACGGCGGCGCGGTGCATTCCTTCACTGACCCCCATGCCAATGTGCCGGGCAAGATGATGTACGACGCCAAGACCGCCGCACGGGCTTTCCAGTCGATGCATAACTTGTTGGATGAAGTGTTCAAAGGCTGATGCTTCGGCGCCTGTTCGGGCCTTTTCGCGAGCAAGCCCGCTCCCACATTTCGATCTGTGAACGCAGTCAAATGTGGGAGCGGGCTTGCTCGCGAATGCTATCTAACAGGCAACTCGATTCTTTCTGACTCCCCCGGCACAGTGGGCCAATCCCCAGCCGCCCAACGCTGTCTCGCCTGCTCGATCACAGCCGGGTCGCTCGCCACAAAATTCCAGTTGATCCGCCGTGGCCCATCCAGCGGTGCCCCGCCAAATACCATCAGGTGGCAATCACTCTCGGCATACAGAGTCATCTCCTGCCCAGTCGGCAATACCACCAAGCTGTTGACCTCCAGGGCTTCACCGTCCAATTGCACCTCACCCTCCAGCACATACACCGCACGTTCCTCATGTTCATCCGGAATCAACAGGGTGGTGGCGGTTTGCATCTGTACCTCGGCATACAGCGTCGGCGACAGCACCGGCACCGGTGATCTGAGGCAAAAACCATCACCGGCGATCAAACGCACCTGCACGCCGAGGTTATCGCTTATCGGCAAACTTGCGGCTGGGTGATGGCTGTAGTGTCCGGGCCCGGTCTCGTGGTCCTTGGGCGAGGCCAGCCACACCTGCAGGCCATGCAGGTTGAAACCCCTGGCCTTGACCGCTTCAGGTGTGCGCTCGACGTGGGCAATCGCGCTGCCGGCGGTCATCCAGCTGACATCGCCGGCTTGCACCATCTGGTCCGAGCCAAGGCTGTCTTTATGCTGCAAGGTGCCTTCAAACAGGTAGGTGAGGGTGGACAGGCCGATGTGGGGATGCTGGCGGATATTCATGCCGTTACCCGGTGCGTAGCGGGTCGGCAGCATATGGTCGAAAAACACAAAGGGCCCGACGCTGCGGCATTCACGCGAGGGCAGGGGCCGCAGGATAGGCTGGCCTTCTACATCTTCGGGGCGAGGGCGAATCACGGTGAGGGTGGTCATGGGCATCCCATTCTGAGCGGGTTGGATGCTTTGAGCATAACCCGCTCGATGGGAAGTTGGGGCTATTGGCTGAAGGCGCCTTCCGACAATTTCGTCTCGATAGTGACTTCGGCGGTGGTCATCAGCTTATGTACCGGGCACTTATCGGCCACGCGATGCAGTTCATCGCGCTGGGCGTCAGTGAGTACGCCCTTGAGGGTCAGCTTGACGTTGAGCTTGTATTTACCCTTTTGCTCTTCGTCGCTGTCGTGAGTGACCTCCACGGTCACGCCGGTCAGCGGGATATCTTTTTTCTGCGCGTAGAGCCTTACGGTCAAGGCTTTGCACGACGCCAGCGCAGCATCGAAATAATCGTGGGGGGAGGGCGCCGAATCGTCACCGCCCAGGCTCTTGGGCAGGTCGGTAAACAGCTCGTGATTATTGATATTCACGCTGTGACGGAAGTTTTCAGCGTTCAGCGTATTAACGGTAACAGGCATGGCAAACCTCATAAGGGCGCAGGATGAAGGTCATGCAGTTATAGAGCATGCTGGCACCCCAGTGTTCCGGTTTTTTCCATGCTGAACCCTGAAGGCTGGCGCAAGGTCTACCCGTATCAGCCCTTATTGAGGTTTTACCGTGTCTGGAGCCCGCCTGAGTCTTGCCTTGTTGCTCGCCGCCAGCAGCCTTGTCGCGCAGGCCCGTGACTATGCCTACAGCGACGCGCACCTGCACTATGTGGATTTTTTCCAGGAAACCGCCGGCATGGACAAGCTGCTCAAGGCCATGGCGGACAACCGCATTGAACACGTCATGATTTCCGGGATTCCCGTGGCCAAGAAATGGCACGAAGACGAGCCCAAGCGTCCGCGCTACTACGCCGGTGACGACGCCGATGCCTATTGGTACAGCGCCACGGATGTGATCGTCGCGGCGGCGGTCAATAAACTTTCCCCCGAGCAACGTCAGCACTTTCATCCCTTTCTCGCCGGTTTCAATCCCAACGACAAGAACTCTGCAGCCCATATCCAGCGCATGCTCGACCTCAACCCAGGGCTGTGGCAGGGCATCGGTGAAGTGTTCACCCGGCACGATGACCTTACCGCCCTGACCTCCGGTGACACCCCGCGCGCCAATAACGAAGCCATGACGCGCATCTATCACCTGGCGGCCGAAAACGACCTGCCGGTGCTGCTGCACTCCAACATCACCTCCAAACGTGAGCGCAACCCGCTGTACCTGGCGGAAGTCGAACAGCCGTTACGCAATCACCCGCACACGCGTTTTATCTGGGCCCATGCCGGTACCAGCAAGGAAATTCACCGTCATCAGGTGCAGATGGACTTTTTGTTGCCTACCCTGACGCGCCTGCTTGAGGCGTACCCCAACCTGTATATCGACCTGTCCTGGAGCATGCTCACGCCCTATCTGCTGGATGACGCCGGCAAGCCACGGCCGCAATGGGTTGCGCTGGTGGAGCGCTTCCCGGATCGCTTCATGCTCGGCTCCGATGTTGTGGGGCGCTTCAATAAGTTGGGCAAGGAGATGCGCCGTTTCGATCCTTTCCTCGATGCGTTGCCCGAAGACGTTGCCTACAAGGTTGCGCGCGACAATTTCCTGGCCATCCTGCCCAAGCCGTCTCGCGATGGCGACGCGCGTTGATATCGCGTTTTGATCTTATGCCAATGACCTGAGGTGCCGATAACGTCCAAGAGACCCGCTGCAGGTGGATGCAGTACTTATGGAAGGAACCCTGGCATGAATATCCGCAGTTTGAATATCGCCCCTCGCGCCGGCCTGGGCTTTGGTGTGCTGGCGTTGATGGTGTTCGTCTTGGGCGGCTTTGCCCTGTTGCAGATGGCTAATATGCGCCAGCAGTCGGACCAGGTGGAGACCAACTGGCTGCCCAGCGTGATGGCGGTGGGGGAGATGAACCAGGATGTGTTGCGCATTCGGGCGCTGACGTTGCGCTTGCTGGTCAACCGCGACCCCCAGGCGGTGGCGCAGAACGAGCAGAAAATTGCCGAGATCAAAACCGGTTTGCACCACGCTGAAGGCGTGTACGAGGCATTGATCGTCTTGCCTGAGGAGCGCGTGCTGTTTGATCGCTTCAAGGTCGAGGAGCAGCAGTACCTGCAACGCCAGGAGCAGGTGGTGGGCTTATCCAAGGCCAATCGGCTGGAGGAGGCCATTGCGGTGGTCAATGGCGAAATGAATCAGATGGCTGACCAGATGGCCGTGACGCTGCGTGAGTTGGTCAATCTGAACAAGTCCAGCGCCAACGAGGCCGCCCGGCTGGCACAGCAGGTGTTCAGCCAGTCGCGGGTCTGGGTGATGACCATGATTGGCGTCACGGCGTTGGTCACGATTGGCCTGGCGGTGTGGCTGACACGCAGCATCGTGCTGCCGCTGGCACAGTCGTTGAAAGTGGCCCAGGGCGTTGCCAGTGGCGACTTGACGGGCGACATCAGGCTCAGTGGCAGCGACGAGCCGGCGCGCTTGCAACAGGCGCTCAAGCGTATGCAGGAGAGCTTGCGCGACACTATCCGGCGCATATCAGAATCGTCGAACCAATTGGCGTCGGCTTCCGAAGAGCTCAGTTGCGTCACCGAGGATGCGACCCGTGGTTTGCACCAGCAGAACCAGGAAATCGAACAGGCGGCCACGGCAGTCAATCAGATGACGGTGGCGGTGGAGGAGGTAGCGAGCAATGCCGTGGCCACGTCCCAGGCGTCTCGCGAATCCGACCGGATTGCCCAGCAAGGGCGTGAGCAGGTGCAGCAGACGGTGGTGTCGATTGAAGCCCTCGCGACCGATGTGACCGCCAATGTGACCCAAGTCGAAGCGCTGGCGCAAAAGGTCTATGGCATCAGCACAGTGCTGGATGTGATTCGTTCGATTGCCGAGCAAACCAACTTGCTGGCACTGAACGCGGCGATTGAAGCGGCGCGAGCGGGGGATGCCGGGCGCGGGTTTGCGGTGGTAGCCGATGAGGTGCGGGCCTTGGCCCATCGCACGCAACAGTCGACCCAGGAAATCGAGCAGATGATCAGCGGGATTCAGCAGGGCACCGACCAGGCTGTCAGCTCGATGCAGCAGAGCAATACACGGGCGCGCTCTACACTGGATATCGCCAAATCGGCGGGCATGGCCCTGGAAGAGATTGCCTCGGCTTTCACCTTGATCAACGAACGCAACCTGGTGATTGCCAGCGCGTCGGAGCAGCAGGCGGCGGTGGCTCGGGAGGTGGATCGTAACCTGATGAATATCCGCGACCTGGCGCACCAGACATCGACCGGGGCTAACCAGACCAGTGCAGCGAGTCAGGAGTTGTCGCGGTTGGCGGTGGATCTGAATTCGATGGTGGCGCGGTTTTCGGTGTAGGGCGGGGAACCGGGGCGGCCCAGCCGCAGGCAAGCCAGCTCCCACACTGGACCGTATTCCTTCAGGATGAACGCGGTCGAATGTGGGAGCTGGCTTGCCTGCGATGAAGGCGACGCGGTTTCAAATCAAAGCGCAAAAAAAGCCCCGAACCAGTCGGGGCTTTTTCGTGTGATCAACCTGCGGGCTTACTTGCCCTGCCAGCGCTTGAGTACCAAGGTGGCATTGGTGCCACCAAAACCAAAGCTGTTGCTCATCACGGTGTCGATCTTGGCGTTTTCAACGGTCTTGGTCAGGATTGGCATATCGGCCACAACCGGATCAATCTCGTCGATGTTGGCCGAGCCGGCCATGAAGTTGCCTTCCATCATCAGCAGGCAATAGATCGCCTCGTGTACGCCAGCGGCGCCCAGGGAGTGACCCGACAGGCTCTTGGTGGAGCTGATCTTCGGAGCCTTGTCGCCAAATACCGCGCGCACGCCTTCCATTTCCTTGGCATCGCCGACCGGGGTCGAAGTGCCGTGGGTGTTCAGGTAGTCGATTGGGGTATCGACGGTGGACATTGCCATCTGCATGCAGCGGATGGCGCCTTCACCGCTTGGCGCAACCATGTCGTAGCCGTCGGACGTGGCGCCGTAGCCGACGATTTCCGCGTAGATCTTCGCACCACGGGCCAGGGCGTGTTCCAGCTCCTCGACCACCACCATGCCACCACCACCGGCGATGACGAAACCGTCACGCTTGGCGTCGTAGGCACGGGAGGCTTTTTCCGGGGTTTCGTTGTACTGGGTGGACAAGGCACCCATGGCGTCGAACAGGAACGACTGGCTCCAATGCTCTTCTTCACCGCCGCCGGCAAACACGATGTCCTGCTTGCCCAGTTGGATCTGCTCAACGGCAGTCCCGATGCAGTGGGCGCTGGTGGCGCACGCGGAGGAGATCGAGTAGTTCACGCCCTTGATCTGGAACGGCGTAGCCAGGCAGGCGGAAACGGTGCTGCCCATGGTCCGCGTGACACGGTAAGGGCCGACGCGCTTCACGCCTTTTTCGCGCAGGATGTCCAGCGCTTCCATCTGGTTGAGGGTCGATGCGCCGCCGGAGCCGGCGATCAGGCCGGTGCGTACGTTCGAAACCTGGTCTTCGCTCAGGCCGGAGTCGGCGATCGCGTCTTTCATGGCCAGGTAGGCGTAGGCGGCAGCGTGGCCGACGAAGCGATAGATCTTGCGATCGATCAGTTCTTCGAGGGGCAGGTCAATGGAGCCGGAAACCTGGCTACGCAGACCCATTTCGGCATATTCCGGGTTGAAGCGGATGCCAGGGCGACTTGCACGCAGGTTAGCGGTGACGGTCTCTTTGTCATTGCCCAGGCAAGAAACGATGCCCAGACCAGTGATAACGACGCGGCGCATGCGGATAACCCTTAAAAGTTGTCAGTGGAAGTGAATACGCCGACCCGAAGGCCTTCGGCAGTATAGATCTCGCGACCGTCGACAGTCACCGAACCGTCGGCAATGGCCAGGTTCAGCTTGCCCTTGAGGACGCGCTTGATTTGAATGTTGTAAGTGACTTTCTTGGCGCTCGGCAGTACCTGGCCAAAGAACTTCACTTCGCCCGAACCCAGGGCGCGACCGCGGCCCGGCAGGCCTTGCCAGCCCAGGTAGAAGCCGACCAGTTGCCACATGGCGTCAAGGCCCAGGCAACCTGGCATCACAGGGTCGCCTTCGAAGTGGCAAGCGAAGAACCACAGGTCAGGGGTGATATCCAGCTCGGCGACCAATTCACCTTTGCCGTACTTGCCACCCTCTTCGCTGATATGGGTGATGCGATCCACCATCAGCATGTTCGGGGCGGGCAGTTGCGCGTTACCTGGGCCGAACAGCTCACCGCGACTGCAGCGCAGCAGGTCTTCCCGAGTAAAGGCGTTTTGTTTGGTCATGCGAGCTCCTCAATAATCCCATGCGGCAGGGTAGGGCAAATCTTCCCGAACCGAATGAAGCGTTCATGCCTCATAGCGGCAGCCTACACATAGACTATTGCGTTGTAGTGAAAGTCACAGCGGCAAGGCACTGAATGTACACTTGTTCACTGAAATTTTAAACCGGGCCTGTTTATCAGCCCGTTCGGGTGCCTAAGACTGCCGCACTTTCGTCTTTCACGCCAGTCGCAGTT
Organism: Pseudomonas sp. MF6751; assembly: GCF_016613265.1. NCBI lineage: Bacteria > Pseudomonadati > Pseudomonadota > Gammaproteobacteria > Pseudomonadales > Pseudomonadaceae > Pseudomonas > Pseudomonas sp. MF6751. Next base: position 30,618 of record NZ_JAENSV010000034.1, read on the forward strand.
GGCTGATGGCGCGGCGCTATTGCACCCAGCGCTGCAGGATTTGCTGCAAATCCGTGCGTTTGAACGGCTTGGCCAGGTAATCGTTCATTCCGGCTGCCAGGCAGGCTTCGCGATCGCCCTGCAAGGCGTTGGCCGTCAGGGCGATGATGGGCAGATCGGCGCAACCGGGCAGTTGGCGAATCTGCCGTGTGGCTTCGTAGCCGTCGATCAAGGGCAGCCGACAATCCATCAGGATAGCGGTGAAAATCAGGCTCTCGGCGCTGCGGATCGCCTCGGCGCCGTCCGTGGCCAGGCTGACTTCAAAGCCCAGGCTGCGCAGCATCGCTTCGACCACGGTGCGGTTGACCGGGTTGTCCTCTACCAACAGCACGTGGCGCCCATCGCCGGCGCTGGCTTTGCCAAGCGCGTCAGGTGCGGTGACCGGCGCATGCTGCTGGTCAATGGCCAGCGGAATCTCCAAGGTGAACACTGAACCTCGACCTTCTTCGCTCTGGGCGCGCAAGGTGCCACCCATACGTTCGGCCAGGGTGCGCGCAATCGGCAGGCCCAGGCCCGTGCCACCGTAACGCCTGGAAATGGAGCTGTCTGCCTGCTGGAATGCATCGAACATCAAATCCAGGCGTTCGGCGGAAATACCGATACCGCTGTCGCGTACGGTGCAGGTGAACCACACCAACTCATGGTCCAGGGTTTGCCAGTGGGGCTCCACGGTCACGCTGCCATGTTCGGTAAATTTCAATGCATTGCCGATCAGGTTCACCAGAATCTGGCGGATCCGCGTCGGGTCGCCGCGCACACGCAGAGCCTCCATGCCCATGGGAATGGGCAGTTCCAGGCTCAGCCCGCGCTGCTGGGCGCTGTGCTGGAAAGCCTGGGCGCAGCTGTTGATCAGATCGGCCAGGTTGAACGGAATATGTTCCAGTTCCAGGGCGGCGCGTTCAATGCGTGAGAAATCGAGGATGTCATTGATCACCTTGAGCAAATGCTCGGTGGACTCGCACGCCAGCGCCGCGTACTCGGTCTGCTCCTCGGTCATCTCCGTGGTTTCGAGCAGTTGCAGCATGCCCAGCACGCCGTTCATGGGCGTGCGCAGTTCGTGGCTCATCATCGCCAGAAAATCCGACTTGGCGTTGTTCGCCCGCTCGGCTTCTTCACGGGTCTGGATCAACTGGGCCATGGCTTGTTGCTGTTCGCGACTGGCCTGTTGAAGGCCCTCGGCCAGGTTGTTGATATGCCGCGAGAGGTCGCCCAATTCCGAGTCATCGACGATGGGCAGTGGCGTCTTGTAATCGCCTTGCTGGATGGCCTTGACCGCGTGCCCCATGGCGCTGATCGGCTGTGACAGGCTGGCCGACAAGCGTCGCGCCAGCAGGAAGGTAAACAGCAGGGCAAACAGCGCCAGTACCCCTGCCTTGAACAGGATTTCCTGCTGGCGCTGGCTGAAGGCGTCGTTGGACATGCCCACAATCACCCGCCCCAGGTAGTCCGCGCGGGGGGCCTTGGGTTCGCTGAGGTTGTCCTGGAAAAAGTCATTGTTGAGCTGGATGTGTTGCAGGCGGATCGGTGCCTGGAACACCTTCACCGACAGCGAACGGTCATGCCGCTCGGACGGCTGCTCCACATACACCAAAATGTTCTCGGCGCTGTCCTGGATCTCCAGGAAGCGCACATGGGGTGTGGCCAAGGTCGCACGCAGCAGGGTTTCAAGCACATCGTTGTTGCCGGAAATCACGCCGTACTCAGTGGCAGGCGCCAGCTGGTTGGCGATCAATTGACCGGTGTGGTCCAGCTCCTGGCGCAAGTCCTGGATGCGCACGAAGGTGAAGAAGGTGATGAGCAGCAGGGTCAACAGCAGCGCAGGGCCCAGGGTAATGAGCTGGGTGCGGGTGTTGATATCCCAACGACGGCGCAAGGTCATGGGCGTTGTTCTCCTTCGGCCAGGCGGGCGGCAACGGCGATTTCATCGACCTGTTCGATGCCCAGTGAGCGCGCGACTTGTGGGTTGCCCACGACTTTGAAGTACTGCGGGTAGAGCGTGCTGGGCCAACTGGCCGGCGGCTGGTCCAGCAGTTGGTCCAGTACCGCGAGCCAGTCGGATTGATCGCTGTAGGTGCTGGCCAGGCTGCCGGCCCGCACAAACCCCGCGTTGGGCCCCACCAACGGCAGTTGTTGGGCGTAGCTGCTCAGCAACAGGTTTTTTACGGTCTTGGGGTTGTACAGCTGCGGATCGTCGAGGCCCAGTAGCACGTCGCTGTTTTTGAACAGGGTTTGCAGTGGGCGACTGTCGCTGGTGTTGTCCCAGAGCTGGGGCATGATTTCCAGGCCCATGGGTTTGGCGAACTGGATCAGTTCGCGCAGCAGGAACTCGCTATCGACGCCGTACAGCACGCCGACGCGCCGGGCCTGGGGCAGGATATTGGCGATCAGGCGCAACTGACGTTCCAGCGGCGGGTCGCTCCATAGCAGACTGATTTTTGCCGGGTGCAAGTTGCCCAGGCGTTGTCGGGCCTGCAGACGGCTGATGCGCAGCACCAGGGTTGGTGGCCCCTGAGCATCCTGCAGGCGCCAGTCCAGACTCGGCAGGTCAAGGAGAATCAGGCGTGTGCTGGCAGGCAGGTGACTGGGCGCTGGCAACTGCTTGAGTGGCGTGAAGCTGACCTGGTCTTCGGGGCGCTGTTGGGCAAGGGCCTGGGTAAAGGCGCGCACGCCGGTGCTGTCTTCGGCGGCCGTCAGCAGGATGTTTGCGCTCCACGCCGGCGCCGTCAGCAACAGGCACGCGAGCAGCAGGGCGCGGCGCCAAAACCGTGAAGCCAAGAAGAGGGTCATCCGTGACTGGTCGGCCATGTCAGAAGTCCAGCTCGGCGCTGAAGTAGAGAACGTGGCGATGGTCGTAGTTGTTGTCGGCCCAGGTGGTGGGCTGGTTGTCCAGGCGTTGCTGCAACATGCCCGCCAGCTCCACATTGGCTTTGCCTACGGCAATGCGCTTGGCCACCCGCAGGTCGACCCGCTGGAAGCGATATTGGTTGAGTGCGTCGTCGCCATAGTAGAACAAGGCGCTGGACCAACCCTGGCCCCACTCACGCAGCCAACCGGCCGAGCCACTGTTACGCGCGGTTTGCGCTTTGTCCAGCGGGTTGCTGGAGGTGGCGTCTACATAAGCATAGGTCAGGCGCAGGCGGTCGGCGTTACTCACGCGCCAGTCGAACTGCGACTCGGCACCACTAAAGCGCGAGCTGTTGGCGTTGCTGGCGATGTATTGGTTGTTGCGCAGCGGCGAGCTGATCATGTCGGTGATTTCGTCATAGAACAGCTTCACGTCGACATTCAGCCCCAGCTCGGCAAAGAAGCCGTTGTAGCCTAGCTCGCGCGAGCGCATCAACTCTTTGTCGAGGTTGCCGGGGCCGCGCGTCACGACAAAATATTGACCGGCGTTTTGCCCGTAGGTCGGGGAGCTGAGATTGGTGACGCGGTAGCTCCAATTGACGTTGTTCTCGAACATGTCCGGCGAGCGGATTGCCTCGGAGTACACCGCGCGCAAGCCGTGGCGGGGGTTGATCAGGTAATTGACCGCCACACGCGGCGTGAGCGAGTTGCCGCTCAGGTGGGTGTCTTCGTACATGGCGCCACCTTGCAGCAACCAGTGCTCGCTGGCGCGCCATTCCAGGTGGCCGAACAGGCGCCAGGTGGTGTCGTCCAGGGTGCCATTGAAGTAGGTTTCGGAGTCGGCGCGGTCATAGCGGTAATTCATGCCGCTGACCAGGCGCAGGCTGTCGGAGAGGCTGAGCGTGTCCTGGATCTCCACGTCGTAGCGGCTTTCGCGGGTGCTTTGGTCGATATCGCCGCACACGCTTTGGTTGGCACCGTTGCGCCACTGGTCCAACACCTGGTTGGCCAAGGCCTGTTCGGCGGCGTTACCCGGTGGGGCGGAGCCTTGGCTGTAGGTGTCCATGTGCCGTGCCAGCAATTCGGCATAGTTGGGGTTGAGCTGCCATAGCTGGGTCAGTTCAGGGCTGAACGAGGCCTTGGCGTCACAGGCTTTCCAGATTTGCTTGCGGTCCCATTGCTGTGCCGAGCCCTGGATATACAGGCTGTGGTCGGGGTTGAAGTCGAAGTTCCAGCGCAGGGACCCTGCGTAGTCCTTGGCGGTGACATCAGAATTGGTGCCGCCTTCGGTAATTCCGGCAAACACCGGGGTGTAGGTATAAGGGCGCTGGTTGGTGCCTTCCTTGACGTTCAGTTGCCAATCGAGACTTTGTTGCGCGTTCAAGGCCTGGCTCACCGCCAGGCTGAAACGGTTGAGGCGACGCCCGTCACGGCGGTCGGCGCCGACCGCGTCGCTGTCAAAACCATCGTCCTGTTGCCCGGACAGAGACAAGCGCAAATTGCCGGTCTCCCAGCCCACACCCTGGCTGGCATAGAAGTCATTGATGCCACGCTCACCACGGATGACCTTTACCCGCGAGCCGTGGCTGTTGGCTGGCGAGCGGGTGAGAATATTCACCACCGCCATCAGCGCATTGGCACCGTAGCTGACGGTGTTGGGGCCGCGAAAGACCTCGATGCGCTCGATGTCCTCCATGGCCACCGGGATATCGCTCCAATCCACCGTGGCCAGGCCGGCGCGATAGACCGAGCGACCGTCGATCAGCACCTGCATGCGCCGTGCGTCACTGGCGCTGGTGCCATGGTAATTCACCGACGCCTGGTTGCCGCTGGTGTAGCCGACCATCATCCCCGGGACCAGCCGCAGCAGTTCCGAGATGTCCCGGGCGCCGCTGGCCTTGATCAGCTCACTGTCGATCACCGTCATGCTGCCGGGCACGGCGGCGGCCGATTGCTTGAGGCGCGTGGCGGTCAAGACCTGGGGCAGCGGCTGGCTGTCGAGGAACAGATCGTCGGCCTGCGCGCAGGTAGCACACAACAGCAGCAACAATAATGATGAGCGAGGAGGAGGGCCCAGATACACGGCACGGCCTTGTTAATTGCGGATAGCCGCCCATGTTAACCGAGGTGCGGCTGTTTGCCAGTCGTCGGACTTGCATTTACTTCGCACGCCTCTGGCATTTTCTGACTCGCGCGAATTGATACGGGGGCTGGCCGCAAGCGGGGCGCCCCGTATAATGCCGCCATCGCCACTGGTATGGATTAACGGATTGCATATGACTGAACAGCGCCCTATTGCGGTCCTGGGAGGCGGAAGTTTTGGTACCGCCGTGGCTAACCTGCTGGCCGAGAACGGTCACGCGGTGCGCCAGTGGATGCGCGATCCCGAGCAGGCCGAAGCCATTCGCGTGCATCGCGAAAACCCTCGTTACCTTAAAGGTATCAAGATTCATCCCGCCGTCGAGCCGGTGACCGACCTGCTGGAAACCCTCACGGCCTGCGACCTGTGCTTTGTCGCGCTGCCTTCCAGCGCCTTGCGCTCGGTACTGGCGCCACACGCCGAACGCTTGGCCGGCAAGTTACTGGTCAGCCTGACCAAGGGTATCGAAGCCCATACTTTCAAGTTGATGAGTGAAATCCTCACCGAAATTGCCCCTCAGGCGCGCATTGGCGTGCTGTCCGGGCCAAACCTTGCACGGGAGGTCGCCGAGCACGCGTTGACCGCCACCGTGGTCGCCAGTGAAGACGAGGCTTTGTGCGAGCGCGTCCAGGCCGTGCTGCACGGCCGTACCTTCCGGGTCTACGCCAGCGCCGATCGCTTCGGCGTCGAATTGGGCGGGGCCTTGAAAAACGTCTACGCGATCATTGCTGGCATGGCCGTGGCCTTGGGCATGGGCGAAAACACCAAGAGCATGCTGATTACCCGCGCACTGGCCGAGATGACACGTTTTGCGGTGAACCAGGGCGCCAACCCGATGACCTTCCTCGGCCTGGCGGGCGTGGGGGACTTGATCGTCACCTGTTCTTCGCCCAAAAGCCGCAACTACCAGGTCGGGTTCGCCTTAGGCCAAGGGCTGAGCCTGGAGGAAGCGGTGACGCGTCTGGGCGAAGTGGCCGAGGGGGTCAACACCCTCAAGGTCTTGAAGGCCAAGGCCCAGGAAGTGGGCGTGTACATGCCGCTGGTCGCCGGCCTGCATGCGATCCTGTTCGAAGGGCGCACCCTGAACCAGGTCATCGAGTTGCTGATGCGGGCCGAGCCCAAGACCGATGTCGACTTTATTTCCACCAGTGGTTTCAACTGAGGAACGCGTCATGAACGATCCCAAAGCTGCCCCCCCATACGAGTCGATTGGCTTGCGCATCCTGTGGATGCTGGTATTTGTGCTGGTGTGGCAGGTAGCCCAATTCCTGCTCGGTGCGCTGGTGGTGGTGCAATTGATTTACCGGCTGATCTACGGCGCACCGAACCTGGGCCTGATGAACTTTGGCGACAGCCTCAGCCAGTTCCTGGCGCAGATTGGCCGCTTCGGCAGCTTCCACACCGAACAAAAGCCCTGGCCGTTCGCCGATTGGCCAACCCCGCGCGCGCCCGAAGGCGAAGCGGCCCACAGCGTACCGCCGGCACCGCACCCGGTGCGTGATGAAGAGCCGAAGCTATGAAGGTATGGATTCTGCGTCACGGCGAGGCCCAAGCGCATGCGCGCACGGACGCTGAACGCAACCTTACCGAGCATGGGCGTGCTGAAGTATTGCGCAGTGCTACGCACCTGATTGGCCAGCCCTTGGGCGCCATCATTGCCAGCCCTTATGTTAGGGCGCAGCAGACGGCGCAGTTGGTGCGCGATGTGCTGGGGTTTGAGCCTGAGATCCGCACGGTGCCGTGGCTGACGCCCGATGGGGATGTCCAGCGAGTGCTGGAGAAACTCGATACCGATGACAACGTGCTGTTGGTTAGCCACCAACCGCTGGTGGGTAGCCTGATCAGTTTTCTGCAGCATGGGCATCAGCGTCAGCCACAGCCGATGTACACGGCCAGCCTGGCGGAGCTTGAGGGTGATTTTCCGTTGGCGGGGTTGATGAGTCTGGTGGATGTGAAGAATCCCTAGGCATCGTGCGACGCTGTGGCGAGGGAGCTTGCTCCCGCGACGGCCTGCCAGCCGACACCTATCTCGCTGACGCCCGCGATCCAATTGTGGGAGCTGGCTTGCCTGCGATGACGGCATCCCTGCCGGTTTACCCCCCACTCCCTGTCGAATTACGGCCAGCGTGGTTTGATGGGGCGCCTAAGATCAAAAGCAGATCAAGATCAAGAGCAGATCAAGAGCGTCTCGCTTCGCATCGTGGTTAGCGGCAGGCCGTTTCCTTCGTCTGTGCTATACAGTCAACCAAGCAAGTGCTTGGTTGGCTGTATCTCGGATCACAAAGGAGCGCGTCCCATGCCTGTCGCTTTTCGTTTGCCGTTGCAGGTCTTCTTCGAGCGTGAAGCGCGGCACCCGCGCAAAGTCTTCCTCGTTCAGCCCATCGGCGGCGGTGAGGTGCAGGCCCTCACCTGGGGCGAGGTCGGCCACCAGGCCCGTTGCGCCGCGCACTGGCTGCGTGCGCGGGAGTTGCCCCAGGGTTCGCACATTGCCTTGATTTCAAAAAACTGCGCCCACTGGATCATCGCCGACCTGGCGATCTGGATGGCCGGGCACGTGTCGGTGCCGCTTTATCCCAACCTCACCGCCGAGTCTGTCGCCCATGTGCTGACCCATTCGCAGGCGCGGTTGGCGCTGATCGGCAAGCTGGATGATTGGTCGGCAATGGCGCCTGGCGTTCCTGCGGATGTGCCGACTGTCAGCCTGCCGCTGTGCACTCCTGAAGAGACTTTCGATTTCACTTGGGCGGACCTGCAAGCCTGTTCACCGATCCAGGACAACCCGCTACCGGATGCCGCCAGCCTGGCCACTATCATCTACACCTCCGGTACGACCGGCCTGCCTAAAGGGGTGATGCACAGTTTCGGCGCCTTGGGGTTTGCTGCCTCGGGCGGTACTGAGCTGTTTGGCCTGGGGGAGGGCGACCGGTTGCTGTCGTACCTGCCGCTGTGCCATGTGGCGGAGCGGATGTTTGTAGAAATGGCGTCGATCTATACCGGGCAAACCGTTTTTTTCGCCGAGAGCCTGGAAACCTTCCTCACCGATCTGCGCAGGGCGCGGCCGACGGCCTTGTTTGGCGTGCCGCGCATCTGGACCAAATTCCAACTGGGCGTCTACGCCAAAATCCCGGAAACACGCCTCGATACCCTGTTACGCCTGCCTTTCATCGGCAAACGCGTCGGCCATAAAATTCTCGCCGGCCTGGGGCTGGATGCGCTGCGCATCGCCCTGTCCGGCGCCGCGCCGGTGCCCGAGGCGTTGCTGCGTTGGTATCAGCGCCTGGGCCTGGATGTGCTGGAGGTGTACGGCATGACCGAAAACTGCGGCTATTCCCATGTGTGTCGCCCAGGTGGGCAAACGCTCGGTTGGATCGGCCAGCCCTGCCCAGGCGTGCAAGTGCGTATCGACCCGTCAGGCGAAGTGCAGGTACGCAGTGGCGCGACCATGTTGGGCTACTTCAAGGACCCGCAGAAAACCGCAGATACGCTCACTGCAGATGGCTTCCTGCGTACGGGTGACAAGGGCGAGCAGGACGCGGACGGTCGCCTGCGCCTGACCGGACGTCTCAAGGAAATTTTCAAGACCAGCAAAGGCAAATACGTAGCCCCGGCGCCGATTGAAAACCGCCTGGCCGAACATGCACGTATTGAACAGGTGTGTGTGGTCGGCGAGGGGCTCAGCGCGCCGATCGGGCTGTGCGTGTTGTCGGCACCCGGCGAGGACCGCCAAGCTCTCGGCAGCGGCCTTGAGCGCTGGCTGGCACAGGTGAACGCGGGCCTGGACAAGCATGAACGCATGGGGCACTTGGTGGTGGTGAAAGACCACTGGGCGGTGGAAAATGGTTTTCTCACGCCGACCTTGAAGATCAAACGCAACGTGATCGAGTCGACGTACGGGCCACAATTGCAAGCATGGAGCGCGCGCGCCGAAACCGTTCTGTGGCAGGATTAGGGTCGTAATAAAACCAACAAGGACAACCGTATGAGCCTGTGGCGTACCCAACCGAATATCGAACACCTCAACGCGATCCAGAAAAACACCATCGGTGAAATGCTGGATATTCGTTTCGAAAGCTTCGACGACGAATCCCTTACCGCCAGTATGGTGGTCGACCACCGCACCCATCAGCCCTACGGCCTGCTGCACGGCGGCGCCTCGGTGGTGCTGGCCGAAAGTGTCGGCTCCATGGCCGCCTACTTGTGCATTGATGCAAGCAAGTTCTATTGCGTGGGCCTGGAGGTCAACGCCAACCACCTGCGCGGCGTGCGCAGCGGCCGGGTAACTGCGGTGGCCAAGGCTATTCATATCGGGCGTACCACCCAGGTGTGGGACATCCGCCTGAGCAGCGACGAGGGCAAGGCCAGTTGTGTCTCGCGCCTGACCATGGCCGTGGTGCCGCTGGGTGAACAACCGCCGGCGCGATAGCGCGTGGCGTGAGTGTCATCATTCCTGGCAGTTACAGTCATTGCTGTAGGGGCCGGGCATGGTGACAATCCCCCTCTGTTTTTGTTGATGGAACCTGTATGTCGCAGCACGTGTTTTTTACCCACGCCAATGGCTTCCCTTCGGCCACCTACGGCAAGCTGTTTGCCGCCCTGGCCCCGGAATATGCGGTGGCCCATCTGCCACAGCACGGTCACGACCCCAGGTTCCCGGTAGATGATAACTGGCAGAACCTGGTGGACGAGCTGATCCATCATCTGGAGCAGCAGCCAGAGCCTGTATGGGGCGTGGGCCATTCCCTGGGTGGCGTGCTGCATTTACACGCGGCCATGCGCTGCCCGCAGCTGTACCGGGGCGTGGTGATGCTGGATTCGCCGGTGCTCACCCGCGCAGACCGCTGGGTGATCCGCGCTGCCAAGCGCTTTGGTTTTATCGACCGACTCACCCCGGCTGGGCGCACGCTTGGCCGGCGCGAAGAATTCACCGACCTGGACACCGCGCGCAGCTATTTCGCCGGCAAGACCCTGTTCCGTGGCTTTGATCCCGATTGCTTTGACGCGTACCTGCAACATGGCCTGCAGCAAGTGGGCGACCGCCTGCGCCTGCGGTTCGACCCTGCCACCGAAATCAGCATCTATCGCGGCGTGCCCCACACCAGCCCGGGCCAGGTGCGCCAGTTGAAGGTGCCGCTGGCCGTGGTGCGTGGCCGCCAGAGCCGGGTGGTGATGCGTCACCATGCCAGCGGTGTCGACCGCTTGCCCATGGGCGAAATGCTCACCATGCCCGGCGGCCATATGTTTCCCCTCGAACGCCCTCAGGACACTGCTGCCTTGATCAAGACTCTGTTCGCCCGCTGGCAGGCCCGTGAGCGCAGTTGCGCATGAGTACGCCCGTTGAAGAGGTACGCCTGAGCCTGCCGCACATCGAACTGGCCGCGCATCTGTTCGGGCCCGAGGACGGCCTGCCGGTAATTGCCCTCCATGGTTGGCTGGACAACGCCAACAGCTTTGCGCGCCTGGCGCCCAGGCTGCGAGGGTTGCGCATCGTCGCCCTGGACATGGCGGGGCATGGGCATTCGGCGCACCGCCCGGCTGGCGCCGGTTATGCCTTGTGGGATTACGTCTACGATGTGCTGCAGGTGGCTGAGCAACTGGGCTGGAAACGTTTTGCATTACTTGGCCACTCCCTGGGCGCCATCGTCTCTCTGGTAGTGGCCGGGGCCTTGCCGGAGCGGGTGACACACCTGGGCCTGATTGACGGCGTGATCCCACCGACCGCCAGCGGCGAGAACGCGGCCGAGCGCCTGGGCATGGCGTTGCAGGCGCAATTGAGCCTGCAGGACAAGCGCAAGCCGGTCTACAACAGCCTTGATCGAGCGGTCGAGGCGCGGATGAAGGGCGTGGTGGCGGTCAGCCGTGAAGCAGCGCAGCTCCTGGCCCAGCGCGGTTTGATGCCTGTACCGGGCGGTTACACCTGGCGCAGCGATAGCCGCCTGACCCTGGCGTCGCCGATGCGCCTGACCGACGAACAAGCCATGGCCTTCGTGCGAAGGGTAGGGTGCCCTACCCAGTTGGTGGTCGCGGCTGACGGCATGCTGGCGAAACATTCCGAATTGCTTTCTCAGCTACCCTTCACGGTTACCACGCTGCCAGGCGGCCATCATTTACACCTGAATGACGAGCCCGGTGCGGCTCTTGTTGCAGACTGTTTCAATCGGTTCTTCTCCACGCCTTGACTTGGCGGGGTCAACTGCCGAGGCTGGGCGGATTGAAAGGGAGTCAACCATGAACACACTCGATATCGCTGTGACCAACATTGGCCAGGGCTCACTGATCCGATGAGCCTGGGTAAAGGATGTATCCGTGCCCTTGGCCTTTGCTGTTTCAGCCCCCTGGTATTTGCCGCCGATCTGCCCGGCAGCCAGGATCTACCGGCGGTAGCCCGCCAGGTTGATGCGCAAATCGTCGATTACCGCCCCGCTGAAGACAAGGAACGCATCTACCCCATGGGCGCGATCCGCAAGATCAGCGGCCAGTTGCGTTATGAAGGCCAGGCCATCGCACGCGGCCCAGCCACTGCAATCACCTATGAATTGCCCGCCGAACACAGCTCCAGCGCCGCCTTTACCGCAACGCGCGAAGCCTTGCAGGCCAAGGGTGCGCAGTTGTTGTTCTGGTGCAAGGCCCGCGATTGTGGCGAAAGCAGCCTGTGGGCCAACGAAGTGTTTGGCAACGCCAAGCTGGTGGGCGCCGACGGCCAACAGGAATACCTGCTGCTACGCCTGGCCGCCCCGCAGGACAATTCCCTGATCGCGTTGTACGGCATCACCCGTGGTAACCGCCGCGCCTACCTGCATGTGGAGCAACTCGACGCCAGCGCGCCCTTGGGCGAGCTGCTGCCCACCTCGGCCACCCTGCTGCGTGAACTCAAAAGCACCGGCGAGCTGGATTTTCCCGCGCTGGTTGCCAAGCCGGATGACACCTGGCTGACCTTGATATTCCGAGCCTTGAACCTCGACACCACCCTGCGCGTGAGCCTGAGCGGGCCGCAGGCCGAGGCCTGGCGCCAGGCGCTGGTGGAGAAGGGCGTGCGCACCGCCCGTCTGGAAACCGGCACCGGTGAAACCCAAGGGCTGCATCTGCATCTGATACGCTAAGCACCACAGGGCGAACGGACCCGCGCCGTTCGCCTAAGCTCTCTTTCTACAGCCTTCTTTTCGAGATACCCGATGCTCAATAACGATCGCCTGCTGGTGCAAATCCTGCTGCTGGTGCTGTTTGGTGCCAGCTTCTGGGTCATGGCGCCGTTCTGGTCGGCGCTGTTCTGGGGCGCGGTGCTGGCATTTGCCAGCTGGCCGCTGATGCGTTTGCTCACCCGTTGGCTCGGCGGCCGAGAATCCCTGGCCGCTGGCATCCTGACGTTGGGCTGGATGTTGCTGGTGGCGGTGCCATTGGTATGGCTGGGGTTCAACCTGGCTGACCATGTGCGTGATGCGGTGGCGCTGATCAAGGACATCCAGGTCGACGGCTTGCCCGAGGCGCCGACCTGGTTGGGGTCGATCCCCTTCGTGGGCGAGCGCCTGGTGGCGACCTGGGACAGCATTGATCAACAAGGCGCGGCGCTGATGGTGAGCATCAAGCCGTACCTGGGTCAGGTCGGCAATTGGTTGTTGGCGCGCAGTGCGCAAATTGGCGGCGGCATTCTTGAGCTGACCCTGAGCCTGGTCTTCGTGTTCTTTTTCTACCGTGACGGGCCGCGCCTGGCGATGTTTGTGCACCGCCTGTTGGAGCGCCTGATTGGCGAGCGCGCTGGCTATTACATCGAACTGGTGGCCGGCACGGTGCAGCGGGTGGTCAATGGTGTGATCGGCACCGCTGCGGCCCAGGCGCTGCTGGCGCTGATCGGCTTTCTGATCGCTGGCGTACCGGGCGCGCTGGTGCTGGGTATCGTGACTTTCCTGCTCAGCCTTATTCCCATGGGGCCGCCGCTGGTGTGGATTCCGGCCACGGCGTGGCTGGCGTGGAAGGGCGATTACACCTACGCGGTTTTCCTGGGCGTGTGGGGCACGTTCGTGATCAGCGGCGTGGATAACGTGCTCAAGCCGTACCTGATCAGCCGTGGCGGCAACCTGCCGTTGGTGATTGTGCTGTTGGGTGTGTTTGGTGGGTTGATAGCGTTCGGCTTTATCGGCCTGTTTATTGGCCCGACGTTGCTGGCGGTGGCCTACAGCCTGTTGACAGACTGGAGCGCGAGCCAGGCGCAAGTGCGTCGTGAAGACAAACCCTGTAACTGATGGGTGTACCTAACTGTGGTGCGCCGCGGTACTTGTGGGAGCTGGCTTGCCTGCGATAGCGGTGGGCCAGCCAACACTTCATCGACTGACACTGCGCAATCGCAGGCAAGCCAGCTCCCACATTTGGATCGCGGCGCGTCAGGTAAATGGGAGTGCTTAAACCCTCGGCAACCACATCACCGCCGTCAACCCACCGCCCGGTGTATCTTCCAGGCTCAGGTGGCCGCCGAGTCGCTCGACGGCTTCCCTGGCAATGGTCATCCCCAAACCGACCCCTCCGGAATTGCGGTTGCGCGATCCCTCCAGGCGAAAGAACGGCTCGAACACCGCTTCGCGCTTATCGGCGGCGATTCCCGGGCCGTGGTCGATCACCCGTATCACCAGGGCGCCGCGGCTGTCAGCCAGTTCTACCCGGGCGGTGCCGGCATAGCGCAGGGCGTTGTCGATCAAATTGTTCAGGCATGAACGCAGGGCCATCGGCTGTACCTGCAACGGTGTACAGGTGCCGGAAAATTTCACGTCGCGGCCTTGGTCCTGAGCGTTTTCACTCAGGGATTCCACCAATGCCTGGACGTCGAGCCAATGCCGTGTCTCGCTGGTGCGCTGTTCGTGCAGGTAGCTCAAGGTGGCATCCAGCATGCCGATCATGTCGTCCAGGTCTTGGCGCATCTGGCCTTGCAACTTGGGGTCTTCGATCTGTTCCAGGCGTAGCTTGAGGCGCGAGAGGGGGGTGCGCAGGTCATGGGAGACCGCGCCGAGCATGCGGGCGCGCTGGCTGACTTGTTCGCGGATGCGCTTTTGCATCAGGTTGAAGGTCGAGGCCGCCTGGCGTGCTTCGCGAGGGCCGGATTCCACCAGGGGCGGGCTGTCGAGGTCGACGCTCAAGCGCTCGGCCGCCGCGCTCAGGCGCTGGATCGGCCGGCTCAGCAGTTTGGCGCCGTACCAGGCGGCGATGATCAGCGAGATAAATTGAAATGTCAGGGGTACCACTGGGCCGCCAAACCAGGGGCGAGGCGCCTTGCGCAAGGGCGTGAGACTGCCGTCCGGTTGTTCGACGAACGCCGCGCGGGGCGGTGGCGGCGGGCCGTAGTGATGGAACCAGAAGAACGCCAGCACATGGGCCAGCACAATCGCCACCAGCAACAGGCCGAACAGTCGCCCGAACAGCGTGTTGAAGGGCGCGCGCATCAACCGATATCCTTGGCGTCGAACAGGTAGCCTTCGCCGCGTACGGTCTTGATCAATTGCGGTGCCTTGGGGTCATCCCCCAGCTTCTGACGCAGGCGCGACACCAGCAAGTCGATGCTGCGATCAAAGGCCTCGATAGAGCGCCCACGGGCCGCGTCCAACAGCTGTTCGCGGCTCAGCACACGGCGCGGGCGTTCGATGAACACCCACAACAAACGAAACTCGGCGTTGGACAGCGGCACCACCAGGCCATCATCGGCCACCAACTGGCGCAGCACGCTGTTCAGGCGCCAATTGTCGAAACGGATATTGGCCCGCTGTTCGGTGCGGTCATCACGCACCCGGCGCAGGATTGTCTGGATACGCGCGACCAGTTCCCGGGGTTCGAACGGCTTGGACATATAGTCGTCTGCCCCCAGTTCCAGGCCGATGATGCGGTCGGTGGGTTCGCAGCGGGCGGTGAGCATCAGGATCGGAATGTCCGACTCGGCGCGCAGCCAGCGGCACAATGTCAGCCCGTCTTCGCCCGGCAGCATCAGGTCGAGCACCACCACATCGAAGGTCTCCGCTTGCATGGCTTGGCGCATGGCGATGCCGTCGGTGACGCCTGAGGCGAGAATATTGAAGCGTGCCAGGTAGTCGATCAGCAGTTCGCGGATCGGCACGTCGTCGTCGACAATCAGCGCGCGGGTGTTCCAGCGCTTGTCTTCGGCGATCACCGCGTCTTTTGGCGCTTCGTTTACAGGGTCGCAAGGGGTATGCATAGCGAGGTCATCTGCCTGGTTGTGGCTGTCAGCATAGGCGCCCAGTTCCAGGGCTGGAAGTGCTGGGCGGGCGGTCATGTGCGCGAGGCTAGCCGGACGGCGTATTGAGGGCATGTCGTGAATGTATCGGCGCTGAAACAATCGCCCTGAATCGCCTATATTGGGCGCTTGATCGGTATTTACCGATCATCGGATCCCGCAACGGCGCTGCTTGCGCTACAATCCGCGCCGATTTCGACTTGCCTGAGAGCCCATTCCAATGTCCGTCTGCCAGACTCCTATCATCGTCGCCCTGGATTACCCCACCCGTGACGCCGCACTGAAGCTGGCTGACCAGTTGGACCCCAAGCTTTGCCGGGTCAAAGTCGGCAAGGAACTGTTCACCAGTTGCGCGGCGGAAATCGTCGGCACCCTGCGTGACAAAGGCTTCGAAGTGTTCCTGGACCTGAAATTCCATGACATCCCCAACACCACGGCCATGGCCGTCAAAGCCGCGGCCGAGATGGGCGTGTGGATGGTCAATGTGCACTGCTCCGGTGGCCTGCGCATGATGAGCGCCTGCCGCGAAGTGCTGGAACAGCGCAGCGGCCCAAAACCGTTGTTGATCGGTGTAACCGTGCTCACCAGCATGGAGCGCGAGGACCTGGCGGGCATTGGCCTGGATATCGAGCCGCAGGTTCAGGTGTTGCGCCTGGCAGCCCTGGCGCAGAAAGCCGGCCTCGACGGCCTGGTGTGCTCAGCCCTGGAAGCCCAGGCCCTGAAGAACGCTCACCCCTCGCTGCAACTGGTGACACCGGGTATCCGTCCTACCGGCAGCGCCCAGGATGACCAGCGCCGCATCCTGACCCCACGCCAGGCCCTGGATGCGGGCTCTGACTATCTGGTGATTGGCCGTCCGATCAGCCAGGCAGCGGATCCTGCCAAGGCGTTGGCAGCGGTCGTCGCCGAGATCGCCTGATTTTTAGAGCGGCAAAAATGTGGGAGCTGGCTTGCCTGCGATAGTATCAACTCGGTATCACTTAGAGACCGAGTTGCTTGCATCGCAGGCAAGCCAGCTCCCACATCTGTTTTTGTGGTGTGTCAGCTGACTTTGAGCACCAACTTCCCGAAGTTCTCGCCATTGAACAGCTTCATCAGCGTTTCCGGGAATGTCTCCAGCCCTTCGACAATATCTTCCTTGCTCTTGAGCTTGCCCTGGGCCATCCAGCCGGCCATTTCCTGGCCCGCCGCCGCGAAGTTCGCCGCGTGGTCCATCACCACAAAGCCTTCCATGCGCGCACGATTGACCAGCAATGACAGGTAGTTGGCCGGGCCTTTGACCGCTTCCTTGTTGTTGTACTGGCTGATTGCGCCGCAAATCACTACGCGGGCTTTGAGCGCCAGGCGGCTGAGCACGGCGTCGAGAATATCGCCGCCGACGTTATCGAAATACACGTCCACGCCTTTGGGGCACTCGCGCTTGAGGGCGGCGGGCACGTCTTCAGTTTTGTAGTCGATGGCGGCGTCGAAGCCCAGCTCATCCAACAGGAACTTGCACTTTTCGGCGCCACCGGCGATCCCCACCACGCGACAGCCTTTGAGCTTGGCGATCTGCCCGGCGATGCTACCCACGGCACCGGCAGCACCGGAGATCACCACGGTGTCACCGGTTTTCGGGGCGCCGGTCTCCAGCAGGGCAAAGTACGCCGTCATGCCGGTCATGCCCAGGGCGGACAGGTAGCGGGGCAGGGGCGCTAGCTTGGGGTCCACTTTATAGAAACCACGGGGCTCGCCAAGGAAGTAATCCTGCACGCCCAGTGCACCGTTCACGTAGTCCCCCACCGCGAAGTTCGGATGCTTCGAGGCAATCACCTTGCCTACGCCCAGGGCGCGCATCACTTCGCCGATGCCTACTGGTGGGATGTAGGACTTGCCTTCATTCATCCAGCCACGCATGGCCGGGTCGAGGGACAGGTATTCATTGCGCACCAGCACCTGGCCGTCCTGGGGTTCGCCCACCGGCACTTCCTGGTAAGTGAAGGTCTCGCGCGTGGCGGCACCGACCGGGCGTTTGGCGAGCAGAAATTGGCGGTTGGTCTGGGCGGTCATGGCAAGGACTCTTTAGAAATGGAACATGAGTGATAGACCCTCAGTGGCAGAAGGGCAAGGGTGTGCAAAGCAGGCGAATGCCCGGCAATAGCCCTCGCTGATAATCAGCCGGGCGGCTTTATCACTGCGATTCATGCAGCGCCAACCGGCCTTCTGATAGTGCTGACGCACGGCTCCCGGCGTTGGCTAGACTCGCTCCACCGTTACTAACCCCACAGGACAGTTCCCATGAGCATGACGTTTTCCGGCCAGGTCGCCTTGGTGACCGGCGCCGCTGCTGGTATTGGCCGCGCCACCGCGCTGGCGTTCGCCGCCGAAGGCTTGAAGGTGGTGGTCGCGGACCTTGATGTGGCAGGAGGCGAGGGTACTGTGGCACTGATCCACCAGGCCGGTGGCGAAGGGATATTTGTGCGCTGCAACGTCACGCTCGACACGGACGTGCAGCAATTGATGGCTCAGACCGTCGCCACCTATGGGCGCCTGGACTACGCCTTCAACAACGCCGGCATCGAAATCGAGAAGGGCAAACTGGCTGACGGCAGTCTCGATGAGTTCGATGCGATCATGGGGGTTAACGTCAAAGGCGTGTGGCTGTGCATGAAGTATCAGTTGCCTTTGCTGTTGGCTCAGGGCGGTGGGGCCATCGTCAACACCGCATCGGTGGCGGGGCTGGGGGCGGCACCGAAGATGAGCATCTATGCGGCGTCCAAGCATGCGGTGATTGGCCTGACCAAATCGGCGGCCATCGAGTACGCGAAGAAGAAAATTCGCGTGAATGCCGTCTGCCCGGCCGTGATTGATACCGACATGTTTCGTCGCGCCTATGAGGCCGACCCACGCAAGGCTGAGTTTGCCGCAGCCATGCACCCGGTGGGACGCATTGGCAAGGTTGAGGAAATCGCCAGCGCCGTGTTGTACCTGTGCAGTGATGGCGCAGCGTTTACCACCGGTCAGGCCCTGGCGGTGGACGGTGGCGCGACGGCGATCTAGGACCGCGCTTGGCACGCTGTTTGAAAAGAGCGCGGGGTGATGTGGGGCGTTTCCATAGCTGGCAGAGTGCCGTGGCTGAATATGTTTCTTCAGGTAAATAATCTAATAAAATCGGCGGTTGCAGAAGCTGAGTGCAACACGGTTATTGATTTGAAGCTGGAGCATGATGCCGCATAGCCATGGCTTCCTGCATCACCTCGCCCATGACTTCGATCGGGCACTTGAAATCGAAGCGTTT
>NZ_JAENSV010000035.1:0-45565 GCF_016613265.1 Pseudomonas sp. MF6751
TAAACGCTTCGATTTCAAGTGCCCGATCGAAGTCATGGGCGAGGTGATGCAGGAAGCCATGGCTATGCGGCATCATGCTCCAGCTTCAAATCAATAACCGTGTTGCACTCAGCTTCTGCAACCGCCCCTCCTATTCGTTGCATAACCGAGTAAAAACACTATGGGTAATTACTTTCATCATGTTCTTATTGGACTATTAGCCCTGCTTCCTATGGCCAATCCTCTAACTAGCATCTCCCTTTTACTAGGACTTGGAGGAAAGCTGCCTACAGTAGAGCGTAACCGGCAAATCCTGAAGGCAAGCTTGTATGTAGCTCTGATTATGTTTGTCAGCTTCTACGGGGGCAGCCTAGTAATGCAGGTATTCGGAATATCTGTCCCCGGCTTGAGAATAGCCGGAGGCCTGATCGTTACCTACATCGGTTTCGCCATGCTTTTTCCAGCAACGACACCTGACGAAACGGAGGTTCAGAAAGATTTCCTTTCAGAGAAAGAGAAATCAACCCCACATTTCCGCGATTTGTCATTTGTACCTTTAGCTCTTCCTGGTGCAGCAGGCCCAGGCACGATAGCGTTGCTTATCAGCTCCGCCTCTACCCTGCAGTCGACCTACCAGACCCTACCACTCGTCATTCACCTTGCAGCCGCAACCGTATTCATCATTACTGCGCTTATTTTCTGGATAGCTTTACGATGTTCGGGGCGAATCATGAAAGTGCTTGGTGAGTCAGGAATCGATGCAATTTCCCGAGTCGTTGGTTTTCTACTGGTTTGTATGGGCGTTCAGTTCGTTATCAATGGTGGTTTTGAGTTAGCGTCTACACCTATGCACTGATCATAGTTTTTCATAATAGTGAATTATTAAAGGCCGTTGATATTCCCGCGGCCACATTCGCTAGCATTTTTATCAAATGCCTGGCTCAGCGCTTCACCTCATTACCGACAGAAGAAAGCGCTCCGCGGAGGCATTTCATTATTAACGATCAGTTGGTAGGTCCCGCCCGGCGCCTCACGCGTTAGCGTATAGAACGAGGACAGTGACGGCTGGGATCGAGATCGATCAGTAAGGTCCAATGACACGCGTCGGCGCAGAATGCGCCTAGATTGGCGCCAACCGTGGTTTTCCCCGGCCCGCCTTTGGTTGAAACGACTGCAACGACTTTCATTGGCCTTACCTCTGAATCGAAGGATTAGAGAGGGCGTCATGGGAAGCGCGCTAAGCGTTTGGATTGCTGGGTCAAATCCCAAGCAAAAAAAAGCCTGTATCTCTACAGGCTTTTCTCTATCTGGCTCCACGACCTGGACTCGAACCAGGGACCCAATGATTAACAGTCATTTGCTCTACCAACTGAGCTATCGCGGAATGCGCCGTATGTTACTGATTAAAAAGAAGAAGTCAAGCGTCCTCAGAAATTTTCCGCAAATCGTCCCCCTGCTCGCTTGAATACGGCGGTTCCTTGGCCAAATCCAGCCAGGCCCTTGCCGCCGGCGGCAAGTGGGCGCTCGCGCGCCAGGCCAGGGCGATGTGCCAATCGGTGTGGGGCTCGTCCAGGGGGACCAAGGCGATGCCGGGATGTTGATGTTTGTGCGCCAGCATCCTAGGCAGGAAGGCGACGCCCAGCCCGGCGGTGACCAGGTCGACGATAAAGTCTATTTGGCCGCTGCGGGCGGTGACTTTGGGGGTCACGCCTTTGCGTTCACAGGCGCTGAGGATCTTGGCATTGAGGGCAAAGCCGGCCTCGAACAGGATGAAGGGTGAGTCGGCCAGGTCGGTGAAGTCGATGCGCTCGCGCTGGGCCAGTGGGTGACCCATGGGCAATACAGCGATCAATGGCTCGTTACGCACCGGTTGGTAGTCGAAGCCTTCATCAACCGGCAGCAGCAAGGCGGCGAGGTCCACCTCCCCTGCTTCCAGGCATTCGCGCAGCCTTTTACTGCCGTACTCGGTCAGTTCGATGTCGATGCCCGGGTAACGGCTGCGGTAAGTGGCGAACATCGCCGCAAACAACACGCCGCACCCTACCGGCGGCAGGCCGATGCGCAGCACGCCGCGCTGGAGGCCGCGCAGGTCGTTGATTTCAGCCATCAAGTCGGTGCGTTCGGCGAGCATCACCAAGGCGCGGCGGTAGGCAATTTCGCCAGCGGCCGTGAGTTCATTCCTGTGGCCGAGACGATTGAGCAACGGCATGCCCAGTTCGTCCTCAAGGGTCTTGACCGCTTTGCTCACGGTGGACTGGGTCAGGGCAACCACTTCCGCCGCCTGGGAGAACCCGCCCTGGCGCACCACTTCGACAAACGCACGCAAGGTTCGCAGGTTCATCAGTATTCCTTTAGTGACTGGATGACAGTGATAAAAGTTGTTTTCATCATGGCATAACTTTGCTTAGGGTGTAGCACTTTGCCCAGGGAGACACTGTTGATGATCATCTCGTCCGCTTCCGATTACCGCGCTGCGGCCAAGCGCAAGTTGCCGCGCTTTCTGTTCGATTACATCGACGGCGGTGCCTACGCCGAGCACACGCTTCGCGCCAACAGTTCGGACCTGGCCGAGATCAGCCTGCGCCAACGCATCCTGCGCAATGTCGACGACCTGAGCCTCACCACCCAGCTGTTCGGTACCGAACTGGCGATGCCAGTGATCCTTAGCCCGGTCGGCCTGACCGGCATGTATGCGCGACGCGGTGAAGTGCAAGCAGCCAAGGCGGCGGCCAACAAAAACATCCCTTTTTGCCTGTCGACAGTGTCGGTGTGTTCGATTGAGGAAGTGGCCTCGCAAAGCCCGCAGTCGATCTGGTTCCAGCTGTATGTGCTCAAGGATCGCGGCTTCATGCGCAACGCCCTGGAGCGGGCGCAGGCCGCCGGCGTGACCACCCTGGTATTCACGGTGGATATGCCCACACCCGGCGCACGCTACCGCGATGCGCACTCGGGCATGTCTGGCCCCTATGCAGCGCAGCGGCGCATGTTGCAGGCGGTGACCAAGCCGCAGTGGGCCTTCGATGTGGGCTTGATGGGCCGCCCCCACGACCTGGGCAATATTTCCAAATACCTGGGCAAACCCACTCACCTGGAGGACTACATTGGCTGGCTGGCCAACAACTTCGACCCGTCCATCAGTTGGAAAGACCTGGAGTGGATCCGCGAATTCTGGAAAGGCCCGATGATCATCAAGGGCATCCTCGATCCTCAGGATGCCAAGGACGCGGTGAGTTTCGGTGCCGACGGCATCGTGGTCTCCAACCATGGCGGCCGCCAGCTCGACGGGGTGCTGTCCACGGCCAAGGCGTTGCCGCCGATTGCCGAAGCGGTGGGCGATGACTTGACCGTGCTGGTGGACTCCGGCATTCGCTCCGGGCTCGACGTGGTGCGCATGCTCGCCCTGGGCGCCAAAGCGTGCCTGCTGGGGCGCGCCACCGCCTACGCGCTGGCCGCCGAGGGCCAGCATGGGGTAGAGAATCTGCTGGACATCTTCGCCAAGGAAATGCGCGTGGCCATGACCCTGACCGGGGTCACCTCCATCGCGCAAATCGACCGTACCACCCTGGTCTAGTGGTGATGGGTGCGGTGTACTTTGTTCACGAATAACCGAAGCGTTGTTTATTTGCGACAAGCAACTCGCCCCACCGAAACAGTTACGTCAACCGGGCCGGCGTTAACGCTGGCCCAAACCAGCCAAATAACTGGCGCCGTGCTTTAACGGACTTTTCTTACTTAAAAATTAGTTAATTGATTTATAAGGATTTTTGCCAACTAGATACACTTGGCATGAATCTCGCTCTAGTACTGTTCAAGCAGGTTCGGCGATGACAAGACGTGCGGCAGGGCCATGGGGTTATAACCCAATGAAAAGCGGTTTAAACTGTTTCCAATGTTTTACGGAACTGAAGGATCAGTAAGACGCTTGGCACTCGCCACCCTCATCCCGCCTGTAAGACAGCCCAGTGCTTAGAGGCCCCGCGCTTATGAAAACCCCCACCCAGACCAACGCAATTGACTTTGACAGTGCCAAATTGCAACGCCTGGGATTTGGCCAGCCATCCTTACGCCCACGCCGCCCCGCCACCCTCGCCGAACTTCGCCAGCAACTGAACCAGCAGTTGCAGACCAGCCTGGAGCCGGAGCGCATCCTGGGCCTGTTCTTTCGTGAGGTTCAGCGCCTGGTGCCGCTGGACGCGTTGCAATACCGTCACGCCGCCAGCGACCTGCGCCTGGAGTTTGGCCACCGGGGTCATCACTCCGTCAGCTACACCCTGAGCCATGAAGGGGAACACCTGGGGGAACTGGTCTTTCGTCGCAACCAGCGGTTGCTTGAAGAGGAACTGAGCCAACTCGAACTCCTGCTGGTGACCTTGCTTTATCCGATGCGCAACGCCCTGCTCTACCGCGCCGCCACCCGCAGCGCCCTGCGTGACCCGTTGACCGAAACCGGCAACCGTGTGGCCATGGACCAGACGCTGCAGCGAGAAATAGACATGGCACGTCGGCACTTGCACCCGCTGTCGTTGTTGATGCTGGACATCGACCACTTCAAGAAAATCAACGACACCCATGGGCATGCTGCGGGCGACAGCGTACTGCGCGCTGTAGCCGGGGCGATCAAACGCCAGCTGCGCAACGTGGACATGGTGTTTCGGTTTGGCGGGGAAGAGTTTTTGATCCTGCTCTCCAACACCGGTCGCGATGCCGCGAGAATGGTGGGAGAGCGCCTGCGCCAGGCGGCGCAAGCCCAGGACTACTGGGTAGAGGGCACGCGAATCGAACTGACCGTGAGCCTCGGTTGTTCTACGCTGCTGGCGGCCGAGTCGGCTGAAAGCCTGCTGCGCCGGGCCGACAATGCGTTGTACGTGGCCAAGCGCGAAGGTCGCAATCGCTTGGCGATGGCGGGATAAGGTCAGTTGTGGCGAGGGAGCTTGCTCCCGTTGGACTGCGTAGCAGGCCCATTCTTTTTAAATAAAGAATGGGGCCGCTTCGCGCCCCAGCGGGAGCAAGCTCCCTCGCCACAGTTACCGTTACGCCTCGCTGGCAATGCGCACAGGGCGCTCGCGAACGGCTGGCGCCTTGTCTTTCTCCGCATTCTCTAGACGCATGCAGCTTTCCAGGAACAAGTGCATGTAGTCGTAGCTCTTGCACACCGCCTGGCGCAACTCTTGCTGCAGGGCCTTGCTCGGGTTGGTCCCGGCCAGTGTGCAGATGATTTCCAGGGCTTCCCAAGGGTGGGCGTCGTCGTATTGGGCGTGCATCTTCAGCCACTTCATCGCCCGCTTGCGGTCTTCCTCAGGGAAGGCGGCAGCATACACACCAGTAGAGCAGACCACGGCAGACCACTCCCCCGTCGCCCCCTCGATCGCGTAGTTGGTGGCGGCAATCGCGACGATCAACGCATCCGCCGAGCTGGTGTGCCAGCACCAATGGCTCAGGGCGTGCAACTCGGGCGGCACCTCCTGCGCTTGCAGTTCTTCAAGGCTGACGCCGTGAGCCCGCGCCCAATTGACCCAATAGTCGGCATGGTTGAGCTCCACGCGAATGTTGCGCATCAGCCAACGGCGCGCTATATCCTCCCCAGGATGGCGGGCAAACTTAGTCTTGGTCAGGTTCTGCGCCATGTACAAGGCAAACTGTTCCACCACCGGCCAACCACCAATCAGGTAGTGGCGCATGGTCTTGGCGCTGAGGGCGTTGTCGCGCATGCGCTGGTACAGTTCGTGCTCGACAACCCGACGCTTGCTCTCGCTACAGTCCTGGATCAGTTGCTGCGCCCAGGCGGGGTAACTTGAGGCTTCCATAAGCGGGCCGGTTCTGTTGAATGTGTCGATCACTGTGGGGCTCCTTTTCAAGTGTGATTGTACAGACCAGCAAATGTTTCAGCGGAAAGTGCCGGGCGCCTTGAATAACAGAGGCTGCGGCCGCTCAGGTCGGCACTGCAGGCTATCAAAGGTAAACAATTGCGGGCGTTCAATCAGGTAGCCCTGAGCGTAATCCACACCTATCTCAAGTAAAGCCTGTTCGATCTGGGGTGTTTCAACAAACTCGGCAATCGTGCGCTTACCCATGACGTGGCCGATGTGGTTGATCACCTCGACCATGGCGCGGTTAATCGGGTCGTCCAGCATATCCTTTACGAAACTTCCATCGATCTTCAGGAAGTCTACAGGTAAATGTTTCAAATATGCGAATGAGGACATTCCGGCGCAAAAGTCATCCAGGGAAAAATGGCACCCTAACGCTTTGAGTTCATTAATAAATCGAATCGCACTGCCCAAATTGGCTATAGCGCTCGTTTCAGTTATTTCAAAACAAATCATTTCCGGTGGAATGTTGTAACTATCGAATTTCTGACGTAAAAAACCCAAAAAGTCATCATCGCCAATGGTTATGCCTGACAGATTAATCGCACACATGGCCATGGGTCGGCCCGGACGCTCATGCATGCAGCGGGCGATAATCTTGAATACGTTTTCCACTACCCAACGGTCCAGGGACGTCATCAAACCGTAACGCTCGGCCGCCGGTATAAAACTGTTGGGTAAAATGATCCGCCCCGCTTCGTCATGCAGCCGCAGGAGAATTTCGATGTGCCCATTGCCGGCGTCGGTAGGGCCCAACGGCGCGATTTCCTGGGCGTAGAGGCAAAAGCGGTCTTCCTCAAGGGCGATATGCAGCCGCTGTACCCAGGCCATCTCGCCAAACCGCAGAGACAATTCCGAGTCGTCGACGTGGTAGACCTGCACCCGGTTGCGGCCCTTTTCCTTGGCCATGTAGCACGCCATATCGGCGGCGCGCAGGGAGGTTTCCAGGGTGGTCGGGGTTTGCGAGATATGCACCAGGCCGATGCTGACAGTGGTCATGAAGGGCCGCCCCTTCCACACGAAGTGCAAGCTCTGCACGGTATGGCGCAGGCTCTCGGCGATTTTTTCCGCCACCTGCGGCGGGCAGTTTTCCAGCAGGATGCCAAACTCGTCGCCGCCCAACCGAGCCAGGGTGTCGCCTTCGCGCAAGTCTGATTGCAATAGCGCGCAGATGTGACGCAACAATTCATCGCCCGCCGCGTGGCCACAGGTGTCATTGACCAGCTTGAACTGGTCGAGGTCGAGGAACATCAAGGCATGTCGCCCACTTTGCTGGCGCGCGACCTGTTGCAGCACCTGTTCAAGGCGGAACTCGAACTCGCGACGGTTGGCCAGGCCGGTCAAGGCGTCATGGGTGGCCTGCCAGGAAAGATTGGCGATGTACTGGCGTTCCTGGGTCATGTCGTGCAGCACCAGGACCGCACCGCTGATCTTGCCGGCGCTGCGGATCGGAGCGCCCACCAGGGTGACCGAGACCGTGCTGCCGTCCAGGCGCTGGATCAGCTTGGAATGCTCGCTGCCGCCGCTGAACTGGCCCTTGACGATGTGCTCAATCAGGGTGAATCCGTCGGGCTCGGCGTTTTCATTCAAAAGTTTGAACAACGCCGCCAGCGGCAGGCCCTGGGCCTGCTCCGAGCGCCAGTGGGTCAAGGCCTCAGCGGCAGGGTTCATATAGGCAATGGCCCCGTCGACATCGGTGGTAATCACCCCGTCGCCAATCGACTCCAATGTAATCTGCGCCCGCTCCTTCTCCGCTTGCAGCGCATCGGCAAAGGCATGACGCTGGGCCAGCAGCTTGTGGGTGCGCAGCAGCGCCAACACGATCAGGCCCAAGGCCGTCGCCAGGTTGGTGATCAACAACAGGCGCAGGATCATCCGCGAACCTTCGCCCAGGGCATCGCTGAAGGCCTTGGCGGCGGGCGTCACCCCCTCATTGATGGCCGTGATGCGCGCCTTCCAACTATGGACATCGTCATTGCTGACGTAGCCGGAGGTAATGGCGCCGTGCATCTCCTGGGCCAGCTCATCCAACTGCAGCAGATAGCCGTCGCCCACCGTCCACAGCTCAATGGCTTTTTCCAGGTAGCTGAAATGGCGGAAGTTGAGGTACAGCCAGATCAGGCTGGAAACGTCGTCCGGATGGTTGCCGCCCTTGAGAATACCCAGGCGCGCGGCCTCCATGTCTGGATTGGGACGGTCCAGCGCAATGCGCAATTCATGCCCACCCTGGGGCACGGCAATGGCCTGCTGGTATTTGAGGTAGGTGGCGTCGTTGCGGTTATCGGCGTAGAGGGTCAGGTAGTAGATGGCATCCTTCTGGCCCTTGGACCACAGGCTTTCACCCGCCACATAACCCCGCACTGCCGAAAGCACGTAGAGACTGACGCAGCCTAACAATGCCTGGAACAACACGACGGCGATGAAGGGCCAGACAATTCCCAACAGACGTGGCGTTCCGAGAGTCCGCTTTTGCTTCATGAAGTCCCTTACACATGCACAGCTTAATACGCACGCGAAAATCCGCTCCCGATAGCACAGCCTAAGCTAAATCAACGCACTTGTTGCAAGTGTCCGTACAGTTTGGCGTACAACCCACCATCGGCAATCAACTGCTGATGGTCGCCATCCTCGGCGATGTGCCCGCCATCGAACACCAACACTCGGTCAGCCTGCTTCACCGCAGACAGCCGGTGGGCGATGATCAGTGTAGTACGCCCGCTGAGAAACCGCGCCAGTGCCTGGTGCAGGTTGTACTCGGTCGCCGCATCCAATGCAGACGTGGCCTCGTCCAGAATCACCACTTTAGGCTCGGCAAGTACCATGCGGGCAATCGCCAGGCGTTGCCGCTGCCCCCCGGAAAAGCGCACGCCCGAACGCCCGACCACGCTGTCCAGGCCCAAAGGCAGTGCTTTGACAGTAGCATCCAGTTGGGCGATTTCCAGCGCCTGCCAGCAGGCTTGATCGGTGCGGGTGCGGCCCATAGTCAGGTTGGCGCGCACGGTATCGTTGAACAGCGCCGGGTGTTGCAGTACCACCGCGACGTTTTCGCGGATGGTCTCCAGGCCGATCTCCTGCTGGGTGGCAGTGCCAAAACGAATGCTGCCGGCCTGCGGCGTGTAGAGCCCCAGCAACAGTTGCACCAGGGTGCTTTTGCCGCCGCCGCTGGCGCCGACAATTGCCACCTTTTCACCCGGTGCGATGGTCAGGTTCAACTGGTTGAGTACCAAGTCTTCGCCGTAGCCAAAGTCGAGGCCACGCACTTCGATGCCGACCGTCTCGCGCCCGCTGAACGGGTCTGCGCCGCCGGGGTATTGCGGCTCATCGGCACGCGCCAGCAGCTCGTTGATGCGCGACAGCGCGCCGCCCGCCGCGTAATAGGCGTATTGCAGGTTCAGCAGTTGTTCCACCGGGCCAATCATGAACCACAGGTAACTGAACACCGCGAGCATCTGGCCGATGGACAGGTCGGAAAACAGCACGGTGAGCATGGCCGCGGCGCGGAAGATATCGATACCGAACTGGAACAGCAAGCCACTGGCGCGGCTCGATGCGTCGGTTTTCCACTGGGAATGAATGGCGTAGTCACGCACTTCCTGGGCACGCTGGCCCAGCCGCCCGAGGAAAAAGCCTTGGCGGTTGCCGGCACGTACTTCCTGGATGGCATCGAGGGTTTCAGTCAGCGCCTGGGTAAAGCGTGAAGTACTGTCGTTTTCCAGCTTCTTGAGGTGCTTGACGCGCTTGCCCAATTGCACCGTGGCGTAGATCACCAACGGATTGAACAACAGGATCAACAACGCCAGTTGCCAATGCATCCACACCAGGATCGCCGAGGTGCCGACCAGGGTCAGCATCGCCACCAGGAAGCGACTGAGGGTTTCACCCACGAATTTGTCCAGGGTGTCCAGGTCGGTCACCAGATGAGTGGTGACCGTACCGCTGCCCAGGCTTTCGTACTCACCCAGAGAGATACGCTTGAGACGCTCGATCAGGCGCACGCGGATGCGGTACACGATGTCCTTGGCCAAGCGCGCAAACAGCCGCGCCTGCACCACGTTGAACACCAGCGCGCCGCAGCGCAGGGCCAGGGTGACCAAGAGCATCAGGCCGATATAGCCAGCGGCTTTTTGCCAACCCAGGGGCAGCGCGTGATTCATCACCTTGAGGGCGGCATCGCCATGGCCCAGCAGCACTTCGTCCACCAGCAACGGCAACAACAGCGGGATAGGCACGCTGCACAGGGTGGCGAGCACGGCGACGCCGTTGGCAACCCACAGGGATTTCTTGTGGCGCAGGGCCAGGCGGCGAATTTCTGCCCAGGTCAGGCGGTCGGTGCGTGGAGGCTGTTCATACACAGGCAGCTCGCTCCAGCCATCGACCCAGTAACGGCGACAGCTCGGACAGCGGCTGGTAACCATTGGTCAGCAAGGCCAACTGGCCGTTGCGTTCGGCCAGCAGGGTCGGGAACCCGGCAATGCCCAGGTCTTGCACCCAAGTGAAATCGGCCGCCGTGGCCGCGTGCTGCTCGGCACGATCGAACTCGCCGGCAAACTCGATACGTGGAATGCCGGCCTGCTCGGCCAGCTCAACCAACACATGGGCGAGGGTCACGTCCCGTCCTTCGACATAGAACGCACGCTGGATCAGCCCCAGCAGCTTCCAGGCGCAATCCGGCGCCAGGCTGCGTGCGGTGACGATAGCGCGGCACGCCGGCTCGGTGTCGTAGACAAACCCGTCAGGCAGCGCGCCGTCACGCTTGAACGGCTGGCCGGTGGCGTCGGTGACGGCCTGCCAGTGTTCAAGGATGTAGCGCCGGGTAGTCGGCTCCAGCGCCGCGCCGCTGCCGGTGCGCAAGCCGCCCACCACCAGGTGCACGTCCACGCCGGCCGCCTGGGCCTGCTCCACCAGCGCTTGTGCCACCGGGGCAAAGCCCCAGCACCAGGAACACATCGGGTCCATTACATAGAGCAGGCGCGCAGACATGGCTCAGGCCTCGGAAGGGGTTTGCTTATAGTTGTAACCAATCGGGTGCGGCATGTTGCGGGCCTTGGCCAGTTCGATCTGCTTCTGGCGGTCGATCGCACTGCGACGGGTCTTCTCCGGCAGCTTATCCCAGCAATGGGGGCAACTGATGCCGGCCACATAATGCTCGGAGGCGCGGTCTTCTACGCTCACGGGTGTGCGGCAGGCATGACATTGATCGTAGTCGCCTTCGCTCAAGTCGTGGCGCACGGTCACGCGATTGTCGAACACAAAGCAGTCGCCCTGCCATTTGGTTTCTTCCTGGGGCACCTCTTCGAGGTACTTCAGGATACCGCCCTTGAGGTGGTAGACCTCATCGAAGCCTTCGCTGAGCATGTAGCTCGACGCCTTCTCACAGCGAATGCCGCCGGTGCAGAACATGGCGACCTTCTTGTGCTTGGCCGGGTCGAAGTTGGCTTTTATGTAGTCGGGAAATTCGCGAAAACTGGTGGTTTTCGGGTCGATTGCGCCTTCAAAGGTGCCGATGGACACTTCGTAGTCGTTACGGGTGTCGATCAACAGCACTTCCGGGTCGCTGATCAACGCATTCCAATCCTGCGGGTCGACATAGGTACCGACTTTTTTGTTCGGGTCGACGCCTTCAACGCCCAGGGTCACGATCTCTTTCTTGAGCTTGACCTTGGTGCGATAGAACGGCTGGTCATCGCAGTAGGATTCCTTGTGGTCGATGTCGACCATGCGCGGGTCTTTTTTCAGCCAGGCCATCAGGCCGTCAATGCCTTCGCGGCTGCCGGAAACGGTGCCGTTGATGCCTTCTTCGGCGATCAGCAAGGTGCCTTTGATGCCGTTATCGACCATCGCCTGCAACAGGGGCTCGCGCAGGGCGACGTAATCTTCGAGGGTGACGAACTTATACAGTGCCGCCACGACAATCGGTTGAGTCATGGGTGTTCTCTCCAGGTGGCTACCCTCGTAAGGGGTGAACCGGATGCAAAAAAAACGCGCCGGCTAAGCGGCGCGTTGCGGATTCTATCAGGGTTCCCCCGTCAATGTCCGCCGGCGCAGGTCGGCGAGGCCGGGGCTGCGTCGATTGTCGCCCACTCTTCGGGCGTATAGGTATGCAGCGCCAGCGCATGGAACTCGCTCATCAGATCACCCAGGGTGGCATAGACCTTCTGATGGCGCTTGACGCGGTTGAGCCCCTCGAACTGCTGGCTGACCAGCACGGCCTTGAAGTGGGTCTGCAACCCACGGCTGTGCATGTGGCTTTCATCCAGCACGCTCAAGTGTTGCGGGGCCAGGGCGGCAAGGGCCGTTTCGATACGCTGTTGCATGGTCATTCCTGCTTACTTCTTCTTGGCCGGTGCAGCGGCTTTTGGCGCCAGCTCGTTGGTCATGTCTTCCAACAGCTTGTTCACCACCGGTACGGCGCTTTCCAGCTTGGCCTGGGTCATCTGGGCCGATTGCTGGGTCAGCTGGGGCATTTTTTCCAGAACTTTCTTGCCAAGTGGCGACTTGTAAAACGCTACCAGGTCCTTGAGCTCGGATTCGCTGAAGTTGGTGGTGTAGAGCTTGACCATGTCAGGCTTGAGCTTCGGCCAGCCGATGGCCTGGTCCAGAGCGGCGTTGGCCTTGGCCTGGTAGCTGTCCAGTACCGACTGCTTGGCGGCAGGCGCCTTGGTCTGTTCGAAACGCTGGGCGAACATTTGCTGCACTTGCATGTACACCGGGGTCCCCAGCTTGTCAGCATGGGCCAGGGTAAGGAAGGCTTCGGCACTGGCGTTGTGGCTGGCGGTATCGGCAAGAACCTGGCCGCTGGCGCAAACCAGAGCAACCGCGGTACAGATGGCACGAAGACGAGTCATCGAGTTTCCTTTTCTAGCAGGCGAGGTAAGACCCCAAGGGCGACCATTCTGCGCCTAAAAAACCTCGCGGCTCAACCCCACTCCTTGGCAAGCCCCGGTTTCACGGGGCGCGATGGCACAAATGCGCTTTTAGGGAACCCACGCTGGCCGCCAGGGCCTAAACTGACCAATCACGACTGCATAACGAGGGTGACCGATGAGCCGTATCGAAACCGACAGCCTGGGGGAAGTACAGGTCCCTGATGACGCCTATTGGGGCGCGCAAACCCAACGTTCGCTGGTCAATTTCGCGATTGGCGAGCAGCGCATGCCGCTGGCGGTATTGCATGCCCTGGCCTTGATCAAGAAGGCCGCCGCTCGGGTCAACGACCGCAACGGCGACCTGCCCGCCGATATTGCCCGCCTGATCGAACAGGCTGCCGACGAGGTCCTGGACGGCCAGCATGATGACCAGTTCCCGCTGGTGGTCTGGCAGACCGGCAGTGGCACCCAGAGCAACATGAACGCCAACGAAGTGATCGCTGGCCGCGCCAACGAACTGGCCGGCAACAACCGCGGCGGCAAGAGCCCGGTGCACCCCAACGATCACGTCAACCGTTCCCAGAGTTCCAACGACTGCTTCCCCACCGCCATGAGCATTGCTGCGGTGCAAGCGGTGAACAAGCAACTGCTGCCGGCGATCGCCACCTTGTCCGGTGGACTGGCAGAATTGGCCGCGCGGCATATGAAGCTGGTCAAGACCGGCCGTACCCACATGATGGATGCCACACCGATCACCTTCGGCCAGGAACTTTCGGCGTTTATCGCCCAGCTCGATTACGCCGAGCGTGCGATCCGCAGCGCCCTGCCCGCGGTGTGCGAGCTGGCCCAGGGCGGCACCGCCGTCGGCACCGGCCTCAATGCCCCCCATGGCTTTGGCGAGGCGATTGCTTCCGAGCTGGCCGCGTTGTCGGGTTTACCTTTTGTGACCGCGCCGAACAAATTCGCCGCCCTCTCCGGCCATGAGCCGCTGGTGACCTTGCACGGCGCGCTGAAAACCCTGGCCGTGGCGCTGATGAAGATCGCCAACGACCTGCGCCTGCTGGGTTCCGGCCCTCGCGCCGGGCTGGCCGAAGTCAAGTTGCCGGCCAACGAACCGGGCAGTTCGATCATGCCCGGCAAGGTCAACCCCACACAATGCGAAGCGCTTTCGATGCTGGCCTGCCAGGTGCTGGGCAACGACGTGACCATCGGCATGGCCGCCAGCCAAGGGCACTTGCAGTTGAACGTGTACAAACCGGTGATCATCCACAACCTGCTGGAGTCGATCCGCCTGCTGGCCGATGGCTGCAACAACTTCCAGGAGCATTGCATTGCCGGTCTTGAACCCGACGCCGAGCAAATGGCCCAGCACCTGGAACGCGGGCTGATGCTGGTCACCGCCCTCAACCCGCATATCGGCTACGACAAGTCAGCCGAAATCGCCAAGAAGGCTTACGCCGAAGGGCTGACACTGCGTGAGGCTGCACTGGAGCTGGGCTACCTCACCGATGCCGAGTTTGACCAGTGGGTGCGCCCGGAAAACATGCTCGGCGCTTAAACCGACATCCGCAGCCGCCGGGCCCTGAGCCCGGCGAGCAGCGAAGGCGCCAGCGCCACCATCGCCGAGCCAGTCACCACCACCAAAGCCCCCACATACCCCAAGGCATTGATCTCTTCGGCTTGCACATAGTCCGGCCACAGCCAGGCCGCCACTGCCACCGCCACAAAGGTCACCAACGGCGTCAACGCCAGGGTCGCACTGACCCGCGAGGCTTCCCAATGCGCCAGGGCTTCGGCAAATGCGCCGTAGGCCACCAGCGTATTCATGCAGCACGCCAGCAGCAGCCAGCCTTGCAACGGGCTCAACTGCAACGCCTCCAGCGGGTGCGCCCAAGGCGTGAGCAACACCGCGCACGACAAGTAAATCACCATCATCACCTGCAATGAATTCCATACCGTCAGCAACTGCTTCTGCCCCAGTGCATAGAACACCCAGATGGTGGTGGCGAGCAGGATCGTCAGCACACCGGCGGTGTAAGAACCCATGGACGTCAGCAACTCCACCAGGCGTTGGTTGAAAAACAAGCCAAAGCCTGCGATCAGCACCACCAGCCCCACTCCCTGCCCCAGGCTGAAGCGCTCCTTGAACACAAACACACTGGCAACCATCAGAAAGATCGGCCCCATCTGCACCACCAACTGCGCCGTGCCGGGGCTAAGCATTTTCAGGCCAACCAGGTACAGCACGTAGTTGCCCACCAGGCCACACACCGCCATGCCCACCAGCCACCCACCCTTGGGGCCAAGCACTTTGCGGCTGGGCAGGCGTTTGGTGGCGGCCAGGTAAACGAACAGGCACGTGCCCGCTACCATGAGGCGAAACCAGGTCACGGTGATCGGGTCCATCACCTGCAACACTTGCTTGAGCTTGATCGGGAGAATGCCCCACAGGAACGCGGTCAGCAGGGTCAGGAAGAAACCGTAGACCCAGCGGCCGGAAGAGATGTGCATGAGTGCCCCAGATGCCAGAGGAAGTGGAGCAGGCATTCTAGGGGCAAGTCACTGAGTTCGGATACGTCACAGTCTTGAATGTGTGTGGCTTGCCTGGGATGGCAACCGACGGTAACCACGATGCGAAGCGAGCCGCTCTTGATCTTGATCTGCTTTTGATCTTAGGCGCCCCGTTAAACCACGCTGGCCGAACGCAGGTTTGAATTCGTGGGTAACCCGGCAGGACGCCGGGTTAGCCGCCCCGCGCCATGGATGGCGCGTGGCGGCGGCCCACGGATTCAAGCCTGTGTTCGGGCACACCGAGCCTAGGCGAGGTGCCGAGTGGTGGGGCAAGAGCGTTTTGCTTACTTTGGCCTGGGCCGGCATCCCGGCTTTTGCAAAGTGAGCCGCCGTCAGGGCGGAACCCTAAGTGGCCGTTGCCGCAGGAATGGATATGTACACGGTCCAACTGTGTTGACTGCTGGGCCGCCTTCGCGAGCAAGCCCGCTCCCACAGTTGGGTTGTAGGGTGTCAGGTAGAGAAGTGCCGGCTGGCAGGCCGTCATCGCAGGCAAGCCAGCTCCCACATTAGCCCTCCCACACTGGCGCTGTTCCAACCGCAGTCAGCGCACCGCTTCGAAGAGCCCGGTGGCGCCCATCCCGCCCCCCACGCACATGGTGACAATCCCATAACGAAGATTGCGCCGTTGCAACTCCCGCACCAGGTGCCCTACTTGCCGCGAGCCGGTCATGCCGAACGGGTGCCCGATGGAAATCGAGCCGCCGTTGACGTTGTACCTGGCGTTATCAATCTCCAGCCGATTGCGTGCATACAGGCACTGGGAAGCAAAGGCTTCATTGAGTTCCCACAAGTCGATATCCGCCACCTGCAAACCCTTGGCCTTGAGCAACTTGGGCACCGAGAACACCGGGCCGATGCCCATCTCGTCCGGCTCGCAACCGGCCACGGTAAAGCCACGGAAGAACGCCTTGGGCTTGAGCCCCAGTTCCAGGGCTTTTTCCAGGCTCATCACCAGGGTCATCGACGCACCGTCGGAAAGCTGCGAGGAGTTACCTGCCGTCACCGAGCCATCCTCGGCAAATACCGGCTTCAGGCCGCTGAGGCTGGCCAGGGTGGTGTCCGGGCGGTTGCAGTCGTCACGGTCTACCACGCCATCCAGGATCTGCACCGCGCCAGTGTTCTTGTCCTCGACCTTGTACTTGACCGCCATCGGTACGATTTCATCGTTGAACAAGCCATCAGCCTGGGCCTGGGCGGTGCGTTGCTGGCTTTGCAGCGCATAAAGGTCCTGGTCTTCGCGGCTGACGTGATAGCGGCGCGCAACGATTTCGGCGGTCTGGCCCATGGGGAAGTAAATGCCCGGCACCTGTTCTTTAAGCAGCGGGTTGATCAGGTTATCGGTGTTGACGCTCTTCATGGTCAGGCTGATGGACTCCACGCCACCGGCAACAATGATGTCGCTGCAGCCCGAAGCGATCTGGTTGGCGGCAATGGCAATCGCCTGCAAGCCCGACGAACAGAAACGGTTGAGGGTCATGCCCGCCGTACCGGTGCCCAGTTGCGAGAGCACCGCCACGTTACGCCCGATGTTATAGCCCTGGGCGCCCTCGTTGGAGCCGGCGCCAACGATGCAGTCTTCCACCGTCGCCGGGTCGATCCCGTTGCGGGCCAGCAGCGCATTGACACAATGGGCCGCCATGTCATCGGGACGGGTCTGGTTGAACTTGCCGCGAAAAGATTTGGCCAGGCCGGTTCGCACGCTGTCGACGATCACTACTTCACGCATGGGCTACCTCGATCTTGTGGATGTGAATCGAGGATAGATCCAGGCCTGGCCGACCGCGATGATCATTCACTGCGTGGATGCAAAAGCATGGAACGACGTGGGAAACGGCAAGCCCCTCAGGCTATTTCTTTTTCTTCTTGTCGTGCTTGTCGCTTTTATCAAACGCTTCTTCCAGCGCACGGTTGATGGTGCGCAGCACCTTGACCCGCGCCCAGCGCTTGTCGTTGGCCTCTACCAGAGTCCAGGGCGCCACCTCGGTGCTGGTGCGGTCAACCATATCGCCCACTGCCGCGCGGTAGTCGTCCCACTTGTCGCGATTGCGCCAGTCGTCTTCGGTGATCTTGAAGCGTTTGAAGGGGATTTCTTCACGGGCCTGGAAGCGCTCCAGTTGCGTCTCCTTGTCGATTGCCAGCCAGAACTTGACCACGATCACCCCCGCATCGCGCAGTTGCTCTTCGAAGTCATTGATCTCGCCATAGGCGCGCATCCAGTCCGCTGGGGTACAGAAGCCTTCGATGCGCTCCACCAGCACGCGGCCGTACCAGGAGCGGTCAAACACGGTGAACATGCCGCGCGCCGGGATCTTCTGCCAGAACCGCCATAGATAAGGCTGGGCCCGTTCGTCTTCGCTGGGCGCGGCAATCGGCACGATGTGGTACTGGCGCGGGTCCAGTGCTGCCGCCACTCGACGGATCGCCCCACCCTTGCCCGCCGCGTCGTTGCCCTCGAACACGCTTACCAGCGCGTGCTTGCGCATACGTTTGTCGCGCATCAGGCCAGAGAAGCGCGCCTGTTCGGTAATCAGTTGTTCTTCGTAATCATCCTTGTCCAGGCGCAGGGTCATGTCGAGGCTGTCGAGCAGGCTCTTGCGGTCCACCGAGGCAAGCAACGGCGCCGGGTTCATGCCGCTGGCCTTGACCTTGGCCTGCTTCAGGGCACTTTGCAGCCCATCGAGCAGGATCTTGCCCACGGTCAGCCCACGGTAAAGGGGGTCGACGCCTTCGATCACATGCCACGGCGCGTAATCGCGGCTGGTGCGGCGCAGCACACGCTCACCGAAATGCACGAACTTGTCGTAGGTCTTGGACTGCTGCCAGTCCAATGGGCTGATGCGCCAGCTGTGCAGCGGGTCGTCGGCCAGCGCCTTGAGGCGCGCCTTCATCTGTTTTTTGGACAGGTGGAACCAGAACTTGAAGATCAGCGCACCTTCATCGCAGAGCATCTTTTCCAGACGTTCGGCGCCGGCGATGGCCTGGTCCAGGCGCGCATCCTTGATCTGCCCATGCACGCGGCCTTGCAGCATCTGGCTGTACCAGTTGCCGAAGAAAATGCCCATGCGGCCCTTGGCCGGCAGTTGCCGCCAGTAGCGCCAGGCCGGTGGACGCGCCAGTTCTTCGTCGGTCTGCTGGTCGAAGGTGCGCACTTCGATCAGGCGCGGGTCCATCCATTCATTGAGCAGCTTGACGGTTTCACCCTTGCCCGCGCCCTCGATGCCGTTGATGAGGATGATCACCGGGAAGCGTTTCTGCTGTTGCAGCTCGTACTGAACTTCCAGCAAGGCTTCACGCAAGGCCGGCACTTCGGCGTCGTAGGTGTCTTTGTCGATGGCGTGACCGATTTCAGCGGATTCGAACATGGGCAGCTCCGTTTCAAGATGGCTCAAGACTAGCGGATTGGGCCCCGACACGCGCAAGGAAATACAACCCAGCCTTGCCATGGATCAATTCAACGCCTGTTGATCGGCTAGAATGGCCGCCTTGCCTTTGCCCGCTTTCATTTTATGAGCCGCCATGAACCCCATCACCCACGCCCAGCTCGACTGGGATGACCAAGGCCGCCCGCATTCGCGGGTATTCGACGACGTGTATTTCTCCGACCAGTCGGGCCTGGAAGAAACCCGCTACGTGTTCCTGGAGCAGAACCGCTTGCAGGAACGCTTCGCCGCCTTGCCCGCAGGTGGGCGCCTGGTGATTGGTGAAACTGGCTTCGGCACCGGCTTGAACTTCCTCTGCGCCTGGCAGTTGTTCGAACAGCACGCAGTCGCCGGTGCGCGGCTGCACTTTGTCAGCGTGGAAAAGTACCCCCTCAGCCATGCCGACCTGCAACGCGCCCTCGCCCTCTGGCCCGAACTGCAACCCTTGGCCGAGCAACTGCTGGCGCAATACATTGCCATCCACCAGGGTTTCCAGCGCCTGGTACTGGACAACGGCCGCGTGACCCTGACTCTGTTGATCGGCGATGCGCTGGAACAATTGCCGCAACTGGACGCCCAGGTCGATGCATGGTTTCTCGACGGGTTCGCCCCGGCGAAAAACCCCGACATGTGGACCGCCGAGCTGTTCGCCCAACTGGCGCGCCTGGCGGCACCGGGCTCAACCATCAGCACCTTCACCAGCACCGGCTGGGTAAGGCGGTTGATCAATGCCGCCGGGTTCAAGATGAAACGCACGCCAGGCATAGGCCATAAGTGGGAGATCCTGCGTGGGGAGTTTGTCGGTTGGCCCGCCGACTTACCCGCGCCGGCCCCACGTAAACCCTGGTTCGCCCGGCCACCCGCCATCGAGGGAGAACGTCATGCCCTGGTCATCGGCGGTGGCCTGGCCGGTTGCGCGACCGCCGCCAGCCTGGCCGCCCGGGGTTGGCGTGTCAGCCTTCTGGAGCGCCACGCCGGCTTGGCACAGGAAGCTTCGGGCAACCCACAGGGTGTGTTGTACCTCAAGCTTTCGGCCCATGGCACGGCCTTGTCCCAGCTGATAGTCAGCGGTTTTGGCCACACCCGACGCCTGCTGGAACATTTGCACCGAGGTGTCGATTGGGACGGCTGTGGCGTGTTGCAACTGGCGTTTGACGCCAAAGAAATCCAGCGTCAGGCTCAATTGGCAAACGCCTTTGCTCCGGACCTGCTGCATCTGCTGGACCGCGAGCAAGCGCAGCAAAAGGCGGGAATCGAACTGGCCCACGGCGGGTTGTTTTTTCCAGAGGGCGGTTGGGTGCATCCGCCCGCGCTGTGCCAGTGGCAGGCCAAACATCCACTGATTGAAGTGCTCACCCACCACGAGGCACTGGAACTGCACCGGCTCGACGACCAATGGCAAGCCCGCGCCGGTGACCGCGTACTGGCCAGCGCCGGTGTCGTGGTGCTCGCAGGGGCTGCGGAGATCAAGCGTTTCCCCTTCAGTGCTGACATACCGCTCAAGCGCATCCGTGGGCAGATCACTCGGCTGGCGCAAACCTGCGCGAGTAAAGCGCTGGCCACGGTGGTCTGTGCCGAGGGCTACGTCGCGCCGGCCCGGCTTGGCGAACACACCCTGGGCGCGAGTTTTGACTTCAACAATCAAGACCTCACGCCCACGCCCGCCGAACACAGCGGCAACCTGCAGATGCTGCGCGAGATGTCTACCGACCTGCTGCAGCGCCTGGGTGCCGACCGCCTGGCGGCCGAACAACTGGAAGGCCGTGCCGCGTTTCGTTGTACCAGCCCCGACTACCTGCCCATCGTTGGGCCACTGGCCGACCATGCGGCGTTTGAGCAGGCTTATGCGGTACTGGGCAAAGACGCCCGGCAAGTGCCGCAAACGCCATGCCCGTGGCTGCCGGGGCTGTTTCTCAATAGCGGCCATGGTTCGCGTGGCCTGATCACTGCGCCGTTGTGCGGCGAACTGCTGGCTGCATGGCTGAGTGATGAGCCCCTGCCCGTGCCAACCAGCGTAGCCGAGGCTTGCCACCCCAATCGATTTGCCCTGCGCGCGCTGGTGCGAGGCCAGGGCGCTGCACAAAAAAAGCCGGATTAAAGGCAAGGCGGCTATCTGCCTTATAACTTATCGGTCTAAAACTCCACGCATAGCACTGGGTCAGTTTCTGGGTACGCGCCCTTTTGGGCGTATTGAGTATTGACCCCTCCCCAACGGAAAAACCGGTAAGGAACTTATGTGTGGACTAGCTGGCGTATTCCAAAGGCGCTAGACAAGGGGTTTCAGCGCCTTCTGAGACCCCTTAGAGGCCCTCAAGGGAACATCCAATGGTACGAAAAGTGGTACGAGCTACATCCATCCCCGGCGTCCTGCCGACGAACACCACTCCCCAAGCCTGCAGCGCCTCGATTACTGTACGCACATACAGTATTTGAGATCCCACTATGAACGTTGACATGGACACCGATGATTGGCTCGGTTGCCCCACTCCGCTGGAGATGTACCA
The DNA here is from genome assembly GCF_016613265.1 of Pseudomonas sp. MF6751. Lineage (NCBI taxonomy): Bacteria > Pseudomonadati > Pseudomonadota > Gammaproteobacteria > Pseudomonadales > Pseudomonadaceae > Pseudomonas > Pseudomonas sp. MF6751. The sequence goes on from NZ_JAENSV010000035.1 coordinate 21,207, forward strand.
GCACCAATGCTCAATCCTAGTGGATGAGTTGGTGGAGACCGAGCGCATGCTGCGGCGAGCGCGGGCGAATATCGCCGGGCTAGTGCAGATGAATGACCTGCTGATGACGGGAAAGGATCAGGCGGAGACTTCCTTGAAAACCGCACTTTCCCAAGTTGCTGCCTTGAACCTGGAAAACTCACGACAGGGCCGCAAGTTAAACGGGTTGGCGATAATCACGGAGCAGAGAGACCACCTTCTCAGGGAAAACCAGCGATTGCTGGATGATCTGAGAGCACTCAAGGAGCCACAGCCCTGACGTACGCCTGGCACGCGCGCAAGGCAATTATGGCGTTATCCCCGTCGCCGGTGATGGCGATAATTCGTTGAGCATGCGCTGGGTCAAGTTGGGCTCGACGGGCTGCATGAACCACGCCGACGGCGCTGGCGGTGGCAGGCACGCTGCAGCCACTGGCTGAATCCGTGGCGTCGAGAAGGACTGACAGCCGGAGTTCAGTAGTAGCAAGGCGATCACGGATAACAGCCTGCTTGCGTTGCTCATCGGATAATTCCTTTGTGTTTTGTTGGTCCTGGAGCGCGAGCTTTTCCTCGGTGGCCAGGCGCTTATCCAGCTCGGCCGCCTGCTGACGCCAGGCCTCGCCAGTGATTGCATCCAGTTCCTGTTGGTGGCGGGCGCCCTGCTCCGCGATACGCTCAGACATCCTCTTGCCCAGGCGCCACTCCTGAACCTGCCACGCACCGCCAAAGCCGATGACCAGCGCCAGCAGGATTGCCAGCCCCAGGCCGATCAGCTTCTGTACGGGCGTCATCACGGCACATCCTTGAAGAATATGTGGTGACCAAGGCGCAGCGTCTGCTTGGCCTTCGATGCCCATGCCGGGGCTTTGGGCATTGTGGTCGCGTAGTAATGCGTGGCGCCGCCGGTAGGGTCTGGCACTGCGCCCGACATAACCTGGTCAGCCGCACGCTGGGCCTGGGCAAACTGCGCAGCCGGGATCTGCTTGGCACCGCTCAGGTAGGCGTAGTTCGGGTCGTTCTGGTTCCAGCAGCTGAACTGCCAGGCTTTCAGGCACACACCGGCGTAGCCCTCCCCCCACCACGACTTAGCCTTGCCGTCGAACACACGGTTGCGTATGGTCCAGGCCACGGCGATCTGGCCGGCCAGCCCTTCCCCGCGGGCTTCGCCGTACAACGTCCGCGCCAAAATATCGCGGTCTCTTTCGGTCGCGTTCATTAGATATGGCTCCAGGATTTTCGATTGACGATTTTTGAAATGGTTTGGAAGGCGACCCCGAACTCACGGCCGATGGCGGTCAAGCTTGCTCCCGCAGTCCGGCGCGCCCTAATCTCCCGCACTAAGCCGTCGTTAAGTTTTGCGCCGCCATTCTTTGCGCCCGCTGGGACCGTGCCGTGACCGATCTTGTCGCTCTCGTTTTCGGCGTGAGTCTTCCAGCACAAGTTCGTGTAGTGAGTGTTTGCTGGATCTCCATCGCAGTGCGCCACCTCGTTTCTACCAATCGAGGGCGGCTCTAGAAACGCCATAGCTACCAGCCGGTGAGCCTCGAAGTGCGCGTGCTTGCCATTGATCGTGAGCTTGAACCTGGGGTATCCAGCGTGATGCCAGCAGAACGATAGGATCTTGCCCGGAAAGGTGCGGCGACCTGGTGTGCGGCGACGCACATGGCCGTATTCGCTCACCTCGTAATCGCCAGATGCGTGACAGAGGCGCCACTCAATGGCGTCGAGGCTGACCCCGACGGGTACAGGAATCTCCCTCATCGCCCACCCCACAGCGTGCGCGCCAGGATGTCCCGGTCTTTCTCGGCTTCGTTCATGCTTTTCTCCGGACAATAAAAAACCCGGCGCGGCGGCCGGGTTTATTTTGAAGTTCAACTATTTTGGCGTTACATCAATTCCTTTCGCCTGCAGCTGTTTTGTCAGGTAGATCACCGCAGCTTTCAATTGATACAGCTCTTCACGATCTGACACCGACATGTACCCATCGGGATTGACATCCACCGCATCAGGGTTGGTTCTCTGAACGTCTTGGGCAAGGTTGCCAGTTTCGTTGGTTGCGATCTTCTGGCGCTTCTCGGTGACCACGCCGTTTGCGTCGGTTTCCTTCCAGACGACATAGCGGTCGGACACATAGACCTTGTTGGCCAACACGCGCTGCATGCTCTTGGCGTAGTCCACCTCGCCGTGTACATCCTGCAGGCGGCTATCGGTGGCGGTCATCACGCGGCCGGCCTGGACATCGCCAATAAAGTAGCCTGAATAGTTGCTCTTGCCGCCGGTGGCATTCGCATACACGCCGTAGTTGGCGTCGTTGCGACCATCAACCATTGCGCGATAGCCGGTGGCCTGTTTGCCATCAGTGGCCAGGACGGTAGAAGTGCTGCCACGGGCATCGCCTGAACCGGTCACGGCGCTGGATATGCGGGACTCCTGAGCAGTGACAGCGCCGACTCCGGTGGACGCCGCGACAGGCTCAACGCTCGAAACAGAAGCGGTTACTGGCGCGGTACGCGGGCCACCTCCGGACACTAGGCTGGTCGACGCGATGCCGAAAGATCCGTTGGCACGCTCTAGAGTGTTTGATACTGGCGAGGTGTTGGTGGCATCCGTCAGTGAATCAATGGCCCGGCCGACATTGCGAGCCGAGAAAGCCCGCAGCGCCGAGTCACGCCCACGGGAGTCGGCCAGGATCGAGTAACCCCAGTCTCCCTCCTTTTTGAGCCCGGCCACCGATGCGTTATCAATACCGGTGGCGCCCTGGGCGTAGCCAAGCACGCCGTAGCCAGGCCCTGCCCCGTTCAGGCGCTCACCATAAACGCCTGCCCCATCAGTGGATTCGTTCTTGCCGTAAACACCGTGGCCGGAGCCGGTGAGAATCTTGTACCCGGTTACGCCGCTACCCGAGCCGGTGCCGCGCATCAAGCCGTAAACGCCCGACCCGTTGCCGTTTTCCCACCTTGTGCCGATCACGCCATTACCTGGTCCTGATTCACGACGATTGCCCACGATGGCATCGGCTGCGGTAGAGCGCGTGGTTGCGCCACCAATTGCCCCGCCGCCCGCGCCGCCGTCACCTTCATCAAGCGCATGAAAGCCGTAGCCCGACGCCATCGGCCCAATTGCGTTGTGATAGGCGAAAACTGCGTCAGATACGCCGTGCGTATCCTTAACTGCGCGCAACGAGCTGGGCTTGCCCACGGCGTCATCGGTGACGATGTTCACATGCTGAGTAATGGTTTCCGGAAGAGGCTCGGCGAACGATACGGATGACACTGCCCCAAGGCACAAAATTACAGCCAGGTTCTTCATTAAATTGGTTCCTGCGTAGCGATGAATCATCATACATCAACACCCTCGCTGCGCAGTCTTTCGACGAGGTATTTAACAGCTGCTTTTAGCTGGAAAAGTTCCGATCGGTCTGAAATTGACAGGTAATTGGTATCTCCTACCGCATACTCTGTAATGAAGTCTGGATTCGTTTTTTGGATGTCCTGTGCAAGGTTGCCGATCTCGCGCACCGCTACGAGCTGGCGCTGCTCTTCCTCTCCGTAGGTGGGGATAAAAAGCGTGCCTTCGCGGTCCTCAATCTCCTCATCCCAAACCTTAACAGGTGCCATATAGGCAGCCTCTTTGTCGTAGCAGTAAACCGGGTTAGCGATAACGTTTTCCAGGCACTGCGCATAATCAACTTCGCCGTGAATAGTTTTGAGTCGAGCATCGGATGGCGAAAGTGTGCCGCCATAGAAAACGTTGCCCACGAAGTAACCTGACCAGTTGGTGGTGCCACCAACCGCATTCGCATACATGCCGTAATTGGTGGTGTTTGTACCATTGACTACCGCCTTTGCGCCAAATGCGCTGACACCGTCCTTCGCAAGCACGTCATAGGTCGCCCCGCACGCCTCTGATGAGCCTGAAACGTTTGAACCGATAGTAAGCGCGTGACCCGTAACCGTCGAAGTACCGGTCGAGTTAGCCGTTGGCGCAACCGTCGATACAGTGGCGATTACCGGACCTGTTCGAGCAGTTGCGCCATTTACGCGGTGCAGCACGCAGAAGCCCTGCGCCCCATAGTCTCGCTCGAAGGTATTAGATGTTGGCGCGGTGCAGGTTACATCTGTCAGAGACTCGACGGCTTTTGCGGTTGAAGTTAGCGCCGCGAAGGCCCTTATAGCAGCGTCCCTCCCTCGAGCATCGGCAAGAATGGCGTAACCATAATCGCCGGACAGCTTGTAGCCGAAAACACTTGCGTCTTCCAGTGCGCCCTGTCCTGCAGCATGGCCCATGACACCAGGGCCTGGGCCGGCACCATTAAGGCGCTCACCAAATACACCAGCGCCGGAAGCGGTGCCTTCGTGAGTTCCGCGAACACCGTGGCCTTGGGCGCCTTGGACAAGGTAGCCATACACGCCATTGCCGGCGCCGGTACCAGCCCTGAAGCCATGCGCACCATTGCCGTTGCCGCTTTCTAGGCGAGAGAAGATGCCGCCGTGACCTGGACCTGTTGCGCGACGATTGCCGACAATCGCCGAGGCGTCAGAATTCCGGGAGGTTGCGCCACCGATAGCGCCTCCGCCATCGCCGCTAGACGTGGCGCCGTCACCGCTGTCTAAAGCATGGATTGCGTATCCGGTCGAGCTTGAGCCGGTAGCGACTCGCTCGGTGAAAATGGTGTCGGAATTGAGGTTCGTAGTCCTGATCGTATGCAGGGTATATTGGTTATCCGATGAGTCGTCAGTTTGCATTAACACGTTTTGCGCGATACCGCGCAGATTGACCAACATGCTTCCGCCAATGGCCGCAAGGGCCGATCGCAAGCTTCCGTCAGCAACATCGGTTAATTTCAAAGCATCAACTGACCAATCACCCGTTAAAGTTAGTGGAAAATTCGCAGGGTCGGTGACCCGATAATAGACGCCGGAACGAACTATTAATTGCGTAGACCGCTGAACTGTCGCGCCTGCGGCATAGACAACCGGAGTGCTTTCGTAGCCGCTGTTCGCCAGCAGGTCATCAAAAGCTTTGGTCATTCCCGCCCAGGTCTTGAGCACTTTGCCCAGGCGTCCAAGCCGGGTTAGGTCTGAGCCATTTATAAGCTTGTCGAAAATAGGCGCATTGTCTTTGAGGTCGCGCGGATCTGCCGAGCCGTTTGGTTCTACAGGGTTTCCGGTGTTAAAGGCCATGGCTTTCCCCGAGGCGAAAAAAGCCCGCTCAGTGGCGGGCCTAGGTAGGTTTGGTGTCTATGCCGCTGGCGGCGGGTAGTTGTCGTCGTCTGCATAGAACACGGGCGAGTATTCGGTTGCTGTTACAGCGCAGGAACCATCCTGATTTGGCGTTATTTCTGTGATCATCGCCGGGTACCCGACTTGCTCGCTTGGACCGAATAGGAACCTTGCGGGCTCAATGCTCAGGTCGGTCACGATATCGAAGTCGATTGCAGTGAGTGGCACGAGCACCTGGTGAAAGCCAGCATCCTTCGGCTCAAACAAGCTTGTGACTGTGCCGTCGTGCCGCCGAATAACGGCCCGCGGCGCAACCATAGACCAGTCCATTTCTTCGCTAAGCGTGAGCAGGCACTGGCTGTCAACCTGCTCAACTTCCATGATCAGCGCACTCCTGGTGGTGTTCGGGATGTCATCAGCCAGTGTGATGTGGTCGATATCGTCAAACACCAGAGCATCCATCTCGGTATCAACGCTGTAGCCCCAGCGCGAGAACTGGTACTTGCGCAACTGCCTCATGCCAATGCGCCAGGCCCTGGCTCGGTCGGAAACACCGTCCAGTTGTATTTTGTCCACCTTGAGACCAAGGCTTCCAGGAAGCCGGCATTTCACAGTCTCCTTGCGGTTGGTGTACTGGTCGATGTACTCAACGCCCACCCCGTCGAAGTCGTCAGGGCTTGGCGCAGTGAAGCTTGCCGTAAGCTCACTGGTCATTTCGTGGGGCGTGATGACCCCGCGCGGGGGCTGTATACCTTCTCTCTTCACACTTAGCAGCCCATTGCCGCTGGAAAGGTGGGACATGCCCGCAGTGAAGATTCCCTGAAGGACCTCACGAACCGCTGTAGGCTTCTCGTGAGACATATCGTAAAGCTCGCTGCGCGGGGTCCAATAGTCCTGGTCAACGGCGTTGAGCGCATCCATGTCGATCAGCGACTCGTCAATCCCCAGACTTTGGCAAACGTGCAGGGCTGCGCCTTTAATGGAGCGAGCCGGCGCATTGTCGTAGATGCGAGTAGGCACGCAGTTGATCTGGCGCTCAGATTGGGCGCTCAGACGATCACCGCCGCGGATATCCATGGCGATGACTGTTATGCCTTCGTAGGACCCTGGATCTGGAAGCAAGGTACGCAGGCCATACCACTGAATAGCATCACGCACCTGCCCGCCCTCGACCGGCTGAATCCGCCTCATCTGGAACTCAGGGCGTAGCGGATAAGGGAAAACAATCCTGTGCGTGAACCCGATCTGGTCGGGCGTAGCTTCGGTGTAAGCGTGGGTGATCGTTGTCCATGCTCCACCAAGCGCCGAATCCCTCCATCGAACCTCAATGGATTTGGTGGAGGTCTTGATGTTGCCTGATTTGCTGTAGTAGCAAAGCCCCTGGCTGAAGAACACATCATATTCAGCTTCGGTGGCCAGCTCGTATTCAGGGCAGCCCATAAATGAGCCAAGCCAGTTAATTGCACCGCCGCTGCCCGACATCGAGAAATCGAGCAGAGTCCTTGCAGTGAATCCCGCCCAGGCATTGTCGACCACGCCTGTATCCGTGATCCTCTTGACCGTAGCGGTAAGCCCTGAAACCGAGACAATCTGAAACCTGTAGCCTCGGTAAGCGATGGATAGTCGTTGCTGGCCGGCGGCGATACCCGAGAACGGGGTGCCGTTATCAAAACTGAGTGTAATGCTCGCAAGTTGCTCAGGGGTTCCGCCAGTGGAGGCTGCGCCAACAATATAAGTCGGGCCCGATCCAAAGATCGGCACCGGGGCACTGGTCTGCGAGATAGCCCCGCCTTTGTAAGGGCTCAGCGGCTCAATCAGTCGAAGCCGACCAGAGCTGTCTTGCGCAACAAGGCCTATGCCAGAAAGCTGAGACGTGATCGTCGACACCAGGCCACTCATGTTCACGTAGTCGGTATTCAGGGAAATGGTCTTGGTGACCCCCTGGAACGTTACAGACCACACCACTGCTCCCGATGTGAAATCGTATGTCGTCGGTGCGGCGCTACCAGTAACCATCGACGGCGCCCCGCCAATCCCTGGGATAGGAGCCACGTAAGGCAGCACGCTGGCCACCGTCAAATCGATTTCCGAATCACTGCCAAGCGTTACCTTCATGCCAACAAACGGCGCCAGATCGGCCAGGGCGCCGGCGATCCTGCTGTACGAGCCCGCCGTCGTCACGGTGAATGTATCAGGCGTTACCAGTCGCACAACGGTGCCAGACTCCCATGCATCAGGGAAAGTCGGACTGTTGCCCAGCAAAGAAACCGTGCTTCCGCTGATAAGCATAGAGTCAGCCAAGGCGGCAGCATCTGCGGGCGCGCTGCTGGATAGATCAAGGCCGGCGGTTCCGGCGTTAGTACCACCTACCTCGGTCGCTGGATACCAGTTTCTAGCGCGTGAATCTCCCACAAGCGATGCTCCAGGCCCATAAACTGTGTAGTTAAGGTCAGATCCGAATGCAGCAAATGGCGTGTCGCCAACCTTCCACGAGCTCGGTGGAATCGCAAGATTCCCCCTGCTGATCGACATTGTTATGGTTGTGACCATCGTCCGCTTATTTACGAATCGGGTTACAGGCGGTACCAAAAGATCTGGGTAGACCTTTGCCATGCCCAGTATTTCGCGAATGGGCGAGTTCAGCTTTGCGTGGTTACCAGTGGCCGTGGCTGCATCAAGGTCGTCGCCCTGCTGTTGCTTGGCGGTCTTCGCCTTGGGCATCGTAAGGATCAGCACAATAGAGATAGCGGCCAACGCCACAGCAGCCCAGGCCGCCGCGGCCGCACCGACAGCGCGCGCCTCAGGGAAAATCATCACATCCGTGTCGCAATCAATAACGGTTATAGGCCACTGATCAACCGGCACAGACCTGCCTTCTATCTCGATGCAGATGGGGTGCACGGCATTCATGTCAAAATCGGGGGCGCTTGCCGAAAGCCAGCCAGCTAAGGAAATAGGCTCGCTAACCTGGTGAGTCTCCAGCGGCACGCATTCGCCACTTTTAACCCCGATGCGGGATGGATAAATTCGAATCACTTGTAATACTCCACCCGCACGAAGCGGCGCTTTAGCCTGTGCAGAGGCAGGCAGATTGTGCGTTGCTTTTCGGTGATTTCCATTGCCTCAAGGGAGGCGCCACAGCGGACCACTACACCTACGTGGCGCATCTCGCTGCCCTGGTAGAGCGCAATCAATGCGCCCTCTTCCGGCTCGCAAGGCGTCAGTGTCGGGAACCACTTCCCCGCCACCTCGACCATGGAACCGTCGCCTGCGCGTATATCGGCCCACTCTGGCCAGGCGGGCAAGCCAAGATCACGCCTGACCTCTAGGACCAGCCCGTAACAGTCAACAAACGGCCACACTCTCCCGCCCTCGAGGTACTGGCCCGCGAGGTATTTGTCGTGATCGATCATTATTGGTACCGCATGCCCGGGGCGAAGTCGCCGGTGTAGTTGTGGCGCAGCCAAAGCGTTTCCAGCAGGTTAAAGTAACCGGCAACGATCTGCGCTTCGGTTGCCGTGACTGAGCCGCTCTTCACCTTGTAGCGCAGGATCTTGGATGGATAGGCTAGGTCGGTGCTGATGTACTCCCTGTACACCATATTTATCTCGCGGCGATCCTTCAGCGCAGCACGCAGGAACCCAGAGACGCTGCCGTCTATATTGCAAAGGGCAAACTTGAGGTCTTGCTTCCCGTCGCTACCGCGCTTAGGGAGGGCTATGGAAATTCCACAATCCGCGAACGCGACTACCTCGCCGGTCTCAAGGGCTGCCTCTAATGGTTCAAACCCATCCGTGAGAAAGTGGTGGACCACCCCATCAGTTATCTCAAGGGTTCCGTGGATAATCTCCGTGCCCCCGCTTGAATAGAGCCGGTTCAGTACATAGCTCGTCATTGCGGCCAGTCCTTGTTTATCGCCAGGTCGAGAAGATTCATGCCGAGGATGTATTCAGGCGCGTAGACGGCCCAACCACCGGTGAGTATTGAGCGATTCCAGAGCTGCAGGGTTGCAGTGATAATCCAGTGATCAACCCCGAAAAGCTCAGGCCCTTTATACATCCCGCGGAAGTGGGCCGTGTACGGCAGAAGCCCCTGATCGGTCCTCAGCTCGCATTCAAACCACTCAGAGCCAGAAATCAGTACTTCCTCATGCCAAGACCTGAAGTATTGGCACTCAAGGCCAGTAAGCAGCCATTTGACCTCGACATTTTCCGGTACCGATGAGTAATTCCTTCGAAACCGACTCCTGCCCGTCAGCATCTGGGTTTCTTTCATCGGATCGATGGAATTAAGCTGATATCCATCGCGCAATGGAAAAGGAAGCTGACTCGGGTACTTGTGTTTCGCCTTCATCGTGCGGCCCTTCCCATGCCGAGCATCTGCTGAATGGCCTTAGCGCCCTTTCCGTTGTCATTGATGTTCGCAACGAACTGATCAATCACCCATCTGCCGTCTACCTCTCGAGACTGGCTTTGGCCGGCCTTGCTGGCATCCTCGATCACGTTGACTACTGGCGCTGCCCCCATCTGCGTGCGAGTCGCGTCAGGACCGGTACCCTTTGCGCCCGGACGGATTGGCGAGACGTTGCCTTTACGTAAAGCCTCAACCGTGGCCACGCCGCCAGCCTTTCGGATATCCGCCTGGCTCCAGACAACCTCGCCTTTGTGCGCCGGGCCGGCATATTCATTAACCCCGCCAGCACCGGTATAGCCGCCTTTCGAAAAGCCAATGCCAGCGATGTTTGCCACGTTTGCGGCTGTGGCGACACCCACGGCAGCGGCGGCGGCGAAGTTGAATGGAGGTGGGAACGCGGATAGCGCCTTCTGCACGGCCAGGTAGCCGTCCATGGTCGCCTGGACGATTGCCGCAGCCTTGCCGATGGCGGCGAGCTTCTTGTTGCCCGACTGGCTGAGGCTGGCCATGTTGCCGAAGAAATCGGAAGCGCCCACCAGCAATGCCTGGTTCTTGGCTTCTTCAATCTTCTGGCGGTTGAGAGTGGCCTGCTCATCGATGTTCGCTACGCGTGCTGCGTAGGTCTCTTCGTTGATTGCCTTCAGGTCCAGGTAGGCCGCCTGACGCTCCAACTCGGTAGCGCGCCACGCTTCCAGCTTTTCGGCGGCGGCATCTAGTCGGTCAATCTCACTCCCGGCGCCGCCAACAGCCGGATCCAGACCTGGTGCATTAGGGGCTTGAGTTACTCCCTCAATGGTCCCAGGCTTCTGCGCAGCATTCAGGTTTATGTCGCGGATCTTGATCAGCGTTTCAAGGCGCTTGGCAGCCTCTACGTTGCCCTGGCGCTCGTACTCGGCCAACTGCGCCGCGTCATCCAGGGACGACTTGAGGCTGTTTGCTTCACGTAGCTGTCCGGTGAGGGTCAGTAGCTGCACCTGATCCTTCTGCGCCTGCTGGATGCCTTTACTGATCTCGGCTTCACGCTCAAGCGCCACGTTCTTCTTGAGCTGGGCGGTGATCAGGTCCTGGCTTGCCAGCAGCGACTTTTGATCGGCGGTGAGCGTCTTCTTGCCTTTTATATCGGCGAGTTGCTGCTCCCACTTGATCAAGGCCTGGGCTTGGACGCCTACGCGCTCGGTAGCAATGCCCTGGGCGTTGAGAGAGGCGTTCTGCTGTAGCAGTACGGCCTGGGTCTGGCGAGCAGCATCGAGCGCCTTCATGCCGGCGTCTTCGGTGTAGGCTTTGGCCTTTGGACCTTTCGGCTGCGCCTTGTCGTACTTGGCCTGAATGTCTGCGACTACCTTGTCGATCTCGGCCTGAGACTTGCCCGCCTCCACGCCAAGGCGCCTGGCGTCCGTTATATCCTTTACGAGCTTGGCTTGATCAGAGAGCTCTTTCTTGGAAAGAGCGCTCCACTTAGTGTCCGCTTCGATCCTCGCCTGATTCTCGCGAGTAGTTTTCCCTTCAAGCTCGGCAGTTGACTTGGCCACCTCAGCGTTTTGTTTAAGGAGCGCTAAGCGCTTTTCAAGTGCTGCTGTGGAATCATCGTTATTGCCATCGTCAAGACCGAGAGCCCCGTTAAGCTTGCTCAATCCAGTGGACACAGCGCCTGCCAGCCCGCCGTCCTTGCGGGTCTTAAGGATTCTCTCAATGATTTCAATCTGCTTTGCAGAGTCGGGTAATAGTTCGCCCCTAACCTGGCTATAGGCGTTGCTGATAGCAGTGCCGATGTCGTTCCAGTCGCGCTCGATATCGGAAAGCGAATCACGGTACCGCTTAAATCGTGCCTGGGCGTTTTGGTTGAGTGTTTCGCTCAGAACATCCAGGGCCTCCTGCTTTTTGCCTTGATCATCGAGGCCTTTGATTACTTCGTACTGGGCGCTGGTAAGCAGGCCATATTGAGCGCTGATCTTCTCGGCGGCCTTGGTGGCATTGTCACCCATGTCACCAAGCGACTTGGCAACGTCGCCGGCGCTCTTGCCGGTGAACTCGCCGATTGCCGTGGCGGCCTCGGCCAAGTTCCGAAATTGGACCTGACTGAGCCCCGAGCTTGCTGCAAGCGCGATAACGGCTGCCTTCGCTTCGCCCAAGCGCCCCGTAATGTCGGAAGCGCTTTTGGCAATCGCGGATAGCGTTCCGGCTGTCTGACCAGAGCTTGCCGAGCCAGAGAACAGCGCCTTGTTGAATGCGCTCGCCTCTTTCTCAGCGCCGTAATAAACGGCCGCGAGTGTGCCAAGACTGGCTGCGAGCACCGTAAAGGGGTTGATCAGGCCGACGATGTAACCACCAAGAGCCTTGGCCGCCGGCCCTACGCCGCCGAACATGTCCTTGAGCTGGCCGCCCTGCTGCAGGAATACCGTCAGCGGCGCCTGGCCGCCCTGGAGTGAAACAGCGATATCAGTAAATTGCGCGGGAACGCCACGCAGCGCTGCCGCCGTTGCCTTGGCGGTCATCCCGGTTTTGTTCAGGTCGGTATTGAATCGGCCAAGATCGGCGCGCGCCGTGTTGATCTTGGCTTGGTAGTCGGAAAACGTCTCCGCATCAAGCAATCCAAGCTTGCGGTTCTTCGCCAACTCTTTCTCTTGCTTGTCCAGCTCTCCAAGCTTGCGCGTAACCGGATCGATGCTGCCCAGAAGATCTTCAAGCTCCTCCCGCTGGGTTTTGACCTTTTTCCCAGCAGCCTGGGAGGAATCGCCAACCGCATCAATCCCTTTGGCGGCCTTGTCCATTGCTGGCTTGGTGCGGAGCCCGGCATTCTCCAGTCCCTCAAGCGCCTTGCGTGTGTCGGCCGCCTTCTGCTCGGCATCGCGGCTGTCAATCTCAAGGACCAGGCGTGAAGTTTGAGTCATGTTGCCTCCGGGCAAAATTGCCGCAGGGCGGCGGATCAGTCGTCTTCTTCGCTCAGGCAAATCACGTCCAGCGCAAACATCACCTCATCCACTTCCCGGCGATCCAGGGGGGATGGGTGAGCTTCGAGCCAGTCGGATATCTCGCGGGCAGACAGCGGCAGCGGGAAGGCTCCCACCATGGTTGTGATAAAGCGGCGGCCCCGGCAGACGCCGAAGAACGTGGCGAGCAGGTGCTTGGTGATGGGGTCGGTCGGCGGCTCTTCCGGTATTTCCATGCGCAGACGCTCATAGATTGCCCGGCGCTTGTCGGCCTGGCCGCCCCACTCCCTCTCCCACTCGAACCGGGTTACTGCTTTTCCACGGTTTCAGCCAGTTCTGTGCCGGCTTCAATCGTTGATTTGCTGCCTTCCTGCAGGACGAACAGGAAGAATTCGATATTTGCTTCGAGCAGCTCGGTGCACGCGGCCACGGTGAACTTCAGCGGGTTGCCCTGATCGTCCTGCACGCCATCCCAGTCCTTGACGATGTACTGCGCAAGCAGAGCGCAGTGGCTTTGGTGCTCTGTCATCTCCCCGGCAACCACGCCAATCTCGCCCTGGGCAAAGCTTGCGTCATTGCGCTGGATGCGCCGGCGCACTCGCTCAAGCGCGATCAGGTATTCCGGGTTATCGATGCCGCCCAGCTGAATCTTGGTTTCTTCGTCGAACTTGGCCCAGCGCAGATCGCTGACTGGTGCCTTCTTGCTCAGTGTGAGAGCCATGCTGAATCCTCAACGCCGCGCCATAAAAAAGGCCGCCCAGGCATGCGTTAGAGCCTGGGCAGCCAAAAGGTTGATCGTGTTACGCGGTGACCGTGATCGTCGCGGTGCCGGTCTTGGTGCCGTCGGCAACGCTTGTGGCGGTGATTACGGATGTGCCAGCGGCAACCCCAGTGACCAGTCCCGAACTGTTGACGGTTGCAACCGATGGGGTCGCACTGGTCCAGGTAACCGCCTGGCTTGCCCCACCCGGCGCCACGGTAGCCGTCATCTGGCGAGTGGCAGCGACAGCGATAGAGGCTGTAGTGGGCGCAACGGTCACGCCGGTAACAGCGGTCGGCGATGCCAGGCGCGTGATGGTCGGGCTGATCTTGGCGACGGTGTAGTTCAGCGTCACCTCAATCAGGTCGCGCTTGCCGCCGCTTGGCAGCTCGCCATCCACTTCAACCGCGGGGAAGTTGAAGGTGTACTTGTTGCCCAGGGCGTCGGTGATCGGGAACACCACGGAGATTGGAAGACGGGTGAAGGTCTTCTTCCAGATCTCCCAGGCGCGCTTTGACCAGGCCAGGGTGATGGTGCCGGTGATGGCCGCTTCGGTAGCGATCTGCGCGCCAGGGCCGAGCTTGGTGTTACCGATGCAGCGCTGGGCCTGGAGGCTGTTGTCGAGGTTGATGGTCATGGCCGATACGCAGGCGAGGCCTTCAAGCGACTCGCCATCCACCATAATGGTGCCGACATTGTTGTTCGAGAGGAACGGGGTGGTGGTCGGCGCATTTGGGGAAACAACGATTGGATCTTCGCCATCGTCGTAGTCCAGACACGCCATGTTGAACGTGGCGGTGATCTTGCCATCGGACGGGATGTCGAGGGCGAAGGTAGATACGTGCGAGCCCTTGAACACTCCGTACACGCCGACGTCGCTGTAGCCCTTGGCGATGCTGTAGGTATTTCGGGTATCACCCACAGACAGCACGTTGCCGGTCCAGGTGCCGTAGAAGGCAGCCTCCAACAGCTGATCGAACGAGCCGAACGAGAATTCGGCAGTCAGGTCGCCGCCGATGTCGGTGCTGGTGGCCACCGAGCCCTGGCTAATGCGGGTATCGGTGATTTCGTCACTGACCGCAACGTTTACGGTCGGGGTCAGCGCGTTGCCGGTCAGGCGCAGCGTGTCCCAGGTGCCTACGGGGGTAACGCCGGGCGTCACCTCCTTGATGATGTGCGAAACGACTTTTGCGCCGGAACTCATGGGGTGAGTCTCCTATCTGCGGGCATAAAAAAACCCGCTCAAGGCGGGTGGATGGTGTTGCCTGGCTCAGCCGGCGCGGAACCGGATGTTCACGTTGATCTGGTAGAAGCCTTCGAACTCACCGGCGACGACCTGGCTGGCCTCCATGCACTCGAGTTCGCCGGACATCCAGTAGGCGAAGTGGGCTTCGAGTGCGCCGGCCAGTTCGTTGATGGCCTTTGTGCCGGTATTGAGCCTAGCGAAGCACTGAATGCTCACTTGGCCGGGCTTGCGGGTGTAAGGCTTGTCGGCCATGCCCGCCATAAATGCTGTGGCGTACTGCAGGTTGAAAGCGCACCACAGACCCTCTTCTGGAGGGTCGAACAGCTTCGGTTGATTTGGGTAGCCTATATTTTTTTGGGCGATACCATTGAAGGCGACCATTCGCGCAGTGAGCGCCGCCCTGATCTGCTCGTAGGTCATTTGTAGGCCTCAGATACGCCGATAAAGGCCAGACCGTACACGCCGCCTGGGGCCTGATCGGACCAGCCGTTTTCAAGGCGCTCCGCATACGGCAGGTTGTTCTGGATATAAACGACGGTGAACGGCTCCAGGCCGGTAACAGCATTGAGGCCGGCGCTGATGGTTGCAGAGCCTGTGGGATCTACATTTGCCGACTGACTAAATACCGGCGCCCCTATACTC
Source organism: Pseudomonas sp. MF6751 (assembly GCF_016613265.1). NCBI lineage: Bacteria > Pseudomonadati > Pseudomonadota > Gammaproteobacteria > Pseudomonadales > Pseudomonadaceae > Pseudomonas > Pseudomonas sp. MF6751. The sequence goes on from NZ_JAENSV010000035.1 coordinate 36,435, forward strand.
ACAATGTTGTTGCCGCGGAACCGCCCCGTATCAACCGGAGACCTCAATGTAATTTCGTTGAGCATGGCCATAGCGATGACCCGAACTCTGGTCGCGATCTCAGATTCTATCTGGTCGGAAAATAGAGTTGGCGGTGTCGTCCATCCAGTAGCCATCAGGTCTTCCTCAACTGTATCTCGTAATGGGCGCCGGCCGGGTCGGTCTGGACGTTGATAACGTCAAACCCATTGATCTTGTGGACGATGTCTGGGATGTCGCCGATCGTTTCGTTGGTCAGCGCGATCAGCAGCTGGTCAGTGGCGCGGATATTCACACCGTCGACCTGAGCCATCTTGAAGGCGTCGAACACGCCGCGGCCGTTGTAGGCGATCACAACGGGCGGCCCTGCGGCCTCGGTTACCGGGTCCCACGTGCCGGGCAGCGTCACGCCGCCAGTGAATGGCTGCACGGCATCGGCAAGGTCAGTATCGAAGGCCTCGGCCATATCGGTCTGGATGTCTTCGCGTAGGCCCATGGGTCACCCCCGATCTACGCGGAACGAGAACGGGCTCGAACGCCAAGGCGATAGTAGCGCCAAAGCAAACTGCACATCACCGGGCTGCGCAATGATCTTGCTGCTGTCCAGCGAGGCAAAAGTCTTGCTGGTGCTGACCGATCCGGCCTTGACCGTCTTGGCCTCAAGCGATCCCTCGGTCTGCTGCTGGTACAGCTTGCCGTCTGAGGCGACCTTGGCCAGTTCGGCGCCGGCCTGCTTAACCTCCTGCGGGATTGCGTCCATATCGACGCCTACCAGATTGAGCGAGGTCAGATAGGCATTCGCCTGCAGCACTGCGCGGGCTTTCTTGTCATCTGGCGCCCATGTAGAGCCCAGGATGGCGTCAACGTCCGCCACAGTGATGTAGGTAGCCATCTGGCCTCCGCTTGAATGAGTGGGGCCGAAGCCCCGGGTGTTACTTGCCTTTGGTGGCCTTGGCGGCTTCGGTGTTTTCACCGCCGCCATTGTTGCGAGCAGCCTTTTCGTCCGACTCGGTCCGAGCCGAGTCGACACCGCCTGTCTCGCCGACAGTCTGCGGGCCGACGGTTACGGCCCCTTCAGTTCCACCAAAGCCCCAGCGGGCCTTCACATTGGGGTCAATGTGGTTATCTTTTTGAACAGTCATGATCCCTCCTACGCCCCCGGAACGGTAAGCGTAAATGTCGTGTTATCGACACGGGTGAACGTGATGACGTTGCCTGCAATGGCCGCGCCCTTGATGGCCGTGGTCAGCCTGGTGTCGTTGCCAGCCGTCGCGGTGGCAGCGGTGGTGCCGACGGTCGGCGGGAAAGTTGTAGGCTTCCCAGTGATAGCCGACCACGCCACCGCAGCGGCGCCCACATTGGCATCGAGCCAGTCGTAAAGCTTCTTGAGCGTAAAGCGCAAGTTATCCCGTGGTGATGGCATGGCGCCCCCGTTAAGCAGTTACGGTGGAAGTGATGAAAGCCAGCGGAACCTGCTTGCGAGCGAACTTACGCTCCCAGTTGGTAGTCAGTGCCAGGTCGGACCAGTTCGCCGAGATAGGGCGGGTGGTGGTCGGAGTGCCGGTAATGGTCGCCGACAGGAAGCTGTAGCCCAGCGGGTGCACAACAAAGTTGCGACGAGTCCACAGGGTTTCGGCACCACCACCATTGCCGCGATCCGGCGCGCGCTCGTACTCCAGGCCGTCTTCGCCTTCCGGTTGCTGCTCGGCATAACCGATAGCGCCCGGGCCGAAGATAACGGACAGGTACTTGTTCGGCGTGCCAGTGATCACCGGCATGGAGTCGTCGACCACAACGCGCATGCCCTGGAAGCGACCAAACTCTGGGATCTGGTCAGCCAGCGGGGTGAAGTCGATCAGGTTCAGGATCTGCAGTTCAGTCTGAACGGCCGAGTGCATTGCAATTACGCTCAGGCCGCCCAACTGACCGGAGTAGTCACCCATGGTCGCCTTGGCGCGGATGATGGCCGCTGCGTTGATGGTGCCGCCTGCATCCACAACCATGTCGCTGTTATTGCTCGCAACGTTATCGTTGTAGATGCCGATGGTGGTGGCGATGGTGCGGCGCTGGGCCACTCGCTGCCAGTAGGAGATCAGGCGCCCGGCCACGAACTCCAGCGGGTCTTGCTTGGTGATGTTCTTCACCAGGCTCATCGCGTTCCAACCTTCGTTGAGGTAAGCAGCGCGGGCCTGCATGGATGCGGTGGCGACCGACAAAGGCACAGCGATGTCGGTGTACACGTCGTTCGAGTAGTTCGACTCGATGGACGCATCCAGGTCAACCCACCACGGAATGGTGAAGGTGTTGGACGGGCTGGCCAGCAGAGTGGTCATGTCCGAGTTTGTGGTCAGGATGCCGGATTCGAAGAAAGCGGTGCGCTCGACGGTGTTTACGCTGATGTAGTCGCGCAGTTCGTCGCGGAAGACTACGTCGGAGAGAATGGTAGGCATTGCGGAATATCCTTTTAATCGGCCTTAGCGGCGGCTTTCATGCGCGCGTGCTCGGCGGGGTTGGTTCGGCGAAGCTCTACGCGCTCCATACCGGTCATTTGGTCCCACGTTTTGGTGGCCCCGCCACCCTTACCCCCGGTAGCCCCGCCACCGTTCGCTTGCGTGCCGCGCACCAATGATGCGTAGCGCGGCGCTTGCTGGAATTCTTTCGCCAGGTCTTCGAGTGTTGCGATGGTCAGGTTGCCGGAGGCGTCCGTGACCTTGACCTGGCCTTCTACGATCTTCAGGCGGCGCTCAACGAACTCGGCCAGGATCTCGGCGTTCTCGCCGTCGGCAATGCCGGTTGCGATCTTGCTCGCGGCGGCGCTCAGGTCGCGGCGATCAACCCGGTTCATGATCTCCAGGTTCTTGGCGCGCTCGGCCTCCAGTGCCTGCTGGGCGCTGGTGTAGAGCTGCTCAAACTCGCCATTGGCGCGCTGAGACTCTTCTTGCAGGCGGCGCTGCTCGGCCTCGGCCGCGTCGCGCTTGCGCTTCTCATCCTTTTTCTCGGTGAGCAGCGTTTGCACCTGGTTGCGCAGGCCCTCGAGGTCACCGCCACCGGTGGGCAGCCCCTCAACAGCCAGCGCGTAGTCTTCGCCCTGGGCTTTGTAGAAAGCCTGCAGGGATGGCTCGAGTGCGTCGTATGCAGCCTTGTCGATCAGGTATTTCATGTCATCCCCCGGATGATTTGCCGTTGGCTCAGCCGCGGGCGTAAAAAAACCGGCTCATGGCCGGCTGTTCATAGTCCCGCTCGCTCGAAGGCCAGCGGTTCAAGGTCTTTCAGTTGCTTCAGGGTCAGGGTTTTGCCGTTGTCATCGACGAACTTGTCGAGCGTCAGGTCGCCCTTGGTGAACAGTGCGTACCGGTTCGGCCCAAGCACGTCGCGCTGGAAGGCCGCAGGCTGGCGCGAAAGCCAGTCCTGATAGCTTGTCTTGCTCGATACTAAAGTCGCACCGTCAGGTCCTACTGAGGGTCGAGTTGAGCCAGGAATCTCTCTGGCATACTCATCCTTGAGAACCGGCAGTGCGCTTGACCTGCAGTTCCAGTGCCCGGGCGGCTTGGGATCATCCCATCCGTACAGGTGCTGGTCGCGGGCCTGGCACATGTGCGAGGTCCGACTGTCCAGGGTGGATATCCACCGCCAGCCCTTGAGGATGTCGTCGTTCGCCTTCAGAGTCTCCATGCGCGCCGTGCTGGCTACATGGTTCGTCATGGTGCGAACGAGCGATGAGGCCTGATCCTGATGCAGCTGGTGAATGCTGGTGAGTCGCCTACTGATCTGCTGACTGGTCTCGCCCAGGCTGGAGCCAATCTGGATCTCGCCGATGATCTCGGCCGCCTTCTTGGTCCCGAACTGGTCAAGGGCACCACCGATGCTGATCCGCTGGGCACCCTTTCGCGCTTCAAGGATCAACGGGTCAGCCAATGCTGCAGCGCTCACCATCTCGGCCGAAGGGACGTTGAGCTGAACAACCAGCTTCACGACCTTGCCCAGCATCGTCGCATTGAACTCAGCCTCGTATGCAGCGAATTCTCCAAGGTCAAGCTGTGCCCGGCCCTTCATGTCGTCGTAGATGCCCCGCAAATCGCCCTGGAGCGTTTCTATCTGCGAGGTGTAGCGTCTGGTGCCGTAATCGCTCAGCCCTGCTGATACGCGATCCTTTGCCGTCTTGATGGCCTTGCTGATGAAGGCCGCCACCCGCTTCAGGTTGCCGCCGGCATAACGCTGGACGTATACCTGGTGCCGGGTGGTGGCGTCCGTCAGGTAGCCTTCACTACTCATCGTTCACCTCGGGCGGCTGATTGGGTGGAGGCTCACCGGTCCCAGGCTCGCTACCCACCACCGGCGCCTCTTCCTCGCGGTCAGAGTCGATGTCTTCGTCCGTGCGGTCCGAATCCAGCACGCCGGACTGGCGCAGGTTGGTGCGGAAGTCCGTCTTGGCGATGATGCCCTGTTGCCAAAGCTGCATCTGGGCCAGGATCGCCTGGGCGTCCATGACCTCGTCGAAGAACTCCTGGTTGAGCCAGAACACAGTGCCTTCCTCATCCACATCCCCAACCATGAAGCGCTGGGCGTCGAACAGGGACAGGCGAACCGCCTCACTCACGTTGCCGGCTATGGTGCCAAGCACCGAGTTGTCGGAGCTGTAACGGATACGCACGGCCTCTGCCGTTTCCGCGCCGCTGCCTTGCTGGACAATGCGGGCGCCGATCATGAGCATTTGCTGCTCTTTGTCCTTCATGAGCTCGCGGGCCAGCTGGCTTTCATCGGCCTGAAGAAACGTGGCGCTGCCGGTTTTGCCCAGGTTGTGACCCCTGCGCGAGCCGATCTGCATGCCGTTCGGGTTGAGCTTGATGAAGCTGTCCGGATCAATGTCAGTGGTGATGAACAGAGTAGGTTGCGATGCGATGAAGCCCGACTCTTCCACCGTGGCGCTGTTGCCATAGTGAAGGACGTTCACCTCGGCCAGATCCTCCAGCGGCGCCTTGTCGATGCTCGCGTCGTTATTCTCGGCGCCGAAGAAGTGGAACGGGATGTGATAAAAAGGCAGGCCGCCCTTGTCCTTGGGCTCTGTCTCTTCGCCTTCTGGATCGTCAGCGCTGTGCACGCTCTGCACGTACCTGCCGTCACGCAGCATCAGGGCCCTGTATTGGTCCTTGGCGGTGAACTCAAAGCCATCTGGCGTTGGTACATTGATCTTTTCGTGCAACACCACCAGGGTCAGCCGGCGCACGCCGTCGATCACGTCTTCACGCCAGTTAATGATGCTCTCGGCGCAGTAGAAGTGGATGAAGGCGCGTGAGTTCGCAGCCTGGGCGACGGTGAGCGCGACCTGGCCTTCTGGTACCTGGACCTTTGGAAAGTCCACCAGCAGGCCGCCGCGTCCAGTGTCGAGGCATTCGCCGGTCGACTCCTTGCTAAGTTGCTCCAGGCTCGCACCGTCGCCGCTGGCGTTCTCTTTCAGGTATTCAATGGCGGTGGGCAGGCTGATTTCGGCAGTCTTGCGGAACACGGCGCCCAGCAGGCCAGTACGCGTGCGGCCGACCACGTTCAGGAACATGGCGCGCTTCTTCAACTGCTCGTACCGGGCCTTGTTCTCTTCGCTCTGGTTGAGCGGATCAGGCATTGGCAGATATTCGTCGTACTTGCGGACCTCTCTCGGCCCCTTTACGCAACGCTTGACCAGCTGCCAACCGGGCAAGGCATCGCTGTACTCTTGCCTGATGGCGCTGTAGTTGGGCATATCGGCCTCAGAAGGTGAAGGTGACAGGGATGTGGGTCATTGGCTTGATGATCGGGTAGTCGTGATGGATGAAGTAGCCGCCGGCGTCGTTCGCATGGTCCACGCCTGATTTCTTGTCTGGCTCGCCGTTGGGAGCCCACACCTGCTGCTCAAGGCCGTCCGCGTAGGTCGGGCAGGTGAACGGGTTCACCAGGTAGCGCCGCTCGCCCTGGGCATTGCAGAACATCGCGTTCATGGCGTTGATGCGGTCCTTCACCGGCGGATTCGCTGCTGGCGCTATCACCGTGAAACCGGCCTGCCGAAGAATGGCAATGTCCGTCTCGCTGGCATTCACCGACTTGCGTGAACCGCCCGAGGCATCCGGGTAGATCCTGATTTCGCAGGTCTTCTCGTAGTCCTTGCCGTCGTACCGCCAGTAGCGCTCCTTGATGCGCCTGATCATGTCTGGCGTGTCGTAGCCATCCACCAGCTCATCAGCCGCCCTGGGCAACCCCTCTCGCTTGACGTGCGTAATGGCCGCCATCTTGCCGACGTTGAAGTCCATGCCGATAAACAGGGGCTCGCCAGACTGCACAGTGTCGAAGCACTGATTGTTCTTGCGGTCGTAAGAGTGATAGATGGACCCGGACGTCAGGTTGACGAACTGGCCGTTGAGATAAGCCAGGATCAGTTGCGGCGGGTAAGACTCCATCAGCGACTGGATGTAGTCAGGCGGCAGGTTCAGTTCGTTGTCGAACGTGCTGGCCTGCACCAGGCCGTACATATCACCCAGCGAGGGCTTGTCGCGCACCTGCTTCAGGAACTGCTGGTAGACAAACTTGTATCCCTCCGGGGTCGTAGTTACGTCCACCCCGTTGCGCAAGCCTGGGGCGTTATAGCGCATCCGGGCGATGATCTTGCGCCATGCCTGCTGCGCCTTGACCAAGCTCATTACGTCGAGCTCGTCGACCAGCGCGTGACCAATCTTGAAACCGACGATTGTCTGCGGCTTCTCCATGGATCGGCATATCACGGTGCCGCGGTATTGCCGCCCACTGTAGACATGCACTTCATGGTTCGACTGATTGATCTCAGTGCGAAGCCCCCAGTCGTGCGCCACTTCCTCCATTGTCGGGTAGAAGATGTCGCGGATCTGGGCGTATGTCGGAGCGAAGTAGCCGGCATTGATGCGCGGCCACTCCCAAAAGTGCTTCCCGAGCGCCGAGCAACCTACCCACGTCTTGCCAGAGCCAAACCCTGCCACGAAGGCGCGGAACTTGTGAGGCAGCGCCAGGAACTGGGCTTGAGGTACGTTAAGGCTCGGCATTAGGGCGTCTCGCGTCAGTCACCACTACTTCGATGCGCTGAGGCAATGGCCCGTCGTCTTCAGGGTCGAGCTTCTTGATCATGTCGGCGCGTTTCGACTCAAGGTCACCAATACGGCCAAGCAGGCGGTTGATGATGTCTTCGTAGCCCTGGCGTCGACGCTGGGTTGTCATTGATGGACGGCCTGGCTCTTTCGCAGGCTCACCCTCTTCAACGGGATCGGTCGCCTGGGTGTGGATGCTCTCCATATCCAGAACAAGTCCGTCACCCGCTTCAGCCTTGGCTTGGGCCATCAGCGCCCGACGCAACTGGAGTTTGGCGATCTTGATGTCGTCGTCGAGCGTCCCGATGCCGATGTCATCCCATAGGCCATGCTCATCAGCAGTCAGAGTGTCCGAATAGATTCCGTGCTTGCGGGCATGCTGGTTGCCTTTGTTGGCCTTAGTGGCAGCCCCGCCGTGTAGCTTGCAGCGAGAGGAACCCGGAACAGCGTGTCGCTTGCATGGTTCCCCGTTGCTGCGCTTCTTTGCGCCGCATAGGGCCATGGCTAAGCCTCATTCATGGGGTGTTTCGCGAATGAATGGTCATTCAACGTCGTTCGAACGTCATTCAATGGTCGTTTGATGTATCCAGCAGCACATCAATCAGCTTCTGCTCACCCAGGCGCATAGCACCCAGGCATTGCAGGTCATCGCACTTGGGGCCGAGGCCGAACACCGTGACCTCTCCCTTCGCGCCGATCAGCGTCAAAGCGCCTACGGTGCACTCGGGGTGCTCACCTGCGTCGAGGTCGTCGGCAATCTTTCGCAGGGTCTTGGCGGCATCGCGCCAGTCTTCCCGCTTGAACTCAAGAACCTTGACGGTCATGCCCTACTCCTGTCTCGCGCCACGATTTTGCGCATTCGAAAACGTGGCGCGAATTACGGCGCTAACCGAAGCTGCTGATCGAACAGCTCCCGGATCTCTCCGAGTCTGCCCATCACAAGCGGCTCACCCTTCAAATGGATCAGGTGGGCCAACTGGTGGACGATCCCCTCATCCGAAAGCACCTGGCTTGTCGGCAGCTCCTTGAACCAGCACACGAACACCGCGAAGTGCAAAGCCCCTGGTAATTCCTTCAGGAAGCGCTTGTCAGTCATCCGGACGTATCGGGCATGCTCTTCGCGTAGGTCTTGGTAGCTGGCTGAGTAGCGGTTATCACCGATCAAGTAATCCACGATTAAGTGCCTCGTCCGCCTTATCAGCAGCCTGGGCCGCAGTGGTTGCGGCCTTGGTGGCCTTGTCGGCGGCAGTGCCGGTCTTGCGGGTCAGCTCTTCCAGGCGCTTATCGCGCTCAGTCATCGCGGTGTCGTAGGCCTCGCGGATGCCCTTGACCTGATTGCTCTGGTTCTCGGCGAGTGACCAGTAGGCGGCCTGATAGCCCAAAACAGCCCCACCACCCACCAGCACGACAGCAATGGCCCAAACTTCAGTCCGGCGCCACCAGCGGCGTGCGATAAATTCCAATGCGCATCTGTCCATCAGGCGATTCCTCCCAGCTTGGTGCGCAGGCGAGTGATCTCGTCGCTCTGTTGCGTCACGCGGTCAGTGAGTTGAGCCACCTGGCTGGTCAGCGCTTCGATCTTGCCTTCCATGCGCCCAACGGCGGCGGCGAGATCGTTCCGCTCCTTCGCGAACTGATCAGCGCGCGCCTCGGCTTCTTTGCGGGCGGCGCGCTCCTGGTTCAGCAGCTCGTTCAGCCGGCGAAGTGTGCCGATGTCCGCGCTATCCATAGCCCGGTCAGTCGCGTCCTTTGACAGGAACTTGCGCAACCAAAGCAGGCCGCCTAGCACTACGGTGGCACTACCGCCCAGCCAGGTAGCTGTGCCTGGGCCGAGGTCGGTAGGATCCATCGCAACTCCATCAGGAAAGATGGCCGAGGTCGGCCTTGTGTAATAAGTCGGCTCACACAGCACTCCCAGCTCGGAGCAATGGGTGTGGTGGAGCCGAAAACGAAAAGGCCCCGATCAATGTCGAGGCCCTGAATAGGCACCGAGGCACTCCCCCTCGGTTGCTCAAGTTGTTTTGGCTCCCT
>NZ_JAENSV010000036.1:0-43732 GCF_016613265.1 Pseudomonas sp. MF6751
TCGGCTGACAAAGACTGATTGATCGTCGTATGCTTTTTCATGGGCTCGCCCTCGCTGTCGTTGGCTTCTATAAGAATGCCACCGTGGCGCATAGACGCCTCGGCTTGGGCGAGTCCATCTAATTACAGAGAGCGATCTACCGTCGTCTTGGCAATCTCCAACAAATGCCACACCGCCAGAATCTTCGCCCGCCCCGGGCTATCCAGCAGCTCACCACAATCAAGCGCCGTGGCCGAAGCGCTGTCGATCAAGCTGGCGGTGTAGAGCAAGGCATCTTCAAACCAGGTCGTCGATGGCGCGGTTGAATGTGGCACGTTCTTTTGCGGGATCGAGGGGTGGATCGGGTAGGACTTTATTCATGTTGTAGCTCCGCTTTGGATAGGAGACGACACCCGCCGCGTCTAAACGAGGGACACGGCTTGCTGGCCTTTTAAAGTGTTTGAAGGCGCTAACTCGGCGGACCACTTGTCGGATTTATTACCTTTTTATTTGTAATTTTACGTCGCTTCCTATGGAGAACTCGCCAGGGAAGGGTTGTTGAATTCCGAAGTTGGCAACTTCTAAGATGTTATTTTATGAGGAAATAATTTGGTGTGTGAAAGTTCATTGATTGTGTCTTCTTTATGGCAATTGTTGGTTTTCTGATTTTAATGAGTGAAAGTTCTTAAATGGGCGTGACCGAATTCCTACAAGAGTAAATTGTTTTTGTTGCATGTTTCTTTTTGTCTACTAGATTATGGGTGGTACTTCAGTTCGCATTTTTGTTTTCGTCTCGCTTGGATAAAATGGTGCCATTTCATGAGGTGAACTATGCGTATCTACCCATTATCTAAGCCTTTCTTGCTGGCAAAGCTTTTTATTAAGGAACAATTGAAAGAGCCGGTCGCCCTATTGTGGATCGTAATATCCCCAGTGGTAACCTTCTACTTGATTACTTACGCTGGGTACACTGGCGGAGAATCTTTACGTGACTACGCATCTGCCACTTCATGGTTTTACGCTTTCATTTCTTCAAGCGTTGCACTGTTTGGTTTGGCGTTTTATATAGTAGGGCGAAGAGAAAGTGGTTTTTTGCGCTCCTTTGTGTATACAAAGCGTACTAAGATCACCTTTCTCGCTGGGCAGTTTTTAGCGTACTCATTTATGTCGCTGATTTATTGTTCGGTATTTTATGTGCTGACGCGGGGCTATTTTGGTTTGATGGCCTTGGAAGAGTGGTTGGTTATTGTTGGTCGTTTCTATATGTGTTTTTTGCTTTTCTCTACTCCATCCTTATTGTTGACGCTGGTGCCCATAGGCTTTCAAAATACTAATACTCTTTTTTCCATATTATCAGTCTCTATGTTGGCGCTGGGTATCGGTAGCCTTAGCACCTCGTATTCACTATTTAACGTAATCGATCTTTTTAATCCGATGGGGTGGGCCAATCGCCTGATGTTGGTGGGGGTGACCGGGTCCGCTACATTGGTAGCGTCGATTTTAGGAATGATCATTGTCACAGGGTGGTTTGTGTTCCGATTTTTACTCATCAACCCCGTTTGGAGTCGGTACTGATGAAACGGCTAATCGTGGATGCACTGGACGTTAGGTACGGTCAGCATATTTTATTCAAGAGTGCCTCATTGGAAGTCGAGGCCGGCACAATGATAGGTTTATTGGGGCCTAATGGTTCCGGAAAAACTACGTTTTTTGACGTGATCTGTGGCCTGAAGAAATTGAATGGCGGTGAAGTGCAACATTCATTCTCCAAGCTACTTTACCTGTCACAGATCATCGCAACGCCTCCCGTATTTCGAATGTTCGATGTTTTTAACATGATGATGCTTTTTTGCTCCGATACGCGCGTAACCCAGCGGCACGCCTTGGAAAAAATTGAAAAGTGGAGCCCTGGTATTGCTGAACGCTATTGCGAAATCTGGAAGAAGAAATCATCCCTTTGCAGCTATGGCGAAAAGCGTTGGTTTTTCACCTTGTCGTTATTGTCCGTTAACGCAGACCTGGTGATTTTGGATGAGCCCACTGCGGGGGTTGACCCGGAATTTCGGTACCACATTTGGCGGTGTCTGGAGGGTGCGGCGGCGGAAGGTGTGGCGATACTTGTGTCGTCGCATAACATTGACGAGATCGTCACTCACTGCGATGACTTTTACATGCTAAGCCAACAACGCTTTAATCGGTTTTCCAATGCCGAGGGATTTTTGAGCAGGTACGGCGGCAGTACTTTGGATGAGGCATTTATTCACGCGGCGAGTCTGCCCAGAACTTGAGATGCTGGTATCGGTGTCTGAATGCCTGCGAGATGGGAACGGGTTTCTCCGCGATAGTGGTCCTCGATGGAGCTATCACCATAGCGTGCAAGCCTGACGCTTATCAGTTGAGACTGACCGGTAACTGTCCGGCTCTTTTCAACAGTGACCCGCTGTAAAAGCGGAACCAATAGCAGCCATTACCGCAGGAACCGATATGTACGCGGTCTGACCCGAGATACTGGTCGGATTTAAGGCCGCCTTCGCAGGCAAGCCAGCTCCCACATTGGATCGCGGGGCATCAGTTATATCAGCGTCGGCTGTCAGGCCGTCGCGGGAGCAAGCTCCCTCGCCACAGGTCCTGCGTCGCGTTAAAGTTGTGTAGATATTATGCTGCGATGGCATCGACCCGGTTCGCCTGAACTACCAAGGTATTTGCATCAATACCAAGGTAGGAGCAATCCACCGTAGTCTTGGCAATCGCCAACAAATGCCACACCGCCAGAATCTTCGCCATGAAAAAAGGCCAGCAAGCAACAGTACCTCAGCGTATCCCCGGAACAAACGCCACACTCCCTCCCTCACGCGCCTTGAACAACCGCTCCCCATTATCTGGTTGCGTCGTCACCACTTGATGATCCACCCCCAGGAACGCCAACGGCGCGGGCTCGTCCTTGGAATACTGCGCGACGATTATCGTGCGTTGCGGATCAAACCCCTGGCCGCTGGTTTTCTCCAGCCAGGCCATGAACGCGGCGCTGTCGCCCTGGCGCGGGAAGTCCTGGTTTTCGCTGATGTAGTAGAAAGGTTTGCCGTGGTTTTGCAGGTACATGGGCAGTTTGTTGTCGACCTCTACCAGCACCAGTTGCCATTGGTTCCAGGGTGCGCGTTTTTCTGCCTGGGCTTGCAGGTCGGCGGCGAAGCGGGTGACGCCGCCGTTGCCGTTGGTCCAGGGGTAGATCACGCCCAGCACCAGCAAGAGCAGGCCTGCGCTGAGGCCAATGCCTGTTTGCCAGCGCGGCCAGCTCGAAGGTTTTTTGTGCAGGCGTTCACTCAGCCACCAGGCGGCGAGCAGTTGGGCGAAGGGCACCAGCGGCAACACGTAGTAGCTGCGGCGGCTGCCGCTGGCGGTGAAGAATACAAACAACAGGCCCAGGCCCCACACCAGCCAGCGTACGTTGGGCGGCGCCTTGCGCCAGTTGCGCACGGCCAGCCACAGGCCAAGTAACCAGCAGGGTGCCCAGGGCAGGGTGTAGACCGGCAAGTAGATCAGGTAGGTGTAGATCGGCCCCATATGGTCGAAGGGGTCGAAGAAACGCACCACGTTTTCGCGAAACACCAGCTCCAGGCCGCTCTCGCCGTAAGTGGGGGCGCCGTAGCGGTGGGACAGTACAAAGGGAATCGCGTACACGATGCCTGCGATGAGCAGGGCCAGCACCAAGCGCAGGTTGAGGTGGCGTTTGTAGCGGTGTTCGCTGAGCAAGTGTGGCAACAGCACCAGGCCCGGCAGCACCACACCGATCAAGCCCTTGAACAGTGAGGTGGCGGCCAGCAACAGAAAAAACACCGTATAGCGCCCCAACCGCGTGTCATCCGGCCCACGCCAATACCACCACACCGCTGCCAGCACGCCGCACACGGTGAGGACATCGGCGGTGGCCACGCGGGCCCAGAACAGGAAGTAGAAGGTGGTGGCGAGCATCCACCCGGCAATCAGCCCGGTGCCTTTTCGAAACAGGCGTTCACCGATCAGGTACACCAGCCAAATGCTCAACCACGCGGCAATCACCGATGACAGGCGCAGCGACCACGGGCCGAGGCCGCCGAGCAGATGGGCAAACCCGGTGATCAGCCAGTAGGAGGGCAGGGGTTTGTCGTAATACGGCGTGCCTTTGAGGTATGGGTCGAAATAGTCACCGCTTTGCAGCATCTGCAAGGCGATATTCGCCCAGCGCGTTTCCGGCCCCCACAGGTCGCGGCTGCCCAGGCCCAGCAAGAGCAGCAAGGCCGAGGTACCCAGCAGTAACACCAGGGCGCCGCGTTCGGTTTTCCAGAAACTCATGGGATGTTCCCCGTGGCAGGCGCTGCATTCAAGGTTGTTGGGGGTAAATCGTCAGTACCAGGTTGCCTTTGCGATAGCGTTTGCCGCCGGGGGGCAACTGCCCTTCTTCGCGGTGTTCGCTGGTGCTCTTGACCTGCATCAGCACGCCGACCGACCCGTGTTGGCGGTTTTCGGCTAGCCAGGCCTGGACGCTGTCCGGCGTGACCTTGCGCTGTGCCGCGTCTTCGTAGTTCAAGCCATAGCGCAGCTCGCCCTGGGTGTTATAAAACGCCACATCGGGCCGGCGCAGGCGCCAGGTCAAGGCCGATGCCAGGCCCAGGTCATTGCTCAGCAAAGCACGGGTAGGTTGCAGTTCGTCCAGATGTTCCAGCACGAACTGGTCGGGCATCTCGTTATCTTCGATCAGGGCCGGCATGCCCGCCGGCAGCAGTGCCACCAGCAAACCAATGCCCAGGGCGGGCATCGCCCACAACGTCAGCGGGCGCACCGCTTGCAGCAGGTTGGCGAGGATCCAGCCCAGCAGCACGATAAACGTCAGGGACAGGTTGAACATCTCCGCATGGCTATTGCCGTACAGCGGGCGGGTGATTTGCAGGTAGATCAGCGCCACCATGGCTGTCATGCCAAGCACGAAATTGAGCGCGCCGTTGATGACTAGGGTGCGGGCCTTGCCTTGCTTGATCAGGTCGATCAAACCGTGGCCCATCAACAAGGCCAGGGGCAACAGGCACGGCATGATGTAGGTCGGCAATTTGCCTTTGCTCAGGCTGAAAAAGCCCAGGGGCAGCAACAGCCACAGGGCGAGAAAGGCAATCGCCGGCTGGCGCTTTTCCTGCCAGGTTTTTAGCAGGGTGCCGGGTAGCAAGGCGGCCCATGGCAGGCACGCCACCACCATGATTGGCAGGAAGAACCACAGCGGCCGCGCATGCTGTGCGTTGTCGGCGGCAAAGCGGCGGATGTGCTCATGCCAAAAAAAGAAATGCCAGTAATCCGGTTCCCGCAGGTGGATCGCCAGGGCCCATGGCAGGCACACCAGCACGGCAACCAGTACCGCCAGCGGCCCGTAGCGCATCAACTCACCGACGCGACGCTGCCAGACCAGGTAGGGCACGGCGATCAAGACCGGCAACAGCCAGGCCAGGAACCCCTTGGTCATGAACCCCATGGCGCAGGCCACGCCCAACACTGCCCAGGCACCCAGGCGTTCCCATGGCGTGCGGCAGTCCAGGGCAAACCACAACGCCACCAGGCTCAGGTTCACCCACAGAGTGAATTGCGGGTCGAGGTTGGCATACCCGGCTTGCCCGGCCACCAGGCCAAAACTCAGGTAGAGCAGGGCGCAGGCAAAGCTCTTGCGCGGCTCGTTCCACACGCGACGGGCGAGCAGGTAGGCCAGCACCACACTCAGGCCCGTGCTCAGCACTGAGGCGATACGCACGCCGAACAGGTTTTCACCGAACACCGCCTGGCCAAGGGCGATCAGCCAATAGCCGGCGGCGGGCTTCTCGAAATAACGCACACCCATGAAGTGCGGCGCCACCCAGTTGCCGCTCATCAGCATTTCCTGGCTGACCTGGGCGTAGCGGGTTTCGTCCGGCGTCCATAAACCGTGAAAGCCCAGGGGCAACAGGAAGAACACGGCAACGCCCAGCAATAGCCAGGACACAGGGTTTATGCGAGGCATGCGCACATCGCTCCATAACGTTCAAGTACGGGCAATGGCGGTATTAACTTAATAGGGCGAAGCATCGTAAGGGTCACTAAGTTGTTGTTGGAGAGCATAACTAACAGACGTGGCTAAACATGCCAGAGTGGGGCTGTCGTTTTGCTGAACGTCTCAAGGCTTAATATGTAAACAAGTGTAATTAAAGTTGTTTAAGTGCGGCGGTCCACTCTTCGCTGTTCATGGTGCCCATGGCCTTGAAGGTGCCGTTGGGTAGTACCTTGACGAACAGTGCGCTGCCGTACTCTGCAGCGGCTGCGTGAGGGAAGCCGAGGCTGGTCTGGAAGTCGCTCATGCAGGCGCTGTGGGTGATCAGCATCAGGTTGCGTCCCGGCTGTTTGTGGCCGAGGATTTCACCGCCCATGGCGTCGCCGCAGATGGCCAGCGGGCCGGGGGACAGCTCGGTCTTGCCGAACATGAACAGTGACGTCTGGGCGGTTCGCGTGGTCGGGCTGCTGAGCACGTCGGTCAGAGCCATGCCCAATGAATCAAAGGCTTTGCCCAGTTCAACGGCGCGTTCAGTGCCGTTGATGGTTAGGCCATCGGCAGGGCCGAAGCAGGGGTTGGCCGAGCGGTCGCAGCGCTCCTCATGGCGCACCAGCACCACCAGCTCACCCTCACGCCAACTGGCGAGCACCCCGGAGGTCACCAGGCGATTGCCCACGCCCAGGTCCAGGGGCGAGCTGGGCCAGAATAAAAAGCCCGTCAACAACAAGGCGGTAACGCTGATGCCAAGCAGGTGCAGGCGGTATTTTCTCAGGCGTTTTAACCTTGACCTTTTGGGTTGGGGGTTGGCCAGGATCATGTCTGCCACGCGGTTCATCCTCGGCACTGTTTATTGTGTTTATAAAAGGGCTGCACGATTGGGCAGTTGCCCTTGGTGAGGCAGGAGACTGTCACAGCACCGCTGTCTTTTTGCTGAACACTTGCATGTTAAGAGTGTCACTTGGATTAACTAATAAGTTGTGAGTCACCACGAGTTGGCGGGCACTTTAAAGTTCGGTGGATGGGCAGACGGTGAAATCCATGTGAAAAATTTGCGTGGGCAGGAGCGTCAGCCGTTATTCTCGTTGCTGGTCCTTCAGATGAGCGTTCTTATGTTGCAGGTGCACGGTGTTGTTAAAAACTACGCGACCCCGCAAGGCCCGCTGACCGTCCTGGCCGGCGTCGACCTGCACCTGGGTGAGCGCAGCAGCCTGGCGTTGATGGGCGAATCGGGCAGCGGCAAAAGCACCTTGCTGCACCTGGTGGCCGGGTTGGACCGAGTGGGCGCCGGCAGCATCCGCATCGGCGAGCAGCGCCTTGACCAACTCAACGAAGGGCAACTGGCCCATTGGCGCCGCACGCAAATCGGCCTGGTCTTCCAGCAGTTCAACCTGATCGGCAGCTTGCGCGTGGAAGACAACCTGGCGTTCCAGGCGCGGCTGGCGGGGCGTTTCGACCCGCACTGGCAAGCGCAATTGGTCGAGCGCCTGGGGCTGGGCGACTTGCTCCGGCGTTACCCCGAGCAACTCTCCGGTGGCCAGCAGCAACGGGTTGCCGTCGGGCGGGCGCTGGCCTCGCGACCGGGTTTGTTGCTGGCCGACGAACCCACCGGCAACCTCGACGAAGCCACCAGCGATGAAGTGCTGCAACTGCTGTTGGACCTGCTGCGGGACAGCCCCACCAGCCTGCTGATGGTCACCCACAGCCCGCGCCTGGCCGCACGGCTTGACCGGCAAGTGGTGCTGCACCGTGGGCGTGTCGTGCCGATGGACGCTCGCTGAGATGGCGCTGTTTTACTGGACGCTGCGCGCGTTGCTGAGCCACTGGCGGCGTCATCCGGTGCAATTTTTCAGCGTGCTCACCGGCCTGTGGCTGGCCACCGCGCTACTGACCGGCGTGCAGGCCCTCAACAGCCAGGCGCGGGACAGCTACGCACGCGCCAGCCAATTGATCGGTGGCGAACCCCAAGCCAGCCTGGTTGCGCCGGACGCCGCCAGTTTCCCCCAGGCACTGTTTGCCGAGCTGCGCCGCGCCGGCTGGCCGGTATCCCCGGTGGTGCAGGGGCGAGTGGTGCTCCAGGGGCGTGACCAACAGCGTCTGCAACTGATGGGCATCGACCCGGTGTCGTTGCCCGGCAGCGGCAGCGTGGCGGGGCAACGCTTGAGCCAGGCGCAGATGCTGGCGTTTTTCGAGCCGCCGGGGCGTACCTGGGTCGCTGCGCAAACGTTAGAGGCGCTGGGGTTGCAGGCGGGCGAGCAGCCGCTGACGTCCACCGGGCAACGCCTGCCACCGTTGCAGGTACAGGCCGATATGGCGCCCGGCCTGCTGCTGACCGATATCGGCTTTGCCCAACCCCTGCTCAACATGCCTGGGCGCCTGTCGCGCCTACTGTTGGACAACACCTTCGCCGCCCGCCACCCCACGCCGCCCGCCGCGTTGCAACTCAAGCAGGGCGAGGACAGCAACCTGTCACGCCTCACCGAAAGCTTTCACCTGAACCTGGATGCGGTGGGTTTTTTATCCTTTGTGGTGGGGCTGTTTATCGTGCATGCGGCCATCGGCCTGGCCCTGGAACAGCGCCGCGGCCTGCTGCGAACCTTGCGCGCCTGCGGAGTCAGCGCACGCATGCTGATCCTGAGCCTGGGCGTCGAATTGGGCGCTTTGGCGGTGTTGAGCGGTGTGCTCGGTATCGCCAGCGGCTACCTGCTGGCCAGCCTGTTGCTGCCGGATGTCGCCGCCAGTTTGCGCGGCCTGTACGGCGCCGAAGTCGCCGGCCAATTGAACTTGAGCCCCTGGTGGTGGCTGGCCGGCCTGGGCGTGAGCCTGCTCGGTGCGTTGCTCGCCGGAGCCAGCAGCCTGTGGCGCGCAGCGCGTTTGCCGTTACTGGCGCTGGCCAACGCCCAAGCCTGGCATCAAGCCCATGGGCGCTGGCTGCGGCGCCAGGGGTGGGTGGCGTGCGCGGCCCTGGCGATCGCGTTGTTGGCGCTGTGGCTGGGCGATAGCCTGGCCGCCGGGTTTGTGCTGATGGCGGCCTTGCTGTTGGGCGCGGCGTTGGCATTACCGGTGCTGCTCAACGGGTTATTGAAAGCCGTGCTGGGGCGTAGTCGCTCGGTACTGGGCCAGTGGTTCCTGGCCGATTGCCGCCAGCAACTGCCGGCCTTGAGCCTGGCGCTGATGGCGTTGCTGTTGGCCCTGGCGGCGAATATCGGCGCCGGCTCCATGACCTCGGGCTTTCGCCAGACCTTCACCCATTGGCTGGAGCAACGTCTCACCGCCGAGCTGTACCTCAACCCGCAAAATCCGCAGCAGGCCGAGCAACTGAAGACGTGGTTGACCCGCCAGCCCCTGGTGCAGGCCGTATTGCCCGCCTGGCAGGTGGCGGTGCAACTGCAAGGCTGGCCCGCCGAGGTGTTCGGCGTGGTCGACAACCCCACTTATCGTCAACACTGGCCGTTGCTGGAGGCGGTGGACGCGCCCTGGGACCGTTTGCTGCAAGACGACAGCCTGATGCTCAGCGAACAACTGGCGCGACGCCTGAAGGTGCAACTGGGTGATACGGTTTCCATCCCCACCCCGCAGGGCACCTGGGCGCCGAAGATCGTCGGCATCTACGCCGACTACGGCAACCCCAAGGGCCATCTGCTGGTCAATGCCCGGCACCTGTTGGCGCATTGGCCGACGCTCTCACCGGCACGCTTCAACCTGCGGGTAGCGCCCGCCGACGTGCCGTCGCTGATACGTGAAGTGCAGCGTGAGTTCGCCCTGGAAGACAGCCGCATCGTCGACCAACAGCAACTCAAGGGCTGGTCCAGCCAGGTCTTCGAACGCACCTTCGCTGCCACCGCCGCGTTGAACAGCCTGACCCTTGGCGTCGCCGGCGTGGCGTTGTTCATCAGCCTGCTGACCCAGAGCCAAAGCCGACTCGGCCAACTCGCGCCGTTGTGGGCGCTGGGCGTGACGCGCCGACAATTGATGCTGCTCAACCTCGGCCAGACCTGGCTGCTGGCGGTACTCACGTTGATCCTGGCGTTGCCGCTGGGGCTGTTGCTGGCGTGGTGCCTGGATGCGGTGATCAACGTGCAGGCCTTCGGCTGGCGCCTGCCGCTGCAGGTATTCCCCGGGCAGCTCGCGCAATTGCTGGGGCTGGCGATGCTTGCCACCTTGCTCGCGTCGGCCTGGCCCTTATGGCAGTTGTACCGCAGCCGTCCGGCGGATTTGTTGAGGACGTTCGCCCATGAAGATTAAGGCATTGGCGTGCATCGCCTGGTTACTGCTGAGCGGCTGCGACCAGGCGCCCGCACCCGAGGACAGTTTCGCCGGGCTGGGCAGCGATGCGGCGGACTTTGCCCAGGTGGTGCCCGGCAAAGTCTTCAGCTTCCCCGAGGACCACGGGCCCCACGACGGCTTTCGTATCGAATGGTGGTACGTCACGGCCAACCTCAAGGATGCCCAGGGCAATGTCTTCGGCGTGCAATGGACGCTGTTTCGCAACGCATTGAAGGCCGGCCCCGTCCAACCGGGCTGGCGCGATTCAACCGTGTGGCTCGGCCACGCCGCCGTCACCTCCGCCACCCGCCACTGCGCCGCCGAACGCCTGGCCCGGGGTGGCGTGGGGCAAGCCGGGGCCCAGGCAGAGCCGTTCAACGCCTGGATCGACGACTGGAACTTCGCCAGCCGCCCCGGCGCCGCCAGCCCCCTGGCCGACATGCAACTCAAGGCCAGTGGCGCGCAATTTGCCTACGACCTGCACCTGACCTCCAGCCGCCCGCTGGTGCTGCAAGGCGACCATGGCTACAGCCGCAAATCCGACCAGGGCCAGGCGTCGTACTACTACAGCCAGCCGTTTTTCACCGCCAGCGGCAGCGTCAGCC
Organism: Pseudomonas sp. MF6751; assembly: GCF_016613265.1. Lineage (NCBI taxonomy): Bacteria > Pseudomonadati > Pseudomonadota > Gammaproteobacteria > Pseudomonadales > Pseudomonadaceae > Pseudomonas > Pseudomonas sp. MF6751. The sequence continues at coordinate 10,888 of NZ_JAENSV010000036.1, forward strand.
TCGACGGCCACACCTACCAGGTCAGCGGCCCAGCGTGGCTCGACCGCGAATGGAGCAGCCAACCCCTTGCCGCCAGCCAGACCGGCTGGGACTGGTTCTCCTTGCACCTGGACCGCGGCGCGCAACTGATGCTGTTTCGCGTGCGGCAGAAAGACGGCGCCGGTTACCTCACCGGCACCTGGATCGACGCCCAGGGCCACACCGAGACCTTGCACAACCGCGACATCCAGCTCACACCGCTGACTACCACGGCCATCGACGGGCGCAGTATTCCCACACGCTGGTCGCTGAAAATTCCCGGCAAACAGCTGGACATCACCACCGAGGCCGTCAACCCGAAGGCGTGGATGGACCTGGGTATTCCGTACTGGGAAGGGCCGGTGCGGTTTGAGGGTGGGGTGGGGTATTTGGAGATGACGGGGTATTAGGGGCGCTTTCTGTAGGCGTTCATCTTTTGCTGTGTAGGCAACTTCCCAAACGTAATTTTTGACCCCCGCCTGCTTGTGTCCGGGTTGTAGGTGCTTGCTTATATTTCGATGCCTTTCTCGGTATCGGAATCCAGGACATGGCGTACGGTTACATCAATCAACAGGCTTCACCTTACCCGTTTTTGAAATCACGGCTATGGCGCGGAGGCGTGTTGCAGGGCCGAGATCATTTCGATGTGCTGAATCGGCACCTGAGCCACGAATTGGTAAGGCCGGGTGAGTTAGTAATTGTTCCAGAGGCGTCTAGCGTCAATTGTTCTATCGAGGAAGCCTGGTTGATGCGCCACGCTGAAGAGATTCGTCAGCAACTGGACCAGGTTATGCCCCTCGATAGGGCTGGAAACAAAAACTATGACCTGGCGCAGAGCATTCTGGCGTATGGATCGATTGGGATAGGCAGCGTAACGTCGGCGTGGAGCCGGCACCTGCAGGCGGTCGCACATACTTTGGAGGAAATCGAGCAGTTGCATCGGCAATTGAAGGACGGTGGTTTGGACAAAGAGTCGTTTATACGACAGCGTCAAAGGATGTTTGGCGTTTTGGATATGCAACTGCAAGGGGCTGCACGATTTGGTTCTGGATTGCGTGGCAATCAACCGCTTAAGGAGGCGCTTGGGATCTCGACCAAAAGTTATTTGCATCAAGGCGAGATTGCGGGGTATGCGCAACGGGTTCAGACGATTACGCAGATGTCGAGATGGTTAAAGCAAGGAACATATCTGGGGTTGGCGTTGGATGTAGGCGTGGCGGGTTTGGAAATCAAGGAGGCGTGTGTGGTGGGAAGGGAGGCGCAGTGTCGGCGGGCGAAGTATGTGGAGACGGGGAGGTTGCTGGGTGGAGTATTTGGGGCTGCTGTTTTGGGCAAGCGTGGAGCAACTATTGCTCGCAGTGCATGCCGGATTGCATTGGGTGTTTCACTGAAAGGCAACGGTGAACTGGCTTGTGGAATTATCGGAGGGGCTGTGGGTGGGGCGGCGGGAGGCGCTTTTTTTGGTGAGTTTGGTGGGTTTTTGGGGGGAAGAATATTGGCAGTCGACGGCGATCTGATATTCCAACCCGAGGGCACATAACGATGTCCCTTTTTCTTGTGTATAGCATTGTGATGTTCGCTTGGGTGTTTGTCGTCTTCGTACTGATAGTGTTTGCTGAATACGCAAAGTTGGATGAACTGGAAAGTTACTTCAGTGAGAACGAGAAGGTTCTTAGACATAAGCGTTTCAGGGAAGGATATGATCCGATCGATAGATATCATCGAATGAGCCTGATGATCGACATCCTGTCAGGGCCGAAAGCTTTTCTGAAGGCAGGCCTTGTGACCGAAGCCGAGCTGGCGTCTGTCCCCTTGACGCTTAAGCGCTGGGCCTTGTGGCCGTATCGCCTCGCGGATGTTTGTATCATCGAAATGATTGTGTGGGAAGTATGGCGCAGATGGTGCGATATCCCAATTCCATAGAACTAGGCCTCACTCGCGAAAACACCTCATGAGTTGGCAATTGGTAGACGTGCGCGAACCTGCAGGCGGTCATTACGGGGCGTTATAGATCAAGAGTGATTCGATTTTCCCACCTAGGGCATGACAATGTCGTTTTTTCTCGCTTACACCCTGGTGATGGTGGTTGGAGCGTTCGTCATTTTGGGATTAATGCTCTTTGTCGAACGAACAAAACTCGAGGCGTTGGAAGGTTACTTCATTGAAAACGTGCAGGTGCGTAAATATCAGCAACGCTGGGGACGAAACCAGCGACTCGTCAGATTTCATCGCATGTGTCTCATGATTGATATCCTCCGCGCGCCAGAACGCTCCGTGAAAGAAGGTTACATGACCGAGGCAGAGCTAGCCGTCATTCCGCCAGCGCTCAAGCGTTGGGCTGTATGGCCCTATCGGCTCGCGATAATGTGGGCGATCAGTTGGGGCTATTGGTGCACCTGGCTTTAGAGGTGCTCTCGCTTCTTGAGCCTGAATTCCAGGCTCACATTTTTTAGAAAAAGTGCTGAACATGCATACAGTCTTATCCTACAGTCCATCCCAGGTGACCGGATGTCACCGGTTACCTGAGCTTCAATTTTTTAACTATGGATGGATAAAAAATGAAATCGAAAAAAGCCTTTATGCTAGGCGCGGCCATGATGGCCTCCTGCTTCGTTTCGGCCTTTGCCCTGGCTGATCAAGCGCCTGCGAAACTCAGTGCCGAAGCGGTCAAGCAGGCCGTGAACAAAGCGCTCAAGTCCGGCGGCAAGCTGGACGCCTCGAAGGTTTCGACCGAACTCAAGAAAAAACTGCGGGTGGCCAAGTCTGGTCAGTCCAAGGCCGTGACCCGATCCCTCAAGTCCGAGCCGTTCGACAGCGTGGTGAGTGAGTTGAAAAAGCCGGCGCAAGGCGCGTTGAAAGGTGCGGCTATCGCGGCGTTTGAACCGCTGTTTCCAACCCTGGATATCAACACGCTTTACACCGTCGATGCGGTGCAGGCCGGTAACGAGTTTGCCTACCACTTCAACCTGCCGCAGAACGCACGAGTGCAGGTGCAACTGGTCAACCAGAGTGCAGGCGCGGATATGTCGCTGACCCTGTTTCAGGATGACGGCCAGGGCAACCTGAGTGTGGTCGGTTCGTCGGATGCCGCAGGCAATGCCGATGAATACCTCAACGGTGTGCTGCCGGCCGGCGACTACTACTGGTACATGGTGGCCAAGGTCGCCGATAACGCGCAGTTCAGTTTCGGCGTGGCGGTGGACAACAACATCGACGCGTTCGAGCCCAACGACAGCGCGCAAACCGCGTTCGTATTGCCCGATTCGATGAACAAGGTCAGCGGCAATCTCGACAGCGCCAACGATGTCGATTACTTCGACTTCACGGCGGTCCGTGGCCAAAGCGTGAGCATGTACCTGGCGGGCGACGAGAACGGCAGCCGAAACCAGTGGATCTTCGACCGCTTTGATGGCGCCAACTGGGTCACCGTGCCGGCCGGTTCTACCTCGACCTACCCGAGCGTCGCGCCGGGCACCACGGTGAAGGTGCGTGTACGGGCCAACCCGGCGGTGGCGCAGGACCCGAGCAAGTATTACCAACTGAGCCTGGGTTCCACACCGCGCTTGAACACCAGCAGTGTCAAAGGTGACAACATCGTGCGGGTGACGGAAGTGTGGCTGGCCACGCAAACCGCTCGGCTGTTGAACTGGTCGACCCAATGGTCGGACTCCACCGGCGCGCCGTTGCTGGCGGTCACGCCGGTATTGCGCGTCGATAACCACTTCGTCGACTTGAACTACCGTTGGGTTGACTACAAAGCGACTACCAACAGCGCGGGTGTATCAGAGGCCACGGCTAATATCGGTACGTGCTTCGGTGACTACACAACGGTGATCAACGACAGCAGCACCGGTGTGCCGTACAAGTGGAGAACCACCTACAACGAGGGTGGCTGGCGCATTGAGCTGGCTGAGTTCCCTGGTGTGGGCGTTGGCGGTGAGAATGTGCAATACGTCAGCCTGGGGCATATCTGCACTCAGGACATCATCCACTGATAGCGTGATGTGAAGCAGAAGGGGCGGCCTCTAGAGGCCGCCCCTTTTTTGTGGCTTTTTCCTGATCATTTCTGGCTATCGTGAGGACGCGGCTCCCAATACAAAGTGCCAAACAGATAGTCCATCAACGGCAGCACGATATTGAAATTACGCCCCTGCATCAGCTCACGACGGTGGTGCAAGGCATGCAGGCGGTGCATCTGGCGAATCCATGGCAGGCGTGCCACCGGGTGTTCGGCAGGCAGGTGTTCGCAGGCATGGAACACTTCGTAGAGCAGGTAGCCAAGGATCATGCAGCCTGCAAACAACCCGGCAACGTTGGGGCTCAGTTGGCTGAGCAGCCACCAGGCGGGAAGGGTGATGGCCAGGCTGTGCAGCATGATCAGCCAGGCTGGAAAGAGGATGACGCGCCAGTCCCGAGGGCTGTCGTAGGTCATGTGGTCGGGGGTGAAGAAGCTGTGGTGATCGCCGGTGTGGCGTGCATAGAACAGCCGGGCGAATGCATGTTTGTGATGGCCCAGGTGGCGGTGCACGAGGTAGATGCACAGGTTGAAGAACAGCAGGGTCAGGGGCACGGTCAGCCACTGGAGGGCGGTGATATCGGCGGTGGAGGACCAGGCCAGCGTGATGCAGGCGATGCCGTAGCCAAGCACGAATGCGGCGTGCAGCCAGGGGTTGTAACGCGGGTTGACGCTTGCGCGGTAACGGTCGCGGAAAGTCTCGGTCGGGTGGGGCATGGCCGGCTGCTCGCTGTGTTTTTATTTGAGGCTGAGCTTAGTTGGCGTAAGCGGATGTGCGAGTTTTTACTGACCACCTCATCCCCCTGTGGGAGCTGGCTTGCCTGCGATGGCGGTGTATCAGGGCCAGATAAGTAGACTGACACTGCGCCATCGCAGGCAAGCCAACTCCCACATTTTTGCCCGAGACCGACCAGTGGAGGCTTGCACAGGTCTGAATTACTTGTTAGTTTCTGGCAAAATGTTAACGATAACATTTGCTCTAAAAATAAAAACAAAACAGAGACCCACGCCATGAAAATGCTCCCAAAAACCCTGTGTTTACTGGCTGCCAGCATCACCCTGGGCAGCGCGACCCCCGCGTTTGCCGACGCTGCCAAGCCCATCCGCATCGGCGCCTCGTTCCAGGAAATCAACAACCCCTATTTCGTCACCATGAAAAACGCCCTGGAAGAAGCCGGCGCGACCATCGGTGCCAAGTTGATCATCACCGACGCCCGCCACGACGTGTCCAAGCAGGTCAGTGATGTCGAAGACATGCTGCAAAAGGGCATCGACATCCTGCTGATCAACCCCACTGATTCGGTCGGCGTGCAATCGGCCGTCAAGTCGGCCCATGCTGCCGGTGTCGTAGTGGTGGCGGTGGATGCCCAGGCAGATGGCCCGTTGGATTCATTCGTGGGGTCGAAGAACTTCGACGCCGGTTTCCAGGCCTGTGAGTACCTGGCTAAAACCATCGGTGACAAAGGCAATATCGCCGTCCTTGACGGCATCGCCGTGGTGCCGATCCTCGAACGTGTGCGCGGCTGCAAAGAGGCGGTGGCCAAGCACCCGGACATCAAGATCGTCAGCATCCAGAACGGCAAACAGGAACGCGATCAGGCCCTCACCGTCACCGAAAACATGTTGCAGGCCCAGCCTACCCTCAAGGGCATTTTCAGCGTGAATGACAATGGCTCTCTCGGCGCGCTGTCGGCCATCGAAGCCAGCGGTATGGACGTGAAGCTGGTCAGCGTCGACGGTGCGCCGGAAGCGATCAAGGCGATCCAGAAACCCGGCAGCCATTTCATCGCCACCTCGGCCCAATACCCCCGCGACCAGATCCGCCTAGCCCTTGGCATTGCCCTGGCCAAGAAGTGGGGCGCCCAAGTACCGGCCAGCGTGCCGGTGGACATCACCCTGATCGACCAGGCCAAGGCCAAGGACTTCAGCTGGTAAACCCAACAGGCCCCGCGTAGTTCGTGGGGCCCAGGTCTTCCTTCTGAGTGCGAGGTCGGCGGTATGAGCAGTCTTCTGAAGCTGGAAAACATCTGTAAGCGTTACCCGGGGGTGCAGGCCCTCAAGGCCATCAACCTGCAAGTGGAGCGTGGCGAAATCCACGCCTTGCTCGGCGAAAATGGCGCGGGCAAATCCACCCTGATGAAGATTCTGGGCGGTGTCGAGCATCAGGACGAAGGGCAGATCCTTATCGACGGGCAGGCCCGAAAATTTGCGACCTATCGGGATGCGATTGCCGCCGGGATTGGCATTGTGTTCCAGGAGTTCAGCCTGATTCCCTACCTCACGGCGGTAGAAAATATCTTCCTCGGCCATGAACTGAGCAACCGCTTCGGCCTGTTGCGCAAGCGCGAAATGGCCGAGGCCGCGCAGGCGTTGTTCGAGCGCCTCGGGGTCAGCATCGATCTGCACTGCGCGGTCAAGCACCTGAGCGTGGCCGAGCAGCAGTTTGTCGAAATCGCCAAGGCCCTGGCTTTGGACGCACGCCTGCTGGTGCTCGATGAGCCGACCGCGACGCTGACTCCCAGTGAGGCCGAGTTGCTGTTCGACATCATGCGCGAACTCAAGCGCCAGGGTGTGGCGGTGATTTTTATCTCGCATCACCTGGAAGAGATTTTTCAGGTCTGCGACCGCATCAGCGTGCTGCGCGACGGCGGCAATGCAGGCGTCACCGAGGTGGCTGACAGCGACATCGACCGCCTGGTCGAGATGATGGTCGGCCGCCGCCTGGAGTGCAGCTTTCCGCCTAAACCCGCTACTGCACGCGGCCCCTTGCTGTTGGAGGTCAAGGACATCCAGCTGGTGCGCAACGGCCCCCACAACCGTTTCAATGTGCACAAGGGCGAGATCCTGGGCTTCGCCGGTCTGGTGGGCTCGGGCCGCACTGAACTGGCCCTGGGCATGATGGGCGCGCTGCCCACGGTGAGCAAAGACGTGTGGCTGCGTGGGGAAAAAGTCAGCCTCGATGACCCGGCCCAAGCCCTGGCCTGCGGCATCGGCCTGCTCCCCGAAAGCCGCAAGAGCGAAGGGCTGATCACCGCCTTCAGCATTCGCGAAAATATCTCGCTGAACAATTTGCCCAAGTATCAGCACGCCTCGGGCCTGATCGACAAGGCCCGCGAGTGCGCCAGCGTCGAAGCGCTGATGCGCCAGCTGTCGATCAAGGCGCCCAGTGGCGAAAGCCTTGTGGTGAACCTCAGCGGCGGCAACCAGCAAAAAGTCGTGATCGCCCGCTGGATCAACCACCACTGCGATGTGCTGGTGTTCGACGAACCCACTCGCGGCATCGACGTGGGTGCCAAGGCGCAGATCTACGCGTTGATGCGCAGCCTCACCGAACAGGGCTACGCGATCATCATGATTTCCTCCGAGCTGCCCGAAGTCATCGGCATGTGCGACCGCGTCGCCGTGTTCCACAAGGGCGCCATCGTCAAGGTACTGGAAGCGTCCGCCGTCAATCCTCAAGAGGTCATGCGCCATGCAACAGGGGGCTCAAGTGAATACGTCCATTAACACCGCCGGCACCGGCCGCTTGCGCCTGAATCTGGCGCGGCTGCTGCGTTCGCCGGCGTTTTATCCCTTTGTCGGGCTGGTGGTGGTGACCCTGGTGATGATCCTCGCCAGTGACACCTTCCTCACTGCCAGCAATCTCTCCAACATCGCCCGCCAGGTGTCGATCAACGCGATCATCGCAGTGGGCATGACCTGCGTGATTCTCACCGGTGGCATCGACTTGTCGGTGGGGCCGGTGATGGCGTTGTCCGGCACCTTGACCGCCGGGCTGATGGTCGCCGGGTTGCCGCCGGGCCTGGCGATTGGCGCCGGGCTGCTGGTGGGCGTGGCCTTCGGCATCGGCAACGGGCTGTTCGTAGCGTACCTGCATATGCCGCCGATCATCGTCACCCTGGCGACCATGGGCATCGCCCGCGGGTTCGGGCTGATGTACACCGACGGCTACCCGATTTCCGGCTTGCCAGAGTGGTTCGCGTTCTTCGGTCGCGCCAGTGTGTTTGGCCTGCAGGTGCCGATCCTGATCATGCTGATCACCTACCTGGCGGCCTATGTGCTGCTGCAACACACCCGCATCGGCCGCTACATCTACGCCATCGGCGGCAATGAAGAAGCGGTGCGCTTGTCCGGGGTGCGAGCGGCGCGTTTCAAGCTGCTGGTGTATGGCATCAGCGGCTTCACCGCCGCGATTGCCGGGCTGGTGCTCACCTCGCGCTTGATGAGCGGCCAGCCGAATGCCGGCGTGTCGTTCGAGCTGGATGCGATTGCCGCCGTGGTACTGGGTGGTGCGTCGATTGCCGGCGGCCGCGGCGTGATTATCGGCACCTTGCTCGGCGCCATGCTGCTGGGCGTGTTGAACAACGGTTTGAACATGCTTGGCGTGTCGCCCTACGTCCAGAGCGTGATCAAGGGCGGGATCATCTTGCTGGCGATTTTTATCAGCCGTCAGCGCCATCGTTAATACCTCACTACACAGGACCGAACACATGGACAAGCACACTCACATGCAAGCCGTCGTCTGCCACGGCCCGAAAGACTACCGCCTGGAGCGCATCGGCAAACCCCAGGCGCGTGCCAATGAGCTGGTGATCCGTATCGCCGCCTGCGGCATCTGCGCCAGTGACTGCAAGTGCCACTCGGGCGCGGCGATGTTCTGGGGCGGCGACAACCCCTGGGTCAAGGCACCGGTAGTACCGGGCCACGAATTTTTCGGCTACGTGGTCGAAGCCGGCGAGGGTGCCGAGGAGCACTTTGAGGTCAAGGTCGGTGACAAGGTCATCGCCGAACAGATCGTGCCGTGTGGCAAGTGCCGCTTCTGCAAATCAGGCAAATACTGGATGTGCGAAGTGCACAACATCTTCGGCTTCCAGCGCGAAGTGGCCGAAGGCGGCATGGCCCAGTACATGCGCATTCCCAAGACCGCCATCGTGCACAAGATCCCTGAGTCGGTGTCCCTGGAAGACTCGGCGCTGGTGGAGCCGATGGCCTGCTCGATCCATACCGTCAACCGTGGCGATATCCAGCTCGACGACGTGGTGGTGATTGCCGGCGCGGGTACCCTGGGCCTGTGCATGGTCCAGGTCGCTGCGCTGAAGACCCCGAAAAAACTGGTGGTGATCGACATGGTCGATGAACGCCTGGAGCTGGCGAAAAAGTTCGGCGCCGATGTGGTGATCAACCCCGCCCGTGACAACGCTCGCGAGATCATCAACGGCCTCACGGACAACTACGGCTGCGACGTCTATATCGAAACCACCGGCGTACCGGCCGGCGTCACCCAGGGCCTGGACCTGATCCGCAAGCTCGGGCGCTTTGTCGAGTTCAGCGTGTTTGGCGCCGAGACCAGCGCGGACTGGTCGATCATCGGCGACCGCAAGGAGCTCGACGTACGCGGCGCGCACCTGGGCCCGTATTGCTACCCCATCGCCATCGACCTGTTCGAGCGTGGCCTGGTCACCTCCCAAGGCATCGTCACCCATGATTTCCCGCTGGACGACTGGGCCGAGGCGTTTGAACTGGCCAACTCGACCAAGTCGATCAAGGTGCTGTTGAAGCCGGTGCTCTGAGATGGACTACGTCATCGGTGTAGACATTGGCACCCAGAGCACCAAGGCGCTGCTGGTGGATGCCCAGGGCACGATCATCGCCCAGCACAGCCACGGCTACCGGGTGGGCACCCCGAAAGTGCGCTGGGCCGAGCAGTGGCCGCAGGTGTGGCTGGATGCTGTCGAAACTTGCGTGGCCCAGTGCATGGCTAAGGCCGGGGTGCCGGCGCCGCAGGTCAAGGCGCTGTGCATCAGCAGTTTGTACGGTGGTTCGGGCATTGCCGTGGATGCGCAGATGACGCCGCTGCACCCGTGCCTGATCTGGATGGACCGCCGCGCCGGCGAGCAGGTGGCGTGGGTGCGTGAACAGGTGGACCTGGAGCGCTTGTTCGCCATCACCGGCAACTCGCTGGACAGCTACTACGGCTTCACCAAGATGCTCTGGCTCAAGCAGCACCAGCCCCAGGTGTGGGCGAATACCCGTTACCTGTTGCCGCCCAACAGCTACATCAATTGGTGCCTGACCGGCGAGTTGGCGGTGGACCACAGCAGCGCCGGGAATATCGGCGGTGTCTACGACGTGGCGGCGCGCAACTGGTCAGGCGAGATGCTGGATGCGCTGGGTATCGCGCAGTCGATGATGCCCGAGCGGTTGCTGTATTCCGGCGAGGTGGTGGGTGGTTTGCTTGCAGACTGGGCCGCACGCCTGGGCTTGCAGGCGGGCACGCCGATCCTCGCTGGGGGCGTGGACGCGGCCATGGCGACCCTGGCGGCGGGTGTCACTCAGCCAGGCAATCATGTGGCGATGATCGGCACCAGCATGTGCTGGGGCTATCTGAACCAGCAGGTGGATGCACGTCACGGTTTGGTGAGCATGCCCCACGTCTACAACGGCCACCGCGACCTGTACATCTTCGGCGGTGCGATCACCGCCGGGGCCTCGGTCAGCTGGTTTCGCGAGCAGTTCTGCCAGGCCGAAGAACAGCAGGCCCAGGCCACGGGGCAAGACAGCCTGGCACTGCTGGAGCAGAGCGCGATGAAGATTCCGGCAGGCAGCGAAGGCGTGGTGTTTTTGCCTTACTTGATGGGCGAACGCAGCCCGGTATGGGATGACCGCGCCAGCGGCAGTTTTGTCGGGCTCAACCTCTACCACAGCCGCTTTCACCTGTACCGCGCAGTGCTGGAGGGCGTGAGTTTTGCCCTGCGCCACAATATCGAAGCGGGCAGCCAGGGCGCGCATTCCCTGGACCCGCGCCTGATTGTGGTGGGCGGGGCCAGCCATTCGGACCTGTGGATGCAGATCATTGCCGATGTCACGCGCTATCCGGTGTACACCATCGTGCAAGAGGTAGAAGCGGCCTTGGGCGCGGCGTTGTTGGCGGCGCATACGGTGGGGCTGGTGAGTGATGGGCAGATGGACACCGGCTGGGTGCAGTTGCAATTGCGGGCGCAGCCCAAGCGGGAGAATGTCATGACCTATGACCGGGCGTTTGCCGAGTACCTCAAGCTGTATCCGGCCCTGAAACCGGTCATGCACAACCTGCAATCCACCTGATTCAACACAGTGGGTCTTCATTGGCTTTGAGATCTTTATTTATGACTACCACCTTCGACTTCTCGTACCAGCGCATCCTCGTCACCGGTGCCAGCAGCGGCATCGGTCGCGAAATTGCCCAGCAACTGATCGCCAGCGGCGCCGAAGTCTTCGCTCTCGGTCGCGATGCCCAGGCGTTGGCGGCATTGGGGTGCCGCACCTTGTGCGTGGATATCGCTGACAGCATCGCCCTCGATAAAACCCTGCAAGATTTGCCGCCTCTGCACGGCCTGGTCAACTGCGCCGGTATCTCACGCCTGGAGCCCGCCGCTGCCATCAGCGCCAACGCCTTCGACCAGGTAATGCACGTCAATGCCCGCGCCGCTGCGCAAGTGGCCAGCCGGGTCGCGGCAAAGATGATCGAGGCGAATATGGCCGGCAGCATCGTCAACGTCTCCAGCCAGGCGTCGTTGGTGGCGCTGGACGATCACCTGAGCTACTGCGCCTCCAAGGCTGCACTGGATGCGATCACCCGCGTGCAATGCGCCGAGTGGGGCCGTTTTGGCATACGCGTCAACAGCGTCAACCCCACCGTGACCTTGACGGCCATGGCGACGATGGCCTGGTCCGACCCGGCCAAGCGCGACCCGGCGCTGGCAGCGATTCCGTTGGGGCGTTTTGCGCAACCGGCGGAAGTGGCGCTGCCGGTGCTGTTTTTGCTTAGCGACGCGGCGAGCATGATCAGTGGCGTGAGCCTGCCTGTGGACGGCGGCTACACCAGCCGCTAGCCGTTTTCCAACTGCCCGGCGATGACCACTTTGTCCCGTGGCTTGTGCGGGTCTTGCAGGCGATCAAGCAGCAGGCGCACCGCACTGCTGCCGGCCAGGGACGCGTCGTGGGCCACGCAGGCAATCGGCACGCCAAAGATATCGGCGAAGGGCAGACGGTCGATGCCGCAGATGGTCAGGCTGTCATGGGCGATGTTGTGCATGCGCAACGCGCGCAGGGCGCCCAGGGTGATCAACTGGTTGAAACCCATGATCGCGTCCGGTGCCGAGTGTGCGGCCAGGTAATCGAGGGTATGCAGGTAAGCCGGCATCAGCGTGTAGTCGCCCGCCTGCACCTCGACCTGGATGTCGGGATGTTCGGCTAGCACTTCCCGCAGGCCTTTGAGGCGCTCCACGCTGATACGCGAGTGCTCGGGGCCGGTCAGCACCAGCAGGCGCTTGAGGTTCGGGGTTTGGCGTAACAGGTAGTGCGCGGCTTGCAGGCCGCTGTGGTAGTTGTCGAGCACCACACGGCTGAACGGGCTGTCGTGGATCGTGCGATCAAGCAACACCACCGGGGTCTTGCCGTTGCCCAGACGCTCCAGGTAGTCGGGCTGGTAGCTCGGTTCGTCGGAGACCGGCGACAGGATGATCCCCGCCACGCGATACCCCAGCAGCGTATCGACCGCCTTGCTTTCGAGTTCTTCCAGCTCATCGGTGTCCACCAGCATGATGGTGTAGCCGTGCTTTTTCGCCTCGCGGGAAATCGCCTTGATCATCTCGCTGTAGAACGGGTTGTCTACTGATGCGGTGATGACCCCGATGATCAGGCTTTCACTGCGCTTGAGCCCACGGGCGAAGGCGTTGGGCACGTAGTCCAGCTCGCGTGCCACTTCCAGGATGCGCGCCAGGGTGGCGGGTTTGACCAGGTCGGGTTTGCTTAAAGCGCGGGACACCGTAATGGTGGTCATGCCGACCCGTTTGGCAATGTCGCTGATAGTGACGGACTTTTTCTTGTTCATCGGTAAGGCTGCGAGGGGAAACACCAGCAGGCTAGCATGTGCGCAAGCGTAGAGTGATTCAAATCAGCGGATCCCAGCGTTGCGACCAGTCGCCTTCGGCCTTCACCACCTCGCGCAGCAGTTCCAAGGCCTGCTGCAACACCGCTGAATCTCGCGCCCGCGAATATACCAGGTAGGTCGGAAAGCTGAATTCCGGCGCCTTGGGCACGCGCTGCATGACGCCGCTGTCCAGGTAGCTCTGCACCACCCGCGTGCGGAAGTAGCCAGCCCCGCCATTCTCCAGGATGTACTGCAACGCCAGCGGCCCCAGGTTGAAACTCAGCGCGGCACGCGCATGGTCGGGCAGGGCGGCGTCGTGTTGCTGGCGAAAACCCTGGCCCCAGTCGATATACACGTAGGGCGAGGGTTTGCTCGCCAGTTGCACCAGAATCAGTTTTTCTTCCAGCACCTGCTCCACCTGCAAGCCCGGCCAGTATTGCGGCTGGAACACCAAGGCAGCGTCGAGCACACCCAGCTCCAGTTGGCGCAGCAGGTACTCGCCTTCACGCACTTCGGTGCGCAGCGCGTGCCCCGGTATCTGCTCGCGCAGCGCCTTGGCCCAGCCGAGCATCAACGGGTTGCACAGGCTGACCTCCCCGCCGATATGCAGCACATTGCGATAGCCGTCCGGCAATGGCAGGTCACGGCGGGCGGCTTCCCAGGTTTGCAGCAACTGGTTGGCGTACACCACGAAGGCCTCGCCGTCGGCGGTCAGCCGCGCACCGGCACGGTTGCGCACAAACAGCGTGCAGCCGAGCTGGTTCTCAAGGTTTTTGACACGAGCGGTGATAGCGGTCTGGGTGACGTGCAGTTTCTCGGCCGCCGCGGCCAGGCTGCCGCAGCGGGTGATTTCGAGGAAAGTGCGTGCCAGTTCGATGTCCATGAAGCCCCCGGGGATGAATGGGGGACAGTGTAAAGGAATGCGGTCAAACCTGTGGGAGCTGGCTTGCTCGCGAAGGCGGCCTGGCAGTCAACACAGTTGGATGGTGTACATATCCATTGCTGCGGTAACGGCCACTTAGGGTTCCGCCCTGACGGCGGCTCACTTTGCAAAAGCGGCAAAGTAAGCAAAACGCTCTTGCCCCACCACTCGGCACCTCGCTTAGGCTCGGTGTGCCCGTAATCCGCCAGTGATTTGGGGGGCCGCCGCCACGCGCCATCCATGGCGCGGGGCGGCTAAACCGGCATCCCTGCCGGTTTACCCCCCAAATCACTGTCGAATTCCGGCCAGCGTGGTTTAACGGGGCGCCTGAGATCAAAAGCAGATCAAGATCAAGAGCGACTCGCTTCGCATCGTGGTTACCGTGTGCTGCTACAGCCCACAACGTTGTGTAGATATCTATGCTGCGACGGCGGTGTGTCAGAGGCCAATGTGCTGACTGAACCAGCGCTATCGCAGGCAAGCCAGCTCCCACAGTTGCGGGTATTTCAGGTCGGGCTTCTCGGTGTGTGCAAGTGTTCTGTGGGGAATGCCTGTGCATACGCGTGACACACCCTCAACACCTGCTCATCGGCAAACCGCGCACCTACCACATGCAAGCCCACCGGCAGGCCATTCGCTGCCAACCCGCAGGGCACTGACGCCGCCGGTTGCTGGGTGAGGTTGAACGGGTAGGTGAACGGCGTCCATTCCATCCACTCAGTCATTCCCGAATCCGGCGGTACGTTGTGCCCGGCTTCGAACGCGGTGATCGGCATCATCGGTGACACCAACACATCGTAATGCTCATGGAAGGCTGCCATCCGTGCAACCAGCGCCGCCCGGGCTTCCAGGGCTGCGTTGAAATTGTCCAGGCTCAAGCGCTCGCCCCGTTGCGCAATGCGTAGCAGCCCAGGGTCCAGCAGTTGCTTTTGCGCCTCGCTCATCGTGCCGGTCAGGCGAGCGGCACCGGCGGCCCACAAGGTGCTGAAGACATCCAATGGGTCGCTGAAGCCAGGGTCGATCTGCTCGACATGGGCGCCCAGTTGCACCAGGCCCTGCACAGCCTGATCCACCACCTGGGCGACTTTCGGGTCGACTTTCACATAGCCGAACGTGGGGCTATAGGCGATACGCAACCCTTTCAAGTCCGTCCCTGGAACGAGCCAGGGCGTGGTTCGCGGCGCGCCGATCAAGCCGTCCCGTGCATCCGGTCGCGCCACGGCTTGCAGCATCAGCACACTGTCTTGCACGGTGCGCGTCATCGGCCCCAGGTGCGACAGGATTGTCATGGAGCTGGCCGGCCATTGCGGCACATAGCCGAACGTCGGCTTGATCCCGAAGGTGCCGGTAAACGCACAGGGAATACGGATCGAGCCGCCGGCGTCGCTGCCCTGGTGCAGCACGCCCAGGTTCAACGCCGCTGCCGCAGCGGCGCCCCCGGACGAGCCACCGGCGGTGGTGCGCGTGTCCCACGGGTTGCGGGTGATGCCGTACAGCGGGTTGTCGGTCACGCCTTTCCAGCCGAATTCCGGGGTGGTGGTCTTGCCCAGCAGCACCGCGCCGGCCTTGCGCATGAAGGCCGAGAAGGGCGCGTCCACGTCCCACGGGCCCTCGGCACTGGAGGTGCGCGAGCCTTTGCGCGTGGGCATGCCGACTGTCAGCGTGAGGTCCTTGATCGACGCCGGCACGCCATCCAGGGCGCCGCAAGGTTCGCCCTTGAACCAGCGTTGTTCCGACGCCCGCGCAGCGTCCAGGGCGCCTTGCGGGTCGACATGGCAGTAAGCATTCACCACCGGGTTGTAGCGCTCGATGCGCAGCAACGCGTCTTCGGTGACCTCCACGGGCGACAAGGTCTTGTCGCGAAAGTGCTGCAGCAGTTGCACCGCCGTCAATTGGCCGATCTCACTCATGTTGGAACTCCCTGCGCCGCGTTGACCATGGAGCGCAGCAACACCGCGCAGCCTGCGGCCAGATCATCCGGCGCGGCGTTTTCGATTTCGTTATGGCTGATGCCGCCTTCGCACGGCACAAAGATCATCCCGGCCGGGCCCAGTTCAGCAACGAAGATCGCGTCATGCCCGGCGCCGCTGACAATGTCCATATGGCTCAAGCCCAATGCCTGGGCAGCCTCGCGCACGGCATTGACGCAGGCAGGGTGGAAGTCCAGCGGCGGGAAGTCGGCAGTCGGCGTCAGTTCAAACGTCAAGCCGTGGCGGGCGGCCGCGTCTTCGATCACTGCGCGCACTTCATCGACCATGGCTTGCAGCTTGTCGGCGTGCAGGTGACGCAGGTCGATGGTCATGTGCACCTGGCCGGGGATCACGTTGCGCGAGCCAGGGTGCAGGTTAAGGCAGCCGACGGTGCCGCAGGCGTGAGGCTGATGCTGATGAGCGATACGGTTGACCGCGCTGACCACCTCGGCAGCGCCCACCAGGGCATCCTTGCGCAGGTGCATGGGCGTAGGGCCCGCATGCGCCTCTACGCCGGTGAGGGTCAGGTCGAACCACTTCTGGCCCAGGCAGCCCATCACCACGCCCAGGGTAATCGCCTGGTCCTCCAACACCGGGCCTTGCTCGATATGCGCCTCGAAATAAGCGCCCACCGGATGGCCCAGCACCGCACGCGCACCGGCATAGCCGATGCGCTGCAATTCGCTGCCCACCGACAGGCCTTGATCGTCGAGCTTGTCGAGGGTCTCCTGCAAGTCGAACTTCCCGGCAAATACCCCGGAGCCCATCATGCACGGCGGGAAGCGCGAGCCTTCTTCGTTGGTCCACACCACCACTTCGATGGGGGCCTGGGTTTCGATCTGCAAGTCATTGAGCGTGCGGATCACTTCCAGCCCGGCCATTACCCCGTAGCAACCGTCGAACTTGCCGCCGGTGGGCTGGGTGTCGATGTGGCTGCCGGTCATGACCGGGGGCAGGGTGGGGTTGCGTCCAGGGCGCCGCGCGAAAATATTGCCGATGGCATCCACACTGACGCTGCACCCGGCGGCTTCGCACCACTGCACGAACAGGTCGCGGGCCTGGCGGTCCAGGTCGGTGAGGGCCAGGCGACACACGCCGCCCTTGGCCGTGGCGCCGAGCTGGGCCAGGTCCATCAGTGACTGCCACAAGCGGTCGCGGTTGATCAGCGGGGCATCGCTCTGGAGCGGTTGCGCAAGACTATTCATCAGGAATCTCCACTCAGGCACTCAAGGCCAGGTAACGGTTTTTGATCGTCGGGTCGGCGCGGAAGTCAGCGGCGCTGCCCTCGTACACCACGCGGCCCTGTTCGAGCACGTAATGGCGGTCGGCGAGCTTGTCGCAGACCATCAGGTTCTGTTCCACCAGCAACACCGGCAGGCCCTCGTCCTTGACCTTGCGCAGGATCTTCACCAGCTCGTCGACGATCACCGGGGCCAGGCCTTCAGTGGGTTCGTCGAGGATCAGCAGCTTGGGGTCGTTCAGCAGGGCGCGGGCGATGGCGAGCATCTGCTGTTCGCCGCCGGACAACGCATGGCCGGCGTTTTTGCGCCGCTCCTTGAGGCGCGGGAACATGGCGTACACGTCTTCCAGCTGCCAGCGGCTGTGCTTGCGGGCGGCGATGCGCAAGTTTTCCTCCACCGTCAGCAGGCGGAAAATCCCGCGGTTTTCCGGTACCAGCGCCAAGCCCTGGCGCGCAATTTCAAAGATCTTTTGCCCCACCAGCGCCTGGCCGTTGAAGTGGATCTGACCCTGGCGCGGGCAGATGATGCCGAGGATGCTGCGCAGGGTGGTGGTCTTGCCGGCACCGTTACGGCCGAGCAGGGTCACCAGTTCGCCAGGGTTGACGCTCAGCGACACGCCCTCAAGCACATGGCTTTTGTCGTAGTAGGAATGGATATTCTCGACGATCAGCATCAGGCAGCCTCCCCAAGATAGGCAGTACGCACACGTTCATCGGCGCGCACGAACTCCGGCGTGCCTTCCACCAGAATCTGCCCATGGCTCATCACCGTGATGCGTTGGCTGATGGACATGACGATGCTCATGTTGTGTTCGATCAACAGCACCGTATGGTCGCGCCCAAGGTCGCTGATCAGTTGGGTCATGATCGGGATATCGTCGATGCCCATGCCCGATGTGGGCTCGTCGAGCATCAACAGTTTGGGTTTGGAGCAGATCGACATGCCCACCTCCAGCACCCGTTGCTGGCCGTGGGACAACTCACCGGCCAGGGTGTCGGCGCGTGCCGTGAGTTGCAGGCGTTCCAGCACCTGGTCGGCCATCTCCAGGTGTTCGCGCTGGCTGTCCACTCGACGCCAGAAGTTCAAGGCACGCGAGCCATCGCGGCCCTGGGCGGCCAGGCGCAGGTTTTCGCGCACGCTGAGGTTCTGGAACAGGCTGGTGAGTTGGAACGAGCGCGCCATGCCCAGGCCGACGCGGCCGTGGGCGGGCTTGCGCATCAGGTTCTTGCCGTCGAAATGGATCGCCCCGGCGGTGGCCTGGCGTTCACCTGTCAGGCAGTGGAACAGGCTGGTCTTGCCCGCGCCGTTGGGGCCGATGATGGTGTGGATGGTGCCGGCTTCAACCTTGAGGTTGACGCCATTGACCGCATGGAACGCGCCGTAGGCCAGCTCCAGGTTCTGGGTTTCAAGCAAGATACTCATAGCCCGTCCTCCTTGGCGACGACCGCGGGTTTGCGCGCGCCGCGCACTTTCTCGAATAGAGACGCGAGGCCGCCCCACAAACCGCCGCGCATGAAGATCACCACCAGGATCAGGATTACCCCCAGCAGCATCAGCCAGCGCGGCCACAGGTCGGACAGAAAGTCGCCCAGCAGCACGATGGAGCCGGCGCCCAGCAGCGAGCCGAACAGCGAGCCGGTGCCGCCGACGATGGTCATGATCAGGATGTTCTCGGACATCGCCAGGTCGATATTCGACAGCGGCACAAAGTGCAGCAGCATGGCGTACAACGCCCCGGCAATCCCGGTGACCGCACCGGACAGCACGAACACCAGGATCTTGAAGTGGCGCGTGTCGTAGCCGATGGCCGAGGCGCGGGTTTCGTTCTCGCGGATCGCCATCAGCGTGCTGCCAAACGGCGAAGCGATGACCCGGCGTGCGCCGATGAAGATCAGCAGGAACAGCACCGCGACAAAACCATAGAAGGCACGGGCGTCGGCCAGGGACAGCAGCACGGTGTCGCCCACACGAATTTCCGGGCGCGGCACGCTGAGCAGGCCGTTGTCGCCGCCGGTCCAGTCGCTCAGGGTGTAGGCGACGAAGTACGCCATCTGGCTGAACGCCAACGTGAGCATCACGAAGTAAATGCCCGTGCGCCGAATTGCCAGGGCGCCCACCAGCAGCGCCAGGAAACCACCGGCAATCGCCGCGCCGAGCAACGCGGTGAACAGGCCCAGTTGCAGGTGGATCATCAACAGCGCCGCACAATAGGCACCGGCACCAAAGAAGATGCCTTGGCCGAAGGACAGCAGCCCGGTATAGCCCAGCAGCAGGTTGCAGGCCAGGGCGGCCATGGCAAAGATCAGGATCTCGGTGGCCAGGGTCGCCGAGGGCAACACCAACGGCAGGCCGATCAGCACGGCCAACACCCACAGCAACATGGCTCTGGATTGGGTCTTGGCAAACGGCAGCGGGTTTTTATCGCTCATGTCAGGCTCTCCCGAACAGGCCATAAGGGCGTACCAGAATCACCACGGCCATCGCACCGTAGATCATCAGGCTCGCACCCTGGGGCCAAAGTGTGGTCATCAGGCTTTGCACCACGCCCACCAGCAAACCGCCGACCAGCGCACCGCTGAACGAGCCCATGCCGCCGATCACCACCACCACGAAGGCGATGCCCAGAATCTCCGGGCCGACAAAGGGCTGGGCGCCGCGCAAGGGCGCAAACAACACCCCAGCGACACCGGCCAGGGCGACACCAAGGGCGAAGGTCATGGAGAACAGGCGGAAAATATTGGTGCCCAGCAGCGACACGGTTTCGGTGCTTTCACTGCCAGCGCGCACCAGAGCACCGAAGCGCGTACGTTCCAGCAGCAGCCACAGGCCCAGGCCCACCAGCCCGGAAAACACGATAAGGAACAGGCGGTAGTAGGGGTAGACGAAATCACCCACCACCAGCACGCCGCGCAACAGCTCCGGCACGGCGACGCTTTTGCCCACCGGGCCCCAGATCATCACGCTGGCTTCCTGGATGATCAGGGCGATCCCCAGGGTCACCAGAATCTGGAACATGTGGGGCAAGTGGTAGATGCGCTGGATCAGCAAGCGCTCGATCACCCAGGCCAGTGCGGCCACCACCAGCGGCGCGATCAGCAGCGCCAGCCAGAAGTTGCCGGTGAGGCTCACCGCGGTGTAGCAGATGTAGGCACCGAGCAGGAAAAACGCGCCGTGGGCGAAATTGACGAAGTTGAGCAGGCCGAAAATGATCGTCAGCCCCACTGCGATCAGGAAGTAGATCATCCCCAGCCCAAGGCCGTTGAGAATCTGGAACAGGTACAAATTAAGCATGCAGGCACCCTCCGCAGACGGCCGCTTGCACGGCCCTGCGCGACAAAAGTTAAGCGGTCAGCCGAGCGTGCAGCCCGTCGCCTCGACTGCGGGGAACGATTGGCCAGCGCTGAGCACTTTGGCCAGGTCGTCCTTGTCGGCCATGTCGCCGCTGGCCTTGCCGATCAGCAGGTAGTAGTCCTTGATCACCTGGTGGTCGCCGGCGCGGATCGACTCCTTGCCGGTCGGGCCTTCGTAGCTCAAGCCTTGCAGGGCCTTGGCCACGGTCGGGCCGTCGAAGCTGCCGGTGGCAATGATGGTGTCGAGCATGACTTTGGTGCTGATGTAGTCGGCGGCCAGCGGGTAGGTGGGGTTGATGCCGTACTTGGCCTGGGTCAGTTTGACCAGTTCACGGTTGAGCGGGGTGTCGACCTGGTGCCAGTACTGTGCGCCGAGGTACACGCCCTCGAGCACATCGCTGCCCAGTTCCTGGAACTGATCCAGGCCGGCAGACCACACCAGCAGCACCTTCATGCGCTCCTTGATGCCGAAGTTCACGGCCTGGCGCAGGGTGTTGGACGATTGGCTGCCAAAGTTGAGCAGCACCAGCACATCGGGCTTGGTGGAAATGGCGTTGGTCAGGTAACCGGAGAATTCCTGTTCCTGCAGCGAGTGGTAGCTGTTGCCCACGTGTTCCAGGCCATGTTCCTTGAGTACGCTTTTGGCGCCTTCGAGCAAGGCTTCGCCGAACACGTATTGCGGGGTGATGGTGTACCAGCGCTTGGCGTCCGGCAGCAGCTTGATCAGCGGCACCATGGTTTCGCGTATCGCGCCGTAGGTGGGCACCGACCAGCGGAAGGTCGCCTTGTTGCAGTCCTTGCCGGTGACTTCATCGGCGCCCACCGGGGTCATGAACACGCCGCCGACCTTGTCCACTTCCTTGGCCACTGCCAGCGCGGAAGACGACAGCGTGCAGCCCTGGAAGAACCGTGCGCCGTCCTGCGCGATGGCCTCCTGCACCTTGCGCACTGCCTTGCCGGCGTTGCCTTCGGTGTCGATGACCTTGTAGTTCAGTGGGCGGCCGAGCAATTGGGCGTGTTGCTGCACCGCCAGGCGCGAACCCATGTCGGCAAATTTGCCATAGCTGGCAAAGGCGCCAGACATGGACTTGAGGCCGTAAAAGGTAAAGGGCTCGGCGGCGAATGCCGAACGCACGCTCAGCGGAAGGCTGAGGGCGGCGGCCGCGGTGAGGCTGGCTTTCAATAACGTACGACGCTGCATGGGGTGACTCCCTGGTTTAGTTATTGGCAGGAGCGGCAAGGGCGATACGGTGGAGCAAGGGCCTGTGGGCAGGCTTGTTATTGGATAACTCGATTTCGCGGGTGAACGGGGTCAACTGTGGGAGCTGGCTTGCCTGCGATGGCATCGACTCGGTCCCTCTGTAACACCGAGGCGCCCGCATCGCAGGCAAGCCAGCTCCCACATTGATCGGGTTCCCACATTGGATTGTTGGCGTGTTTAAGGGTGGTCGAACTCCAAGAGGAAATGCGGGCTCACCTGGCCTTCCAGCGCGGTCATATGGTGTTCGGCATCGCACATGTGTTCATGCATCAAGCTGCGCACCGCGCTTTCGTCCCCGGCGCGAAAGGCGATCAGCAGTTGCTTGTGATAGTCGAGGTTGGCCGCGTCGAACTGCTTGCGCTTGGGCTTGTAGGCTTTTTTCAGCACTACCAGGTCGCGCAGCAAGTCATTGAGAAACTGCGCCATGAAGCTCAGCAGCGGGTTGGGGCAGGCCCGGGCCAGCAGGTTGTGGAACTCCAGTTCCGCCAGGCGTTGTTCGCGCTGGCCGGCTTCGCTGTCTTCGGGGGCGCTGCAAAAATCCACATTGGCTTGCAGGGCGGTGTAATCGTTTTCGCTCAAACGCCCGAGCACCGACACCGCCAATTCCACTTCGATGACCTTGCGCAGTTGGTAGACCTGCTCGCCGTCCAGGTGCTGGAAGTGCAGGTAATTGCGCAAGGCGCGGCTGGCCGGCTCGGTGCCGGCCTGGTTCAAGTAAGCCCCGCCGCTGGGGCCGGTGCGCGTGCTCACCAGGCCCTCCACTTCCAACGCCTTGAGCGCTTCGCGTGCCGAGCCTTTGGAACACTGGAAGCTTTCCATCAACTCGCGCTCGGTGGGCAGGCGGTCGCCGGGCTTCAAGGCGTCGGTGACGATCGAGCGCTTGACCGACTCGACAATCACATCGGACAGCTTCTGGCGTTTGCGGCGTAGCGGGCGAGTCAGCATGGCGGTGATTTATCGTATTAATACGGATAAATAGCACTTAATAACGATTGGGGAAGTGCGTCAACGCAGGCTGTCGTTTTTGGTGGCAAGAGGTCGTAAATGCGTGGGCTACTTACTCCCAGGCGCTGAGGTCGAGACAGCGCGTGGACGCCGGCGGTTGTCTACCATAGGCGAGAAAATCCCCCAGCCAGCGGTTGACACAGCCGTCGGCGCCTGCGCGCGCCGACTCCTTGAGCAAGAGTTGCTCGACACCGGTGGCGACTGCTTCGCCAGGCTCGGCATTGATCAGCACCATGCGCCCGACACGCTCGGGAAACAGCGTACCGTAGCGGCTGCCGAGGCGGGTGGCAGCGGCGTTGCCCAGGTAGTTGAGGCGCGCCTCGTCAAGTTGCCCGCGCACGAACTCCATGTCCCGCGCGGCCTGTTCCACGGCATTGCCCTCGCGCAGGTCGCGGGCGCTCAGCTCGATGACGTCATAACGGTCGACCAGGGTGCGATAGGCCTGGGTGGCAAGCGACTCCCAGCGGCTGGCGAGGTGAAGAACGAAAGGCGCGTCCTTGGCCTGGAGGGGTTCGCCGGCCTGGATGAACACGACACCTTCACGGTTGAGCGGTTGCCGTGCGCCTACCCGTGTCACGCTCAAGCTTAGGCGGCCGCGCTGGGGGGCGGCATGGTCGCGGGGAACGTTGACCAGGCCGCATTGGGTGCGGCCAACCACTTGCGGGTTCAAGTGCGCCGTCGTGGTGAGGGGGCAGTCCAGCAGCCAGTCGATTGCGGTGGGGGCGATCAAGGGCTTGGCCAGCGCCAGGTTCGGTATCAACCAGCAGCCAATGCAGGCCAGGCCTTTTACAACAACGCTGGGTTTCATCATGAGGTCCCGGGCTTCCGTGTGATAACGGCTTTTTTACCAAGGACCTTGAGGTGGAGAATGTAGGGTGAAGAAACAACTCGTGTATGAAATATGAGTTTCGTTTATCAG
Source organism: Pseudomonas sp. MF6751 (assembly GCF_016613265.1). Taxonomy (NCBI): domain Bacteria; kingdom Pseudomonadati; phylum Pseudomonadota; class Gammaproteobacteria; order Pseudomonadales; family Pseudomonadaceae; genus Pseudomonas; species Pseudomonas sp. MF6751. The sequence continues at coordinate 34,500 of NZ_JAENSV010000036.1, forward strand.
ATGTTGGTTTTCCAGCCACCGCCTAATGCCTTGTACAGGGCGATGCTGGCTTGTAGGCGCGACAGGCGCAGTAGCACGTTCTGGTCCTGGGCGCCGTACAAAGTGCGCTGGGTTTCCAGCACCGTGAGCAGGTCTTCGGCACCGGCTTCGTAGCGGCTCTGGGCAATCTGAAACGCGGTCTGCGCCTGTTGCAGCTCCTCGCTTTGCCACTGGCGTTGCTGGTCAAGGCGGGTGATGCTGCTGAGGGCTTTCTCCACATCGGCAAAGCCATTGATGATCGCTCCGCGGTAGGTTTGCAGCAGTTCATCCTGGCGTGCCCGCGCCTTGTCGCGTTCGGCGCTCAGCCGACCATTGTTGAAGATTGGCGCCATCAGGCCCGAGGTCAGGGTGTAGAAGGGGCTGCGCAGGACCTCTTGGGCCTTGTATGCGCCAGAGCCGAGGGTCGCGCCCAATGTCACTGAAGGCAGCATCGCTGCACGGGCCACCGTGACGTCGGCACGGGCCGCTGCCAACTGGGCCTCGGCCTGGGCGAGGTCGGGGCGCCGGCTCAATAACTGGCTCGGTACACCGGGCCCGATACTCGGCCAGGTCAATGCCTGGAAGGGTTCAGCGCCCAGTTCCAGAGCCTGTACCGGTTGACCGAGCAAGGCGGCCAAAGTGATTTGCGACTCTTCGACCGATTGCTGGATCAGCGGCAACTGCCGTTGCTGGCTGGCCACCAGGCTCTTCTGTTGTGCCAGTTCCAGGGCCGTGGCGGAACCTGCGTCGTGGCGGGTCTGTACCAGGTTCAGCACATTGCGTGCATTGGCCAGGTTGAGCTCGGCAATCTGCAGGCGCTGGCGTGCGGCCAGGGTTTGCGCGTAGCGGTCGGCGACATTGCTGAGCAGGGTCAGCTCCACGTTGGCCTGATCGAACTCACTGGCGTGCAGGCTGTGCACGGCGCTGTCGCGCGCAGCGGCGCGGCCCCCCCAGAAGTCGATTTCATAGCTGGCGGTGAGGCTGGCGTCATAGCTGTTGACGGTCCGGTTGCTTTCGGTGGCGTCCAGGTCCGAGTTGCCGCTGCCGCGCAACAGCCTTTGCCGGTTGGCGGTGAGGTTGAACTTCAGTTCCGGCAGCAGCGGTGCGCCGGCAATCACCGCCGTGGCCTGGGCCTGACGGACCCGCGCCATGGCGGCCGCTACGTCGAAACTGTCACGACGGGCCTGGTCGATCAGGCGGTTCAACGCCGGGCTGCCAAACTGCGTCCACCAGCGCTGGTTGATGGCTTGGGTCGCTTCGCGTTCTGCATAGTGCCAGGTGGCGGGCGCGGCGAGGCCGCTATCAATGGCGGGCGGGTTAGCGCCACAGGCCGTGAGCAACAGGCACAGGCTGAGCGCTGACAGCGGCGGGGTGATTGATCGTTTATTCACTGGTCAACGCCTTAACCGGATCGAGCCGGGCAGCTTTACGGGCCGGCATAAAGCCGAATACGACGCCGGTCACCAGCGCACAGCCAAACGCGCCGAGCACCGCCACCAGGGAAAACTGCACCGCCACTTCAGCCAGCACCAGCACGCCGCCCACCAGCAATGCCAGGGCAATACCGAACAGGCCGCCGACCACCGAGAGCATCACCGCCTCGGTGAGGAACTGGCGCAGGATGTCGCGCTGGCGCGCCCCGGTGGCCATGCGGATGCCGATTTCACGGGTGCGTTCGCGCACGGTCATCAACATGATATTCATCACGCCGATGCCGCCCACCAGCAGGGAAATCGCCGCAATCGAGCCGAGCATCAGCGACAGGGTGTTCTGGGTGCGGGCTTCGGCCTGAATCATCGCGGCATTGTTGGTCAGCTCGTAGTCGCGCTTGCCGTTATGTAGCTTCAGCATCAGTTGGTCGATGGCGCGTTCGGCTTCATGCACCTTGCGTGCATCGGTGGTGGCAATCGCCACGTATTCGGGGTTGTAGCTGCCGAACAGGCGGACACTGGCGGCGCTGTAGGGAATGGCGACACGGTCGTCACTGTCCTTGTTGCCGGAGCTTGAGCCTTTTTCCGCGAGCACGCCGACCACCTGGAAGGGTACGTTCTCGATCAGGATGTACTGGCCGATAGGGTTGGCCACGTCCTTGAACAATTTTTGGCGGATGCGCGCGCCGATCACGGCGACCGTGGCGGCGGCGCGTTCGTCGGCCTCGGTGAAGTAGCTGCCCTCGACCACCGGCCAGTTGAAGATCTCCGGGAAGTTGGTGTCGTTGCCCCCCACGTAAGCCATGTAGTCGACGTTGCCGAAGCGCACTCCCGCGTCGGTGCCGTTGACCGGCATGATGCGCTTGACCTGAGGCAGCGTCGCCAGGGCCGCGACATCGTTGAGGGACACGATACCCAGCGGCGTACGCGGGTTGGGCGAAGACCCGCTGAGGTAGATGATATTGGAGCCGAACGCGCCCCATCTGCGCCATGACCTGGCGCTTGCTGCCTTCGCCCACTGCCAGCATCACCACCACCGACGCGACGCCGATGATGATGCCCAGCAGCGTCAGCGCCGTGCGAAAACGGTTGATCCACATCACCCGCCAGGCGGCCTGCACGGCGTCCAGCAATTCGGCTTTCCAGGCACCATTGTGCTCGGCGCCGTCGACCAGCCGTTGACGCAGGTCCACGGCGTGCAAGGCGCCGGCCGCCACGCTGGGTGTGGCCGCGCGGGTGTCAGCCGAATCGCTGATGATCTGGCCGTCGCGAATCTCAATGATGCGGTTGGCTCGCGCCGCCACTTCACGGTCGTGGGTAATCAGGATGACCACATGGCCCTGGCTCGCCAGTTCGTCGAGCAAGGCCATGACCTCGGCGCCGCTATGGCTGTCGAGGGCGCCGGTGGGTTCGTCGGCGAGGATGATATGGCCGCCGTTCATCAGGGCGCGGGCGATGGACACCCGTTGCTGTTGCCCACCCGACAGCTGGTGCGGCCGATTGCCGGTGCGCTCGGCCAGGCCCAGGCGGGTGAGCAGGGCGCTGGCGCGGGCATGGCGTTCGGCGGCGCTGATGCCGGCATAGATCGCCGGCATCTCGACGTTTTCCTGGGCGGAGCCTGAGGGAATCAAGTGGTAGCCCTGAAACACAAAACCGAAGGCTTCGCGGCGTAGCCAGGCCAGTTCGTCGCTGCCCAGGTGGGCGACGTTTTCCCCGGCGAACAGATAGTCGCCCTCGGTGGGGCGGTCGAGGCAGCCGAGGATGTTCATCAGCGTCGATTTACCCGAGCCCGACGCGCCGACAATGGCGACGAACTCGCCGGCATGGATCGACAGGTCGATGCCGCGCAACACATCGACCTGCGGGCTGTCGCCGCCGCCGTAGGATTTGCGGATGCCTTTGAGTTCAATCAGGGGCGTGGTCATTTCAGCCCCCATGGCTATCAACCGGGCCGATCAACAGGTGGTCGCCCTCGCTCAACCCCTCGAGCACTTCCACCCGCAGGCGGTCGCTGATGCCCAGGCGCACTTCACGGTCTTCGATGGCTCCGTTTTTGGCGACCACCCGGGCGATTTGCGCTGCGGAGCCGGGCACGCTTTGCAAGGCGGCGACGGGTACGGAGAGGGCGTCCTTGACTTGGCTGGCGACGAAAAAGACCTGGGTGGTCATCTCGGCCATCAGCGCGTTGTCGGCGTTGTCCACGTCCAGCAGCACCGTGTACAGCACCACTCGGCCAGTGCCGCTCTTGCTGGTGCTGCTCGGGCTGCCGCTGCCCTGGGTTTCGTTCAAGGGCTTGGGCGGGATCGGCAGGATCTGGCGCACGGTGCTGGTCCAGCGCCGGCTGCCACCGCTCAGGGTGGTGAAATACGCGCTCATGCCGGGTTTGACATGGCCGATGTCGGCTTCGGAGACTTCCGCCCACACCGTCATGGGCGACAGCTTGGCGATGCGCAGGATCAGCGGGGTTTGCTGTTGCGCGTTGAGGGTCTGGCCGACGCGCGCGTCCACGGCCACCACGGTACCGGTCATCGGCGCGTAGATGCGCGTGTAGCCCAACTCGGCCTCATCGCTGCGCAGGCTGGCCTGGGCCTGGCGGATCTGTGCCTGGAACATCTGGACCCGCGCCTGGGTCGCGCGCAGTTCTGCCTTGGCGGTCTGCACGTCTTCCTCGCGGGTGGCGTTGCCGGCACTCAGGCGCTGCTGACGCTGGTACTTCTGGTGGGCCAGTTGGTGCTGGGCTTTCTGCTCCTGCAACTGGGCCTGCAGGTTTTCGATGGCATAGCGGCTGGCGTCGAGCTTGGCTTTTTGCGTGGCGGGGTCGATCTCCACCAGCAATTGGCCCTCTTGGACCTGGTCGCCGGCCTCGACGTGGATCTTGCGGATCTGCCCGGAGGCCTGGGCGCCGACGTCTACGTAACGTCGCGGTTGCAGGGTGCCCAGGGCGGTGACACTGTTTTCGATGTCGGCGCGGGTCACGGTGACGGTGGCCAGGGCGTCGCGGCCCGGCGTCAGGCCCTGCCAGGTGGCAAACGCAACGATGGGAATCAGGCACGCCACCACAAGCAGGGCGCGTCGGGCAGGTCGAGGGCGTTTCATGGGTAGCTTCCAGCCAGGAAAGTTCGGGGCGCAGTCGCGCAGAGCTGACAGGTAAACGAGGAAAATGCTCCGGAATTTAGGCTGTTACATAAGTAGTTACAGCGCCAATTGCGAAAAAAACCGACCGCTGATGAGAGAGTTCTTTAAAAGTAGATGAGAATTACTATAAATTGCACGCACTCAAACTGCCATCATCGGTGATGGCTAAACCGCCAATGATTGCGGGCGCATCCAGATAAGGGGGTGCGCTCTTGGGTTTTTCGCGAGCAAGCTCGCTCCTACAGGGGCTGGGTGTCGTTTGTACCAAGGCCGTGGGGTCAGGAGTCATGTTGGAAAACTACTATCGCGAGCTGGTGTGTTTCCTCAACGCCAAGCTGGGCAACCGTCAGGTGGCCGAAGATGTGGTGCATGACGCTTATGTGCGGGTGCTCGAGCGCGCAAGCGACACCCCGATCGAACAGCCCCGCGCCTTCCTGTACCGCACCGCCTTGAACCTGGTGATCGACGGCCATCGGCGCAACGCCTTGCGTCAGGTCGAGCCCCTGGAGGTGCTGGACAGCGAAGAGCGCTTCGCCGCCTGTTCCCCCCACGCCAGCCACGACCAGGGCCAGCGCCTGGAGATGCTCGAGCGCGCCTTGGCCGAGCTGCCGGCGGCCTGTCGCGACAGTTTTCTGTTGCGCAAACTCGAAGGCCTGTCCCATCTGCAAATCGCTGAACGCCTGAACATTTCCCGCAGCCTGGTGGAAAAACACATCGTCAACGCGATGAAGCACTGCCGGGTGCGCATGCGCGAGTGGGAAGCGCACTGATCGGCTGTTAGTTAAATTTTATTTCACTGTCCTCGTTTCCTATCAACACACGGCCTGTTGTTCAGGCCATGAAGGTATTCCCGCCCCACCGCCATGGGGCTTATCCAGAGGACACTGGAATGACACAGGCAATTGCTTCGCCCGCGGTTCATGACCTGATCGGGATCGGTTTCGGCCCTTCGAACCTGGCGCTGGCCATCGCCCTGCAGGAGCGTGAAAAGGCCCAGGGCAAGCTGGACGTGCTGTTTCTCGACAAACAAGCCGACTACCGCTGGCACGGCAATACCCTGGTGACCCAGAGTGAACTGCAGATTTCCTTCCTCAAGGACCTGGTGACCCTGCGCAACCCCACCAGCCCGTACTCCTTCGTCAACTACCTCAAGGCCCACGACCGCCTGGTGGACTTCATCAACCTGGGCACCTTTTACCCTTGCCGCATGGAGTACAACGACTACCTGCGCTGGGTGGCGGGGCAGTTCCAGGCTCAGGCCAACTACGGCGAGGAAGTGCTGGCCATCGAGCCGATCCTGCATCAGCAGCAGGTCGAGGCATTGCGTGTGATCTCCCGTGATGCCCAGGGCGAGCAGCATGTGCGCACCACCCGTTCGGTGGTGGTCAGCGCCGGCGGCACACCGCGCATCCCCGAGGCATTCAAGGCGCTCAAGGGTGATAGCCGGGTGTTTCACCATTCCCAGTACCTGGAGCGCATGGCCAGCCAGCCGTGCGTAGACGGCAAGCCGATGCGCATCGCCGTGATCGGCGGCGGCCAGAGCGCGGCCGAAGCTTTTATTGACCTCAATGACAGCTTCCCGTCGGTGCAGGTCGATATGATCCTGCGCGGTTCGGCGCTCAAACCGGCCGACGACAGCCCGTTCGTCAACGAAGTGTTCTCGCCGGCCTTTACTGACCTGGTGTTCCAGCAAGTCGGTGCCGAGCGTGAGCGTTTGGTCGCCGAATACCAGAACACCAACTACTCGGTGGTGGACCTGGACCTGATCGAGCGAATCTACGGGATTTTCTACCGCCAGAAAGTCTCCGGCATCGCCCGCCAGGCGTTCCGCACCCTGACCGTAGTGGAGAAGGCCACCCCAGGCCCGCTGGGTATCGAACTGGCCCTGCGCAATAGCGCCACCGGCGAAACCAGCCTCAACCATTACGACGCGGTAATCCTGGCCACCGGCTACGAGCGCCAGATGCACCGTGAACTGCTGGCGCCGCTGCAAGCCTACATGGGCGACTTCGAAGTGGCCCGCGACTACCGCATCGTCACCGACGAGCGCTGCAAGGCTGGCATCTACATCCAGGGCTTCAGCCAGGCCAGCCATGGCTTGAGCGATACCTTGCTGTCGGTGCTGCCGATCCGGGCCGATGAGATTGCGGCGTCGTTGTATGCGCTGGATCATCACCGTGGCAAGGCGCGTTCGGTGCAGGACTTGCTGCTGGCAACCGCCAGCTGACCGATCCCCTTATTGTGGCGAGGGAGCTTGCTCCCGTTCGGGTGCGCAGCGCCCGCAAGCTTTTGGGGCCGCTTCGCAGCCCAGCGGGAGCAAGCTCCCTCGCCACAAGAGCTCGCTCCTACAGACGGCACTTGTGACAAAGTGTGGCTATTGGTACTGTACAAAAAACCAGTATAGGTAGCCCTCCATGCAGTTGATCGAAAAACTCAGCATCCTCGCCGACGCCGCCAAGTACGACGCGTCCTGCGCCAGCAGTGGCGCGCCCAAGCGCAGTTCCGAGGGCAAGGCGGGGCTGGGTTCCACCAATGGCATGGGCATCTGCCACAGCTACACGCCCGATGGCCGTTGCGTGTCGTTGCTCAAGGTGTTGCTCACCAACTTCTGCCTCTACGACTGCCAATACTGCGTCAACCGCCGCTCCAGCGACGTGCCCCGTGCGCGCTTCAGCCCGGAGGAGGTGGTCACCCTGACCCTGGATTTCTACAAGCGCAATTGCGTCAGTGGGCTGTTCCTCAGTTCCGGCATCATCCGTTCGTCGGACTACACCATGGAGCAACTGGTGCGGGTCGCCAAACTGCTGCGCGAAGAGCATGACTTTCGCGGTTATATCCACCTCAAGACCATCCCCGATGCGGACCCGACCCTGATCGCCGAGGCTGGCCGTTATGCCGATCGCCTCAGCGTGAATATCGAACTGCCCACCGACGCCAGCCTGCAGACCCTGGCGCCCGAGAAGCAGATCGGCTCGATCAAGCAGGCCATGCAGACCATCTACACCGGCGAACAGACGGTGCTCAACGAACCCCGTGCGCCACGTTTTGCCCCGGCCGGGCAGAGCACGCAGATGATCGTCGGTGCCGACGACACCGACGACAGCACCATCCTGCACGGTGCCGAGGCGTTGTACGGTAATTTCAAGCTGCGCCGCGTGTATTACTCGGCGTTCAGCCCCATCCCCAACAGCCCGAAAAGCGTACCCCTGGCCGCGCCGCCCTTGATGCGCGAGCACCGCTTGTACCAGGCTGATTTCCTGCTGCGCAGCTACGGTTTCAGCGCCAATGAGCTGTTCGCCGGCCCCGGTGACCTGGCACTGGATATCGACCCCAAGCTGGCCTGGGCCCTGGAGCATCGTGAGGTGTTCCCCCTGGACCTGAACCGCGCCGAGCCGACCCTGATCGCACGTATTCCCGGCATCGGCCTGCGCACCACCCAGCGCCTGGTCGACCTGCGCCGTGAACGCAAGATCCGCTTCGAAGACCTGGCGCGCATGCGCTGCGTGCTGGCCAAGGCTAAGCCGTTTTTCATCACCAGCGACTACCACCCGCAACAGGCCGACAGCACCAGTGTGTTGTTGCGCGAACAACTGCGTGACCGCCCGCAGCCGCAACAGATGGGGCTGTGGGGATGATCAGCCTGGAGTGCGACAACCTGTTCAGCACCTGGCGCGAACAGGCACGCTGGTTGCTCAGCCATCAGGTCGACCCCAGCCAAGTCAGCTGGGGCGAGGTGCAGGCGGCGGACCTGTTCGCTACCGATGAACCGATCCCACCAGGGTTGGGGCCGTTTCAGGCGCGCATACCCAAGGCGTTGTTGCAATTGTTGGAGTCCGCTGCCTGTTATCACGGTGATCAGCGCTGGAGCCTGTTGTATGAAGTGCTGTGGCGGGTCAGCCATGGTGATCGCACGGCCATGCTCGCGGGGGACAAGCTTGGCAGCGAATTGCAGCGGCGCATCAAGCAAGTCAGCCGGGAAGCCCACCACTTGCATGCGTTTGTGCGCTTCATCGCGCTGCCGGACGGGGCCGGGCCGGAACTGCCGGAGTACGTGGCCTGGCATGAGCCGGCCCATGACATTCTCAAGAGCGCCAGCGAGCATTTTATCGGGCGCATGGGCCGCCATCGCTGGATGATCGCCACGCCCCTGGACGGGGTGTATTACGACGGCGAGCAACTGATTCATCAGCGCCAGTGCCCCGAGGCCTGGCAGCAACTGGCACAGAATGTTGAAGATCCCCACAGCGCCATGTGGCTGACCTACTACAGTCACATCTTCAACCCGGCGCGGCTGAATCCCAAGGTGATGGAAGGGCACTTGCCCAGCCGCTTCTGGAAGAATTTGCCGGAGGGCAAGTTGATCCCGGGGCTGATCAGCGAAGCCCGCACGGGCAAGCAGAAGGATGGGCAGGCGAAGCTGGTGGGGGCCAAGCCAGGTAAAAGAATTGTAAACCCGGTCAATGTGGGAGCTGGCTTGCCTGCGATGGCGGTCGACCAGTCAGATGTGGGGTGACTGATTGATCGTTCCCACGCAGAGTGAACTGACCCCCAAAGGTTGGACACAACCTTGGGGGTGTCATGGGTAAGTACACAGAGCAAGCAAAACTCGCAGCCGTGCAGGACTATTGTTCCGGTAGCGCGGGTTTGAGG
>NZ_JAENSV010000037.1:0-43669 GCF_016613265.1 Pseudomonas sp. MF6751
GCTCCCACAGTTGGAGCGTGGGGTGTCAGGTTAGCAGGCGTCGGCTGTGAGGCCGCCTTCGCAGGCAAGCCAGCTCCCACAGTTGGAGCGTGGGGTGTCAGGTTAGCAGGCGTCGGCTGTGAGGCCGTCATCGCAGGCAAGCCAGCTCCCACAGTTGGAGCGTGGGGTGTCAGGCCATGTGCTCAGAACGCCAACTTATAACCCACCGCCATCAACATCACCGCCAGGCACGGCCGCAGTACCCCGTCGGGAATCCTGCCGGTCATATGGCTGCCAACGTAGATCCCCGGCAGCGACCCCATCAGCAAAAAGCCCAGCAGATGCCAGTCCATGTTACCCATGCTGGCATGGCCCAGGCCCGCCACTAATGTCAGGGGCACGGCATGGGCGATCTCGGTGCCAACCAGCCGCCGCGTGGCCAGGAACGGGTACAGGATAAACAGCGCCACCGTGCCAAGGGCGCCAGCGCCGATCGAGGTCAGGGCCACCATGGTGCCAAGGATCGCACCTGTCACAACAGTGAGCGCATTCAGATTGCGCGGGCGCAGATGGTAGGAATCGCCAGCATGACGCTGGGCAAAGGCCAACAGGCTTTTCTTGAACAGGATCGCCAGGGCCGTCAGCAGCAATACCACGCCAAGGGCCTGCTTGATCACCGCGTTCATCGCGCTGGGGTCGGTGTGCAGGCTGGCCAGGAACCATAGCGTCAGCAACACCGCCGGCACGCTGCCCAGGGTGAGCCAGCCGGTGATGGTCCAGTCGATGTTCTTGTTCTTGCTGTGCACCAGCACACCACCAGACTTGGTGATCGCGGCGTACAGCAGGTCGGTGCCCACCGCAGTGGCTGGGTTGATGCCAAACCACAGCAGGATCGGGGTCATCAGCGAACCGCCGCCCACTCCCGTCATGCCCACGATAAAACCCACGATCAGGCCGGCAACCACGAAACCAATATTACCTACATCCATTCCAGCTACCCGAGGCCTTATAAATTTCTGGCCGCAGGATAGCGATTTTTCTTATAACCACTTATACCGATGCGATCTGAGTTTATGCTTTTTTGGAAATCTTCACTTTTTTTCGCAAAGCCCTGCATCCAATGGGCGGGCCTGGGCCGTAGTCATCAACGTAACCCTGCTGTTCTACCCAATGGAGAAACACCATGAACGCTAAAACACTGCTGTGCCTGTCCAGCTTGCTCCTCGCCGCACCGTCGGCGTTTGCCCAGGCGGGCCTGCCGGACAGCATCAAGGTGCCAGATGGCCACAAGGTGGCGATGCAAACCACCGGGGTCGGCGAAATCACCTATGAATGCCGCGACAAGGCCAACGCTGCCGGCCAGACCGAGTGGACCTTCGTCGGCCCCAAAGCCGTGTTGAACGACCGTAATGGCCAGCAGGTCGGCACCTACTTCGGCCCACCTGCCACGTGGCAGGCCAAGGACGGCTCGACCATCACCGGCACGCAATTGGCCGTGGCGCCGTCTAGCCCCGGTAACCTGCCCTATCAACTGGTCAAGGCCAACCCGGCCGAGGGCAAAGGTGCAATGAGTGGCGTGGCGTATATCCAGCGGGTGGCCCTCAAAGGCGGGGTCGCTCCCGCTACGCCGTGCACCACCGCGAACAAAGGCGCCAAGGAAGTGGTGAAATACCAGGCGGACTACATCTTCTGGGCCGCCAACTGAGCAAACTCAGCTACGCTGGCCTTGTAGGCGCGAGCAACCTCGCGCCTACAAGGCGTAGACGTCTCCTCAGTGGCAGGAATTCTGGTTTGGCTGAACTCATCTTTGATTATGAAGTGTGCCTGTTAGCCTGCGCCCGCGGCGATCATCGCGCCCTGCACCAGCTCTATGAGCAGGACAGCAGCCGCTTGCTCGGTGTGGCGCTGCGCATTACCCGCAACAAGGCACTGGCCGAGGACATCGTGCATGACGCCTTTATCAAGATCTGGCACGGCGCACGCAGTTTCGACCCCCTGCGAGGCTCCGCACGGGGATGGGTGTTCAGCGTGACTCGCCACCTGGCCCTGGACGTTGTACGCAGCACCGCGCGTGACGTGCCGCTGGACGATCAGTACGAGCCGCTGGCAGAGCCTGCCCAGACCGTTGAGTTTGCTGCACGCTCCGGGCAGATCCACCAGTGCCTGGAGCGGCTCGACCCGACACGCCGTACCTGCATCCTGCACGCCTATGTGGACGGTTACTCCCACAGCGAAATTGCGCAAAAACTCAGTACCCCGCTGGGTACCGTCAAAGCCTGGATCAAACGCAGCCTCGCCGCCTTGCGGGAGTGCATGGCATGAACGACAGCCTGGATGAACTGGCCAGTGAATACGTGCTGGGGACCCTGCCCGCCGAACAGCGCGCTGAGGTGCAACAACGCCTGGCCCATGATGCGGCACTGCGTGCAGCGGTGGATGCCTGGGAGCAGCGTCTGTTGCCTCTGGTGGCGCTGGCACAACCGGTGCCGCCTTCGGCACAGCTGTGGCGGCGCATTGAACGCCGCATCAAAGCCCCCGAAACGAGCGTGGCGTGGTGGAACCTGCTGGCGTTCTGGCGCGGGCTTTCTGCCGCGGGCCTGATGGCAAGCGTGGTGCTGGCGGTTTTATTACTGACGCGCCCGCCCATCACCACACCCAGCTTCGTGGTGGTGCTGATGGCGCCGCAAAGCCAGGCACCGGGCTGGGTGGTGCAGGCCAGTGATAATCAGCAGATCCAATTGATTCCACTGGGGGTGATGGAGATTCCTGCCGACAAAGCCCTGGAGTTCTGGACCAAGGCCGATGGCTGGCAGGGGCCCGTATCCCTGGGGCTGGTAAAGCCGGGGCAGACCTTGTCGGTGCCGCTGGACAAGCTGCCGCCGCTGGCACCGAACCAGTTGTTTGAACTGACGCTGGAAGGGCCCAATGGCTCGCCCACCGGCAAACCCACCGGGCCGATTCACGGGATCGGCCGCGCAGTCAAAGTGCTCTGATCACGAGAGGTTAGGTAGCCACACACGAAACCGCGCCCCGCCCAAGGGAGACGCCAAAGCCGTCAAAGTGCCGCCCTGGGCCTCCAGGGCGCGCCGGCTGATCGCCAGGCCCAGGCCAAAGCCACCGGTTGCGCGGTCGCGGCTACGGTCCAGGCGGTAGAACGGCTCGAAGATGCGCTCGCGCTGGTCCGCCGGTATGCCGATGCCATCGTCGTCCACCCAGATTTCACAGCCTTTGGGGCATACCCGCACGCCCACCTGGATGCGCTTGTCGCAGTAGCGCGTCGCATTGCGCAGCAGGTTCTGCAAGGCCCTGGCAGTCAGGCGCGGGTCGAGGCTGAAGCGCTCCACGGCACAATCGAGGACCACATCGATGACGATATCGGGGTTTTCCAACTCATCGTCGACGCTGCCCAACACGCTGTCGATAAACTCGTCGAGCGCCACCTCTACTCGCTCGGGCAGTTGCGCCGGGTTTTGCAGGCGGCTGTAAGACAGCAATTCCAGCACCAGCTCGTCCAGCTCCCGAATATGCGCCACCAGGCTTTGCAGGCGCTCGCGGCTGGCCGGGGGCAAGTCTTCGGAAAGCGCCAGGGCCAGCCCGAAATCCAGACGGGTGAGCGGTGTGCGCAGTTCATGGGAGACCGCATTGAGCAAATCGCGCTGCTGGTTCAAGAGGCGCTCGATATCGTCGGCCATGGTGTCGAATACCGCCGCCAGGCCGCCGATGCTGGAGCTGGGTGCGAGCCCCGTACGCGCCTCCAGATGGCCCTTGCCCAATAACGCGGCGGTACTTTTCAAACGCTCCAGGTCACGCCAGTGCGGACGCAGCCACACCAGCAGGCACGCCAGCAAGGCGGCGCCGACCAGCACGTTCATCGACCAGTACAGCAGGTTCATGTCCAACGGGTCTGGCGGTACGGTCAGCTTGACCGCGAACTGCTGGTTGATCGGCGAACTGATTTCTTCCATCCAGCCCCACTCGCCCAGGCGGATCACTGGCTTGCCTTGCTCCAGTAACTGTTCTTCCTCAGGGGTATAGCGGGCGTCTTGACGCAGTAACAGTTGCACCCTCAACGGTGCAAAATCGCGGCTCAACTGGTCGGTGACCTGGGACCAACGCTCTACCGGTGCGCGCTGGTACTGCTTGACCATCAGCTTTTGCAGGCCACGGGACTGTTCGATGTTGTAGTCCATGTAGCGGTGTTCGAACAGCTGGATCACCAGCTTGGGAATCAGGTAAATCGCCGCACTGTAGGTGACGATGGTGATCAGGTAGAGGCGCAGCAGTACGCGAAACATGGTTCAGCATTCCCACTCGGAACGGCTGAACAGATACCCCTTGCCCCACACCGTCTTGATCTTGCGCGCCTCGCCCGCATGATCGTCGAACTTGCGCCGCAGCTTGGAGATGGCCACGTCCACCGAACGGTCGGTGCCGTTGAACTCGATACCGCGCAGGCGTTGCAGGATCTGATCGCGGCTGAGCACTTCGCCGGCATGCCGGGCCAGCACCACCAGCAGGTTGTATTCACCACTGGACAGCTCGACCGCCTGTTCGCGCCAGGTCACGGTGCGTTCGGACAGATCAATGCAGAGGTTGCCCATGACGATCTGGTCGCTGGCCACCTGGGGTTCGGACAGGCTGCTGCGACGCAGCAATGTGCGCACCCGAGCCAGCAATACGCGCGGCTCGCAGGGTTTGGTCACGTAGTCGTCGGCGCCCATCTCAAGGCCCAGAACCTGATCGTGGCTGTCATCGCGGGCGGTCAGCATCAGGATCGGCAGCCCCGCCGAATCGGCGCGCAGCAAACGGCACACCTGCAGGCCGTCGAGGCCCGGCAGCATCAGGTCGAGGATCACCAGGTCCGGCGGGTTCAGGCGTGCGCGCTCACGGACATGGTCGCCGCGGCTGAGCACGCTGACGTGGTAGCCATTGCGTTCCAGGTAGCTGGCAATCAGCTCGGAGAGTGCGGCGTCGTCTTCCACCAGTAGGATGTTGGGCATGGTGTTTCCAAATAATGCTGTTTGTTGGTGTGTTGCAGGATTGTGCAAGGATATACGCCCCCGACGCCCTGCGCGCCGTACCTTACACTTCTTCACAGACCCGCTACACAGCTTCACAGCACCACGGCGCAGGTGACCTTAGGATGCGCCAGTCAATATTGGGATAAGAGCATGTCGAAAAATCTGTTTGCGCCGTTTTGCCTGTTGGCCCTCACACTGGCGCTGAGCGCGTGTGGTCAGTCGGCAGACGAGGCGCCACAAATGCCCCTGACCAAAGTACGGATCGAAACCCTGCAGGCCAAGCCACTCTCAATTACCAGCGAACTGAGCGGGCGCATCGCCGCACCGCGTATCGCCGAAGTACGCGCCCGGGTCGCCGGGGTGGTCATGCAGCGGGTGTTCAACGAAGGCCACGACGTCAAGCAAGGCGACGTGTTGTTCCGTATTGACCCGGCGCCGTTCAAGGCCGACCTGGACAGTGCCCAGGCCAACCTGAGCAAGGCCGAGGCCAATGCGTTCCAGGCACGCCTGCAAGAGCAGCGCTACAGCCAACTGGTCGAAGGCAACGCCATCAGCGGCCAGGAGTACGACAACGCCCGCGCCGCCCTGCGCCAGACCAACGCCGAAGTGGCCGCCAACAAGGCCGCCGTCGAGCGTGCCAAGCTGAACCTGGGCTATGCCACAGTAACCGCACCGATTTCCGGGCGCATCGGCCGCGCCCTGGTGACCGAAGGCGCGCTGGTCGGCCAGAACGAAGCCACGCCGCTGGCGATTATCCAGCAACTGGACCCGATCCACGCCGACCTCACCCAGTCCACCCGTGAGCTGAACGACCTGCGCCGCGCCTTTCGTGCCGGCAGCTTGAAGCAGGTCGGCCAGGACCAGGCCAAGGCCACCTTGATCCAGGACGACGGCAGTCTGTACCCGTTGCCGGGTAAATTGCTCTTCGCTGACATCAGCGTCGACCCGGGCACCGGGCAGATCATCCTGCGTAGCGAGTTCCCCAACCCGGACCTCGACCTGTTACCCGGCAGCTTTGTTCGGGTGCGCGTGGAACAGGCCGTGGACAAACAAGGTATCAGCGTGCCGCAACGCGCCATCACCCGCGACAGCGCTGGTATCCCGATGGTGTTGTTGCTGGATGCCGAGCAGACCGTCAGCCAGCAACCGGTGGAGTTGGGTGCGGTGATCGACAACCGCTGGATCGTCACCAGCGGCCTCAAGCCCGGCGACCGCATCATCGTCGAGGGCGTGCAACACGCACGCCCCGGTGAAAAAGTTGAAGTGGACGACAGCCCGCTCGTAAAGGAATAACCCGTCATGCCGCAGTTCTTTATTGACCGCCCGATCTTCGCCTGGGTGGTGGCCCTGTTTATCCTGCTGGCGGGCTTCCTGGCGATCCCGCAATTGCCGGTGGCGCAGTACCCCAACGTCGCGCCACCCAAGGTGGAAATCTACGCGGTGTACCCCGGTGCCTCGGCCCAGACCCTGGATGAGAGCGTGGTCAGCCTGATCGAGCAAGAGCTCAACGGCGCCGATCACCTGCTGTATTTCGAATCCCAGAGCAGCCTGGGTTCGGCGACGATCACCGCCACGTTCCAGCCGGGCACCGACCCGGAAATGGCCCAGGTGGATGTGCAGAACCGCCTCAAGGTCGTCGAGCCGCGCCTGCCCCAGGCCGTGACTCAGCAAGGCTTGCAGGTGGAAAAAGTCTCCGCCGGTTTCCTGCTGTTGGTCACATTGACGTCCAACGACGGCAAGCTTGACGACGTGGCGCTCAGTGATTACCTGGCGCGCAACGTGATGAACGAGCTCAAGCGCCTGGACGGGGTCGGCAAGGCCCAGTTGTATGGCGCCGAACGCGCCATGCGTATCTGGATCGACCCGCAGAAGCTGATCGGTTTCAACCTCACGCCGGCCGACGTCAACGCCGCGATCAGTGCCCAGAACGCCCAGGTTTCAGCGGGCAGCATCGGTGACTTGCCGGGCACCCACACCCAGGAGATCACCGCGGCGGTGCTGGTCAAGGGGCAACTGTCCACCCCGGCGGAGTTTGCCGACATCGTGCTCAAGGCTAACCCCGATGGCTCCACCGTGCGCATCGGCGATGTGGCACGGGTGGAAGTCGGTAGCCAGGAATACCAGTTCTCCACCCGCCTGAACGGCAAGCCGTCTACCGCCGTCAGCGTGCAACTGTCGCCCGGCGCTAATGCATTGAGCACCGCAACGCTGGTGCGGGCGAAAATGGACGAGTTGTCGCGCTACTTCCCTGCCAATGTGGAATACAAGATTCCCTACGACACTTCGCCCTTTGTCAAAGTCTCGATCACCAAGGTGGTCTACACCTTGCTGGAGGCGATGGCGCTGGTGTTCGCGGTGATGTTCCTGTTCCTGCAGAACGTGCGCTATACCTTGATTCCCACGCTGGTGGTGCCGATCGCGCTGATGGGCACCTTCGCCACCATGTTGCTGCTGGGCTTCTCGATCAACGTGCTGACCATGTTCGGCATGGTATTGGCTATCGGCATCCTGGTGGACGATGCCATCGTGGTGGTGGAAAACGTCGAGCGCATCATGGCCACCGAAGGCCTGTCGCCCAAAGAGGCGACGAAGAAAGCCATGGGCCAGATCACCGGGGCCATCATCGGTATCACCCTGGTGCTGGTGGCAGTGTTCCTGCCGATGGCCTTCATGCCGGGTTCGGTGGGCGTGATCTACCAGCAGTTCTCACTGTCGATGGCCACCTCGATCCTGTTCTCCGCTTTCCTGGCCCTGACCTTGACCCCGGCACTGTGCGCCACGCTGCTCAAGCCGATTGCCAAGGGCGAGCACCATGCCAAGGGTGGTTTCTTCGGCTGGTTCAACCAGCGCTTTGACCAACTCACCAACCGTTACGAAGGTTGGGTGGCCTATGCCCTCAAGCGCAGCGGCCGCTACCTGCTGATCTATCTGGTATTACTGGTGGGCATGGGCCTGTTGTTCAGCCGCCTGCCCTCCTCGTTCCTGCCGGTGGAAGACCAGGGCTACACCATCACTGATATCCAGTTGCCGCCGGGCGCCAGCAAGAACCGTACGGTGCAAGTGGCCGAACAGATCGAGGCGCATAACGCAGGCGAGCCTGGGGTGGGTGATACCACCATGATCATGGGCTTCAGCTTCTCCGGTTCCGGGCAAAACGCCGCGCTGGCGTTTACCACGCTCAAGGATTGGTCAGAGCGTGGCAGTGATGACTCCGCTTCCTCGATTGCCGATCGCGCCAACATGGCCTTCAGCGAACTCAAGGACGCGATTGCCTATGCAGTCCTGCCGCCACCGGTAGACGGCCTGGGCACTTCCAGTGGTTTCGAGTTCCGTTTGCAGGACCGCGGTGGCGTCGGCCACGCCGGGTTGATGGCCGCACGTACCGAATTGCTGGACGCTGCAGCGAAAAGCCCGATCCTGGCCAACGTGCGTGAAAGCGCCTTGGCTGAAGCACCACAAGTGCAGCTGGAAGTGGACCGCAAGCAGGCCAACGCCCTGGGTGTGTCGTTTGCCGACGTAGGCAACGTGCTGTCGTCGGCGATAGGCTCGGCGTATATCAACGACTTCCCCAACCAGGGCCGTATGCAGCGCGTGGTGGTGCAAGCCGAAGGCGACCAGCGCAGCCAGGTGGCCGACCTGATGAAAATCCACGTGCGCAACAACGCCGGGAAGATGGTGCCGCTGTCAGCCTTCGTCGAAGCCAAGTGGACCCAGGGCCCCACGCAGTTGACCCGTTACAACGGCTACCCGGCCATCGCCATCAGCGGCGAAGCGGCGCCGGGGCACAGCACCGGCGAGGCCATGAACGAAATCCAGCGCTTGGTCAGCCAACTACCCGCCGGGCTGGGCCAGGAATGGACGGGCTTGTCGTTGCAGGAGCGCTTGTCCGGTTCCCAGGCACCGCTGCTGTTGGGCCTGTCGCTGCTGATCGTGTTCCTGTGTCTGGCCGCGCTGTATGAAAGCTGGTCGATTCCCACCTCAGTGTTGCTGGTGGTGCCGCTGGGGGTACTGGGTGCGGTGTTGGCCGTGTCGCTACGCGGGATGCCCAACGACGTGTTCTTCAAGGTCGGCTTGATCACCATCATTGGCCTGTCGGCGAAGAACGCGATCCTGATTATCGAGTTCGCCAAGGACCTGTATGACCAGGGCGAAGACTTGATCGACGCCACCTTGAAGGCTGCGCGGTTGCGACTGCGGCCGATCATCATGACGTCCCTGGCATTCATCCTCGGCGTGGTGCCATTGGCGATTGCTACGGGGGCCAGCTCGGCCAGCCAGCAGGCGATTGGCACCGGTGTGATTGGCGGAATGATCACGGCGACATTGGCGGTGGTGTTTGTGCCGGTATTCTTCGTGGTGGTGATGAAGCTGGTGCGCAAGCGCCATAAACCAAACTGATCAGTGGGAGCTGGCTTGCCTGCTCCCATAGGGTTATTGATTGCATTCATGATCAGGTACACCCGAATAAGCTATGGTGCTCACAAATAGTTATCTGTGAGCCACCATGCCCTTCCTCGCCCGCACCCACCCTCGCCTCTCATCCGCCGCCGTACTGGGCCTTGCGGTCGGCCTCCTGGTGCCGGCCGACACCCTTGCCAGCAAGATCCTGATCGGCTGGAACGCCGGGGTCTGGACCTACCTGATACTGATGCTCTGGTTGACCATTCGCGCCAAGGCCGAAGACGTCAAGCGCATCGCCGAAGTCGAAGACGAGAACGCCGGCCTGGTGCTGTTCATGGTGTGCATCGCCGCCATCGCCAGCCTGGCCACCATCACCTTCGAACTGGTGGGCAGCAAGGACCTGGCCACTTCCGAGCGTCTGCTGCATTACGCTTTTACCGGGCTGACAGTGATCGGCTCCTGGCTGCTGATCGGGGTGATTTTCAGCGTGCACTACGCCAGGCTCTATTACACCTGGCAAGGCAAGGAGCCGGCGCTGCGCTTTGCCGAGGGCTTGCTCACCCCCAATTATTGGGACTTCCTGTATTTCTCCTTCACCATCGGCGTGGCCGTGCAGACATCGGACGTGGGTGTCGCCACCCGTAGCTTGCGTAAAGTGGTGCTGGGGCAATCGTTGATCGGGTTTCTGTTCAATACCGCGATCCTGGGGTTCTCGATCAATATTGCGGCCGGGTTGTTTGGTTGAGCCTACCGATAAGATCCGACGAATGGAGGTCAATACCTGTTAGTTCTGACAGTTGCCAAGCGCCTAGTTGTAGCGCGCAATAGGCACACTCAGAAGGCTAGCGGAGCAAGAACATGGGTGGGCAAGGCACATTGATCAACAATCTGTTGGGCAACGGCAGCTTTAGCAAATATGGCGCCGAATGGACCACCCAAGACACCGTGGACTACTCGCGCCAATATTGCCGGGTACTCAACGGGCAGGCCTCTCAAGCCATCAATGCCACGGCGGAAACCACCTACCTGTTGAAATTCTGGAGCCAGGTCTTGTACCAGGGCAAGGGAGAGCTTCTGATCCAGCCCGATATTCCCGGTGCCGACGTGCGAATCGCACTCAACGACTTTCATCTGTGGAGAAAACAAGAGATCCGCATCACCACCCCGCCTGCAACAACCCTCATGACCGTGGCAATCACGGGGATAGCTGGCGAAGTGTGTGTCGACGAACTGAACCTGACTCAGGATACGAGCACTCCACCTCGGCCCGAGCTGGTACTCAATGGAGATTTTTCTGCAAACAGCGACCATTGGGATACGTCAGGCTCACCGATCGGTTCAGGCAGGCACTTTGACGGGGATACGTTTCAGGCAACTTTACAAGGCCAGGCCGGCCAGACCATCGCCGTGACCGGGGGAATCACTTACGAATTTTCGTTTCGTTCCCGAAGTGAATTCGGCGGGCACGGTTTTGCCCGATTCCAGGTGACCCCTACGGGGACATTCCCGGAAATCCGTGTAGGCGCGGCTGCCTGGACAACCTACACGGCAGACCTGGCAATGCCGCCCGCCACTACGGCCGTCACGATCGTCCTGATCGGTATAGATGGCGCAGTTTTTTTTGATGATGTTTCGTTGAAACGCAAAGCCTGATCCTTCCAGTACACCCAAGCGCCTCCTACCTTGACGCGGAGTCGCGAAACTACGCAGAGGAGATGCACCTATGTCAGTCGTTCAGTTGATTCGCAAACAAAAACCAAGGATTGCCAACCGGTATTTCAAAGGCGAAATTGATGGGGCAGACTTCACTGCCAAGGTGTTTGACATCAAAAAGAACGAAGACCGATGGACCCTAACCGCCAGCAAGGTAGACGACGATTTAGTCAAACATCAAATCCAACTCGTGTTTCCTGCCTCTTTTGAAAAACGCATCTACAAGTTGGAGGAGCATCTGGACGACATCAGACTGACGTATTCGACGAACAGTTTGTTGGACCCCATCCTGAGATATGGTGCCAGCGGCCTCATTGATTTGACCACTGTAGATCCCGCGAACACCCATGTTGCTGGCGCATTGCAACACATCCTCACCCGTGACGACGGCAACCCGGTGTCCACCATCACGGCCTTGTTCGACCTGAGTTGAAACTCAGGCACTCATGACCCAGCGTTTGCTATAAACCCAAAAAAGGAAGCCGAAGCTTCCTTTTTTGGGGTTCCCACTACTACTTACCAGCTGTAACGCAGACCTACGTTTGCCCCCCATGGCTGGTCAACGTGCTTGCCTTTGCTGTGTTCGAAATCAGCGTGCAACTGCAAGTTCTGCGATACCGCGACCGACACACCCGCGCCGAACTCGGCACGCGAACCCGACAAGTCGTTATTGAACACATGTCCGTTGACCGACGCCTTGTTGTTCTTGGCAAACTCATGGGCCACGGCCGTGCGCAGGTAGGGCTGGACGATGCTGCCATCGTTCATGATGAAATCGCGCCCCACCGTCACGCCGAGTTTGCCCAGCACCGAATGGGTGTTTTCACCTTTGGCCTGCAGCCCGTTGTCCAAGCCGTATTTCTTACCTTTGACCACCACTGTCGACGCCTGTGCAAACGGTTCGACAAAGAACTCATTGTCCAGTTTTATATTACGGCCCACCTCCGCCGATGCTCCCAGACCATTGGTTCCGTACTTGCCCTTGGCCTGAACACCATCGCTCATGGCAACCTTGGCATCGTTTTCGAAGCGGTTGGCTTTGACGACGCCGTCAAAGTAGTAACCGCTGTCGGCGTTCATCCACGTCGCATACAGGCCAGCGTAGTAGCTTTTTACGGCGCCTGAAGTACCCCGGGCCAAATCCAGGTCCGAGTCACTGTGCCCTGCCATTACACCGATTAACCATTGGCTGTCTTCACTGAGCGGCGTATCCACACCCAGGGAGAACCCACGCTGAGTCTGTTTGACACCCACGCCATTGGCATCCGCTACCGAATATTTGTTGCCATAACTGCGGATCCAGCCACCGGCCATTGCGTCGTTGTGACGCAGCTCGCCCATGCGACTGCGCAACGAGCTCATCTCGCCGTACCATACGGTCGGCGCAGTGTTGAACAGCGCCAGTACCGAGCGCGTGCCCGGGCTGATGGTGCGGGCATTGGGGTCAAGGAACCAGTCATTCCCCTCCTGTTTGAGCCCGTAAGACCAGGCACCGACATCCACAGCCCCTCCCACCAGGGAGAACTGCGCGTCGCCGCCGCCGGTGTGCACGATCTGTACGTCGCCTGGCGACACGGGTTCGAGCCCCGTGCTGGCCACCAACAGGCTATGTTGGCCAGTGGCGTCCCCCGCGATATTCAGAAAGTCGTTCAAGCCTGCGGCGAAATCGGCCCCCATCACAAAAGTACCGTTGCCGCTGAGCGTGTCCAGGTTCAACTGGTAGAACTCATTGGTTTCACCAAACTTGACGGTACCACCGGCGAGGTCCAGGTCGCCCACCAGGCTATTGCCAGTCAAATTCCACAACGAGCCATCGCCTATGCTCAAGCTGCTGACGTTCATCAGGGCGCCCGTCAGCGATGCATGGTTCTGCAAATTCAAGTTGGCGGTGCTGCCGGCCTCGACGATCACATTGCCGGTCAAGTGGCTGTTATTGACACGCATATTGGCCGTGGCCGTGCCGGTGACTTCGAGCAAGTTGCCGTTGCCACCAATCAGTTGCGAACCGTTGTTTACCTCTATATTGGCCGTCGGCACCCGCCCAGGTGCACCAGCGACCAGGATCGCAGCGCCTGTCTTGCCTTCGACCGTCGAGCGATCCAGCACCAGCGAGCCATCCTGGGTAGTGCTTGATCCACGGTTAAAGCGAACGCCATTGAGTTCACCAACCAGCATGCTGTTGTTCTGGGCAAAAGCCGAACCCCCTTGCAAAAGAACACCGGTACTGTTGGCGACAGTCCCTTGCACCAGTGAGTTATCCAGAAACAGCTCGCTGTGTTGGGAAGCAGTCACACCCGATTGCGCACCTTTTATGGTGCTGTTGCTGACATCGGCACGCGAGCCACCCGGTGTCGAGACGTAGCGGTTGAGCAGCAGGCCGGTCGATCGGGTGCTTTCCAGGTGGCTATCGGAGATCGTCGCAGTGCCATTGGTCAGCTCCATTGCCGCAACGCCTGCCCTCTCGGTTTTAACGGTTGCGTTGTTGATGGCCACCTTGGACCCTTCTTGGGCAACAATGCGTTCAATATTGCTACCGCTGTTCACGGTCAACTGAGCACCGAGTCCGAGGATTGAGCCGGCAGTGGCACCATTGACCGTCAGGCTGGAGCCGGCTTGCAGCGCCCAGTTTGTTACCGGTTCGCCAGCTTCAATCACTTTGGACTCGCCAGGCGCCACAACCTGCTGGCTTGCCTGGGCCTGTACCGCAACCCCCAGCAGCAGGCCCAGCGACGACACTTTGACGGCCGCACTTAACGGTGAGAGTTTAAAAAGATACTTGATGGACATGCTGTAACACTCGCTCTGACTAAATATGCCTAAACCCAATGGCATGGCTCGTTCCGATGGAGTGGAGCCAGACCTGTAGAGGCCGCGAGGTTATAGATCCAAGAGGAAGTGGTAAGTAGGATATATCCGAAGATTGCGGAGTAATTGAGTAGCGTATTGGTATTAACAAAACACCAAGGCGCCGGGCGCCTTGGTGCTTGCAGCTCTGCTGCTATGGCGTATAAGGATCGCCATCGCAGAAGTTGTTGGACGTCAACATTCGGACGGGAATGACTGCGGGTACTGATTTGGCCGGCGTCCCTGCGACATCCAGAGAGTACTGGAACCAAATCGAGTTATAGCTCGGCGTAACCCCCGGGACCTTAAGGTGCGGATCGAAAGGTTCAAGCTCGAAGATAAACCCATTGTCCGCCATGTTTTTATCCAATGTGAGTGACCGAGTGCCTCGAGTAGACCCTATCGGAGCATCCCCATTAAGGCCCGTCGAGGCCACGAACTCAAATGTAACTTCTACACCATCAGCGAAAAACTCAGCGCTGGGTGGAATCCAGACTTCAATGTGTTTTTCCCCCTCAGGCGTGCCTGTGCCTTGAGGCCGCAAGGATGAACACGTAATCCTGCCACGGGGGTCAACGGCCCAGGCAAGCGTGTTGCGAAACACTGCGGGATCGAGCGAGTGGATAATCGCATCGTCCACTTCAACGGACGTGCTTGGCGAAAAGTTGCTATTGGCCGCGCCAGGACGACTGACACCGTAGAAAACGGGAATGTCATCGCCATTGCCCGCGGCGGCGATCGCGTCCTTGTCTACCTCAATCATAAAGGAATCACCAGCCCCCTCGCCCGGCGCAACCGTACGCGAACCTGCCGGGTTCAGCTTGCTTCCCCAATACAGCGTAATGACCATTCCGTCTGTCGGCTGAGGGTCGGCAGCCCACAGATTAAAATTCGCCTCGATGGGGCTGGCATGATCAATGTCGGCGGAATTCAGGTAGTTTGGCGTGGGAGTAGACGCGGGGCCCACGATAGTGACAGCGTCCAGGTCTGGACTCGGGTCTCCCGGCGTAGGTGCGCCCGGCCCTTCAACACTCAGATCAACGTCAACCAATACCTCAGCATCAGGCTTATTGACTGTCCCTGTCCTGACGATTTCATAAGTGATCGGCGTCGACACCGCGCCTGTCTGAGTAGCATATTCATCCAGAATCAGTTGACTTGAGGCCGTGAACTCAAAGGGAAATACGCCATTGAGTGGCAACAACCCGGAGGATTGCGCCCCCCAAATCAACCTGTATTGATCACCAGACTCCCATGCATAGCTGGGTATCGCCAACCTTACACCCGCTTTCCAAACCTCGATATCCACCAACTCATTCTCTGGAGGCACTACGAGGTCAATAGGATCCAACACCAGGTTGGCACTGCGTTTAAGCCTGCGGCCCGTAGTGATCCTGGAAATTTCACTGAGATTCCCAGCAGCATCTATCAATCGGTAATAGCCAAAATAATTACCATCTTCAAAATCTTCAAACGCCGAAATGGGCAGGTTGAACTCCACACCGCCACTTTCCATGGGGACGCTGCCCAAGGACGGAGCATCATCGGGTGGCTGCAGAGAAGTGAACCAGACCTGCGCAACGCCATCGCCGTCTTCAAAACCCGCGTAGCTGGAAATCTCGAAGTCAAAACCTCCCGGATTAAGGTCCAGAGTAGCTTGGGTAATGTCGACCCCCAGAGGAAGCGCGGTGGGGAAAACAATCCTTGCGGGGGCCTCAGTACGACCCGATGACTTGTAAGGCCCGTATAGATCAATCCTGACGCGCTCTGCAACGGAGAAGTCCTTATAGTCAGTGTCCGAAGCGGGCTTTACCTTAAACCTGACTTCAAACTCCCCATGCCCCAGAATATTATAATCAATGGTCAACCGGACGAGCGGCTGAGTAGGGTCAGTTTCGAGAATCATCGGCTCCAGTGGTGTCCATACAGCAACCCCAACTGGGCTGTATTCAATCTGTATCTCGTCGCCAATCTCCGGAAAGCCCCCCAGGGGACAATCAACCCGCAAACCAGCATGTTCGTCCAGGTAAGGCCGCCAGATCAAACCACTTACGCCGTTGAGCGCCTGAGAAAATATCGGCGCGTCTAATTTGGGATCATCCCAACCAAGTGTCGTTATTTTTTTTGCACTGTTAATTGCCATCTTAGTTCTCCTTGCGTGTAATAAAGCGCTCAAGAAGTTCCCGGACTGATAACCACACCAGCCTCACATAAAATCACCGGCAAGCCACCTACAACCAAGTTCAGATTGAGCACACTGTAAAACAATCAACAAAGGCACAGAAAAAGTTCAGCCAACTGCTGGAGATTTTCTAATCCGGCCCATTGCCGTTCGGCCCGCAGAATACGGGATCCGAGGTTGAATACCGGCGATCGATTTTTACGTAGCGAATAGACGAACTGCCAATCCGTGTTCCGTTGCGCCATACCGTGAACTCGGCATACGCACCCGCCTCGTTCTTCATGGGCTGAACATAAGGAATATAAGGCACCACAAAAACGTGATAGCCCTGACTCTCGTCAACATCCAACCAATCTTCTTTGAACACTTCAGAGGTTTCAGCGATCGGGCGGTCACCCGCAAACCCCCAAGTGCCTTGCCATTTCAATCGGAGCTCATCGCCGACTGCAATAGCTGCATGTTTATTCACATGCACATGAACCCCCTCCCAGATAGGAGGATCGGTCTGGCAATTCAACCACCCCGTTGTGCTGGCATGCGCAAACTCAGGGCGAGGAAACCTGACCGGCGGCACTATATTAATATTCACGAACTGGTTTGGCGCCAATTGTTCATTCACGCCATTACTCGTGCGATAACTAACCGGAAAAGCTGGATTATTAGGTGTTTCGGCAACTATCTCCCAAGGCACCCCGGTAAATGTCACTAATTGCCCTGGTTTATCGTCGGACTTAACAGTGTAGGAGGCAACTGGGTCTTCTCGGTCGCCCCAGTACAAGTCCAACCACTTACCGACAGCAGGTCCCTCCGGCAAGGCCACTGTCGCCGTGACACACTGGTCCGAATCACTGAAGTCCAAGTGGTTAGCGGTATCGGAAACAGCGCCTCGAATTTCAACTTTAGCCAAGTGCCGATTGTATTCAGCCGGTGCTTGGTCATGGTCCACCCCAAATACCCGGAAGTCAGCGTCGACACGTCGTACCGGCGATGGAACAGCCGTCGCAACACCGGCACGGTAAATAAAGTACCGAACCGGAACCTGGGTCTGTAGGTAGCCATTCTGGATCAATACAGACCAGCTCACCGGGACCACTTTTGGAAAACCGTCAACCGGCTCCCTGGCCAGAAGGATTCCATTCCAACTGACGGCCACCTCGTCGGTCGGATTCCAGTCGAAATAGGCACCAAATCTCACGTTTACGCCACTGCGGGCATCCGCGCGATCAATCAGGCCGTCATAGTCATAGGCAAGCACCTCGGGCGGTTGCAGTCCACTGGGGAGCGCTTGCAGGTTGATATAGACCGGTGTTGCCCCCGAGTAATTGGACTGCTGGTTTCCTGCCCGATCGCGAAGACCGTAGCGCAAAAAACGCGGCCCATTTGGCAGTTGGCGAAACAGCCCGGAAGGCACAGGGACTATCAGCGCCTCAGTGGTGCTGACAAAGGTATGCGTATAGGCCGCCAGAAAAGGGTTTGACTCCTCAGTCTCCAACAAAAAAATCAACCCGTCGTCAAACGCCTGGCGATCCAGATAGGTCGGAATTCGCAGCTCAACGAACTCATGCTCACTGATATAGGCCTCAGTGATGCCGTTATTGGCGACCTCCGGATCGATGAACATAGGCGGCATCAGAGGAGCCATCCCACCCGGCGGCATCCAATCCAGGGTGAACGTAGTGACATGCGGGCTGTGCTCTATACCGCCCGGCCCGTCAACGTAATAACTGAGGTCATAAGAGCCGCTGATCTTCAGCCAATTACCGCCTATGGACAGTTCTACCGGGAAATCATCCTCGGTAACGGGGCCTAACAAGGGAATCGGCGGCAAGGGGTAGGCGGGTTCCGGCGTATGAGGTTTGATTGAGAAATGGACATTGTCCGTTTCGCCGTATTGTGCCGGAAACCGCCAGATTTGCTGGAGTTCAATTTTAATCGGGTGGTACAGGAACTCAGTAGGGATCAGGCCGTTGGGATCATCGGAAAACGCATCCACCACGACGGCAGCCTTGAGTTCGGACATCTGCCCTGCGCCTGTAGCGCTGACAGATGTGTTGGCTGTTTTTTTTGATCCCATCATTAGGCGCTCCTTGATTTCCACGTGGCTGAATCAATCCGCTTCGCTGGCTCAAATTAGGCGCTTGTTTCATCGCGGTGGATACTGTCAGAACTAACAGGTAGATCGCTCCACTCGTCGGACAGCCCCCGAGCGCGCCGAAGAGCAACGCTTGACGCATTGATTGAGTTGGTGTTTCCTGAAACCGGTTTCAAAGCAGCCATAACCAACTTCAGAATAAGAAAGGCCCGCGACCGTGACTCCTTTTTCCGCCGCCCAGCGCACCCGTGTCACCATGCTCGACGTCGCCCAACGCGCCGGCGTTTCCAAAGCCAGCGTGTCGCGTTTTATCGGCGATGACCGCGCCCTGCTCTCCGACGCGATCGCGCTGCGCATCGAGCAAGCCATCGAACAGCTTGGCTACCGCCCCAACCAGATGGCCCGTGGTTTGAAACGTGGCCGCACGCGCCTGATCGGCATGCTGGTGGCCGATATCCGCAACCCCTATTCCATCGCCGTGATGCACGGCGTCGAAACCGCCTGCCGTCAGCACGGCTACAGCCTGGTGGTGTGCAACACCGACCGTGATGACGAGCAAGAGCGCCAACACCTGGCGGCGCTGCGCTCGTACAACATCGAAGGCTTGATCGTGAACACCCTGGGCCATCACCTCGACCAACTGCTGGAACTGCAGCGGGAAATGCCCCTTGTGCTGGTGGACCGCAAGGTCGCGCCGCTGCACAGCGACCTGGTGGGCCTGGATAACCCGGCGGCGGTGCGCATGGCGGTGGAACACCTGGAGCTGCAGGGTTACCGCGACGTGCTGCTCGTAAGCGAGACCACCGACGGCACCAGCTCACGCCTGGAACGCCTGGAGAGTTTCAACCACGAAATTGCCAAGCGCCCGGCGTTGACAGGCGCCGTGGTTGAACTGGATGGCAATCTGGAAAAGCGTCTGCAAGCCTTTCTCGCGAAACCCGGCCCCAAGGCAGTGTTTTGCGCCAACGGCGTGGCCGCACTGGCCTGCACCCGGGTGCTCAAGGCGCTGGGCTGCGACCTGTTCGGCGAGGTGGGCTTGATCGCCCTGGATGATCTGGACTGGTACCCGTTGGTGGGCAACGGCATCACCGCCCTCGCCCAACCGACGCAAGCGATTGGCGCCAGCGCCTTCGACTGTTTGCTCAAGCGCCTGCGCGGCGATACCGCCCCCACCCGCGCCCTGGATTTTTTACCCGAGCTGATTATCCGCGGCTCGACGCCCCCTTATGACCCTGGCTTTACTGTGGCGAGGGAGCTTGCTCCCACTGCGGTGCGAAGCGCCGCCAAGAGCCGGTGACTGCTGCGCAGTCAAACGGGAGCAAGCTCCCTCGCCACAAGCAGTCAGTGTTTTCTTATTGATAAAAATGAAACCGGTTTCAGAGGTAAACAACAATGCATAAATACCCCGTCTCCATCAGCCTTTCCAGCTACGGCGCCGACCTGGTTCGCCAGCAGGGCCAATTGAGTTTTGTCGCGCTGCTCTGCGCTGCCGGTGCCCAGCGCATTGAATGGCGTGAGGAGCTGCTGACCGACGAACACCCCGCCACCCTGGCCCAGGCCGCTGCCGCGCAAGGCCTGGACAGCGTGTTTTCCTCGCCCCTGGAACTCTGGGTCGCCGGCCGTGCCCAGCCCAATGCCGACCTGGCCGCTACCCTGGACCGTGCCCAGGCCTTTGGCTCGGGCTGGCTGAAGGTGTCCCTCGGTTACTTCACCGACACAAACGACATGGAAAGCCTGCACGCCCTGCTCAATCGCCACCCGGTCAAGCTACTGGTGGAAAACGACCAGACCCTGCACGGCGGGCGCATTGAACCGATGCAACGGTTTTTTACCGAAGTCGAACGCCGGGGCCTGCCGGTGAAAATGACCTTCGATATCGGTAACTGGCAGTGGCAAGACCAGTCCGCGCTCACTGCTGCGCGGTTGCTGGGCCGGCATGTGGACTACCTGCACTGCAAGGCTGTGGCCCGTCGCGCCGATAGCAAGCTCGTCGCCTTGCCACCGGGCGCCACCGACCTGCATCTGTGGGAACAACTGCTTAAACACATGACTCAAGGTATTACGCGCGCGGTGGAATTTCCGTTGCAGGGCGATGACCTGATCGAGGTCACCGCACAACAGGTCGCGACCCTGGCCCGCCTTGGCCAACCCCATGTGGAGAACGCCCATGTCTGAGATCGATATCCTCTCGTTTGGCGAAACCATGGCGATGTTTGTCGCCGAACAGACCGGCGACCTGGCGCAGGTCGGGCAGTTTCACAAACGCATTGCCGGCGCCGACAGCAACGTCGCCATCGGCCTGTCGCGCCTGGGGTTCAACGTGGCCTGGCTGAGCCGCGTGGGTAACGACTCCCTCGGGCGTTTTGTGGTCGATACCCTTAGCAAAGAGGGGCTCGATTGCAGCCATGTGGCCGTCGACCCACTGCACCCCACCGGCTTTCAACTCAAGTCTCGGGAAGAGGCCGGCGCCGACCCTCAAGTGGAGTATTTTCGCAAAGGCTCGGCGGCCAGCCACCTGTCCATCGATGCCATCCACCCGACGCTGCTGCAAGCTCGCCATCTGCACGCCACCGGCATTCCGCCAGCGCTGTCCGATGCCACTCGCGCACTGTCGTTCGAGCTGATGACCCAAATGCGCAAGGCCGGGCGCAGTGTGTCGTTCGACCCGAACCTGCGCCCGTCCCTGTGGGCCAGCCAGGCGCAGATGATCCGCGAAATCAATGCGCTGGCCGCTTTGGCCGACTGGGTCCTGCCGGGCCTGGGCGAAGGTCGCCTGCTGACCGGTTTTGACGACCCGCAAGACATCGCCGCGTTCTATCTCGACAAGGGCGCCGAAGCCGTGGCGATCAAGCTCGGCGCCGAGGGCGCCTATTACCGCACCCATATGGACCAGGGTTTTGTCGCCGCCGTACCGGTGGTCAAGGTCGTGGATACCGTGGGCGCCGGCGATGGCTTTGCCGTGGGCATGATCAGCGCCCTGCTGGAAAACTTGAGCTTCCCCGAGGCCGTACAGCGCGGTAACTGGATCGGCAGCCGCGCCGTGCAGAGCCGTGGCGATATGGAGGGTTTGCCGACCCGCGCTGAATTACCCACCCGATCCGTTGCGTGACCCATTACCTGTTGCCACAACTACAACAAGCTCAGGAGCAACCCCATGGAAACCGTGAAACTCGCCACCCGTCGCTGGTGGTACATCATGCCTATCGTGTTTATCACCTACAGCCTGGCCTACCTCGACCGCGCCAACTACGGCTTCGCCGCCGCGTCCGGCATGGCCGAAGACCTGATGATCACGCCAGGCATGTCTTCGCTGCTCGGTGCGCTGTTTTTCCTTGGCTACTTTTTCTTCCAGGTGCCGGGGGCGATCTACGCGCAAAAGCGCAGCGTCAAGAAACTGATCTTCGTCAGCCTGATCCTCTGGGGCGGCTTGGCGACGCTGACTGGCGTGGTGTCCAACGCCTACATGCTGATCGTCATCCGCTTCATGCTCGGGGTGGTCGAGGCCGCCGTGATGCCGGCCATGCTGGTGTACCTGTGCCACTGGTTCACCCGTGCCGAACGCTCACGGGCCAACACTTTCCTGATCCTCGGCAACCCGGTCACCATGCTGTGGATGTCGGTGGTGTCGGGCTACCTGGTGCAGCATTTCAGCTGGCGCTGGATGTTCATCATCGAGGGCCTGCCGGCGGTGTTGTGGGCGTTTATCTGGTGGAAGCTGGCCGATGAGCGCCCCAAGGATGCCAAGTGGCTGAGCGACGCCGAAAAGCACAGCCTGGAAACCGCCCTCGCCGCCGAGCAGGTGGGGATCAAGGCCGTGAAAAACTACGCCGAGGCATTCCGTTCGCCCAAGGTGATCATTCTCGCGTTGCAGTTTTTCTGCTGGAGCATTGGCGTGTACGGCTTCGTGCTGTGGTTGCCATCGATCCTCAAGGCCGGTTTGCAGATGGACATGGTCGAAGCCGGCTGGCTCTCGGCCCTGCCCTACCTGGCGGCGGTGATTGGCATGCTCGTGGTGTCCTGGGGTTCGGACAAGCTGCAGAAACGTAAGCGTTTTGTCTGGCCGCCGCTATTGATTGCGTCGATTGCCTTCTACGCGTCCTACGTGCTGGGCGCCGAACACTTCTGGTGGTCCTACACCCTGCTGGTGATCGCCGGGGCCTGCATGTATGCACCCTACGGCCCGTTTTTCGCCATCGTCCCGGAAATCCTCCCAGCCAACGTCGCCGGTGGCGCCATGGCGCTGATCAATAGCATGGGCGCCCTGGGCTCGTTCGGTGGCTCGTACCTGGTGGGCTACCTCAACAGCAGCACCGGCTCGCCCGGCGCTTCGTACCTGCTGATGAGCGGCGCGCTGCTGCTTTCCGTGGTGCTGACGATTTTCCTCAAGCCCGGCGCCAGTGACCGCTCGCCGACGCCAACCCTGGAATTGAAGGTAAAAACCTCATGAAAAAGTCTGTCGTGCTGTACAAAAAACTGTCCGCGCCGCTCATGACACGCCTGCACGAGCAGGTCGACGTCACGCTGATTGACGCTCTGGATGAAACCGGCCTGGCCAAGCTGCGCGATGCCCTCCCCACCGCCCAAGGCCTGCTGGGTGCAAGCCTGCGCCTGGATGCCCAGTTGCTCGATCTGGCACCCAAGCTGGAAGCAGTGGCCAGCGTCTCGGTGGGCGTCGACAACTACGATATCGATTACCTGACCCAACGCGGCATCCTGCTCAGCAACACCCCGGACGTACTCACCGAAACCACCGCCGACACCGGCTTTGCGCTGATCCTGGCCACCGCCCGGCGCGTGGTCGAACTGGCCGACATGGTGCGCGCCGGCCAATGGAACAAAAACATCGGCCCGGCGCATTTTGGCAGCGATGTACATGGCAAGACCCTCGGCATCATCGGCATGGGCCGCATCGGCGAAGCCCTGGCCCAGCGCGGGCATTTTGGCTTCGGCATGCCGGTGATCTACCACAGCCACTCGCCCAAGCCGGCGGTTGAAGCACGCTTTGGCGCGCAGTACCGCAGCTTGCAGGACTTGCTCAAAGAGGCTGATTTTGTCTGCCTGACCCTGCCGTTGACCGCTGAGACCGAGAAGTTGATTGGCGCCGAGGAATTCGCGCTGATGGGGCCGGAGACGATTTTTATCAATATCTCCCGAGGCAAGGTGGTGGACGAGGCGGCGCTGGTGCAGGCGTTGCAGCAACGCACTATCCGCGCGGCGGGGTTGGATGTGTTTGAGAAGGAGCCGCTGGATCACGCGTCGCCGTTGTTGCGGTTGAACAATGTGGTAGCCACGCCGCATATCGGCTCGGCCACCCATGAGACGCGGGAGGCGATGGCCAAGTGTGCGGTGGAGAATCTTTTGGCGGCATTGGCTGGCGAAAAGCCGGTAAACCTGGTGAATCCAGGGGCATGGCGACACTGACACAACACAAGAGCAAAGGTAGGAGCTGGCTTGCCTGCGATAGCCATAGGTATCTACACAACTTTGGTGTGACGCTGGACCTGTGGCGAGGGAGCTTGCTCCCGTGACGGACTGACAGCCGACGCTTCTCTACCTGACACCCCACAGGGTGTTGTGGCAGCAGTTAGACGACGAACCTGGCCACCATCCCATTCAAATCCACCGCCAGCCTCGACAGTTCATGGCTGGCCGCGCTGGTCTGGTTGGCGCCCGCCGCCGACTGGGTGGCCAGGTCGCGGATGTTGACCAGGTTACGGTCCACCTCGCGGGAGACCTGGGCCTGTTCTTCCGACGCGCTGGCAATCACCAGGTTGCGTTCGTTGATCAGGCTGATGGACGCAGTGATCTGCTCCAATGAGGCGCCGGCTGCGCGTGCCATTTCCAGGGTGCTCTGGCTGCGCTGGTTGCTCTGTTGCATGGACTGCACGGCCTCCCCGGTTCCGTTCTGGATGCCGGCGACCATCTTCTCGATTTCCTGGGTCGACTGCGCGGTGCGATGGGCCAGGGCGCGCACTTCATCGGCGACCACCGCAAAGCCACGTCCGGCCTCGCCGGCACGGGCGGCTTCAATCGCTGCGTTGAGCGCCAGCAGGTTGGTTTGCTCGGCAATCGCGCGGATCACATCCAGCACCTTGCCGATATCCCGGCCCTGTGCGGCCAGGCCTTCAATCATCGCGGAGGTATTCTGTACCTCCTGGGTCATGGTCTGGATCGCACCGACGGTTTCCATCACCCGATCACGGCCTTCCCGCGCCGCCTGGTTGGACTGCCCGGACGCCTCAGAGGTGGAAACCGCGTTACGCGCCACCTCCTCCACTGCCGCCGTCATCTCATTGACGGCCGTGGCGGCCTGGTCGATTTCATTATTCTG
The DNA here is from genome assembly GCF_016613265.1 of Pseudomonas sp. MF6751. NCBI lineage: Bacteria > Pseudomonadati > Pseudomonadota > Gammaproteobacteria > Pseudomonadales > Pseudomonadaceae > Pseudomonas > Pseudomonas sp. MF6751. The sequence continues at coordinate 24,564 of NZ_JAENSV010000037.1, forward strand.
CTGTTGCAGGCCACGGGACGCTTCCTCGGTGACCGCGCTCAACTCTTCCGCCGCCGACGCGAGCTGCGTGGCCGAACCCGCGATGTGCTGGATAGTCTGGCGCAGGCTGGCTTGCATGGTCGACAGCGCACTGAGCAACCGTGCCGGTTCGTCCTTGCCATCGTCCTCGATGGTTTTGCTCAGGTTGCCGGCGGCGATGGTCTCGGCCACTTCCACGGCCTTGCGCAGCGGGGTCACGATGCTGCGGGTCAGCAACCAGGCCAGCAGCACGGTGAGCAATGCCGCCACCACGGAGACCGCCACCACACCGGTGATCGCTCCTTCGTAGCTTTGCCCGGCATCCTCGTCGGCCTGCTTGGCGTCGGCCGCATTGATGGCGATCAGCTTGTTCAGTTGCTCGCCCATCTGGTCAGTGCCGTCCTTGATACGGCTGTTGATCAGGGCGCGCATCTCATCGACCTTGCCTTGCTTGGACAATGCCACCATCTCGGCCTGGGCTTTGAGGTAGTTCTCCAGGGTGACGCCAAAGGCCTTGTACAGCGCAGCCTCCTCCGGGCCGGCAGGCAGCGTGGCGTATTTGGTCTGGGCGGTCTTGACCTTGTCAGCCAACACGCCGATGCGGGTCTCGGCTTCCTGCAGGGCGGCAGGTTCGCGGTTGACCAGCACGCGAAACGACAGGATGCGCATGCGCAGCACGTTTTCGGTGATGGTACCCAGGTGAGTCATGCTGGGCAGCTGGTTCGCGCTCATGTCCTGGGAGGATTGGCGCATCTGCGTCATGCGGTTGACTGCAAACACGCCCAACAGCACCACTAGAACCGCAATGAAGGCAAAACCGATAAACGCGCGAGGGGCAATATTCAGGTGACGGAGGGACATAGGGCTGCTCTCAGAAGTAGTGTTTGCGAGCGTCCTTGCCGCGAAACGATCCGTCAGCGTCAACGCGCTGCCCAGACCTTGGTCACCACTGTTGTCGTTGTAGTGTGGGCCTATGCTTGATATCGGCTGGGCCACGGCTTTAGCGCAGGGTTTTCATAAATATTTTTTTACACTTCAGGCGCCTGGCACTTTCTGGCATCCTGCGCCTCCATTTTCTGACCCGAGCCATCATTTTGTCTGACGCTCAAGCCCCCGGCCCGCGCTATAAATCCGACCTCATGTACGGCCTCGAAGACCGCCCGCACTTCACCGCCGCGATTTTTGCCGCGTTGCAGCATGTGTTGGCGAGTTTTGTCGGCATCATCACGCCCACCCTGATCGTCGGCGGCGTACTGGGGCTGGAAAGCGAAGTGCCGTACCTGGTGAGCATGGCGCTGTTTGTCTCGGGGCTTGGCACCTTTGTGCAGGCGCGCACTTTCGGGCCGGTGGGTTCGGGGCTGTTGTGCCTGCAAGGCACCAGTTTTTCCTTTATCAGCGTGATTTTGAGCGCCGGGTTCATGGTCAAGGCCCGGGGCGGCGGCACCGATGAAATCCTCTCGACGATCTTTGGCATCTGCTTTTTCGCGGCGTTTATCGAAGTGGTGCTCAGCCAGTTCATCGGCAAACTGCGCAAACTGATCACCCCGGTGGTGACCGGCACCATCATCACCTTGATGGGCTTGTCACTGATCAAGGTGGCAGTCACCGACATGGCTGGCGGCTATGGCGCCAGCGACCTGGGCGCCGCAGGCAACATGGGCCTGGCGGCCTTGGTGCTGCTGACCATAGTGGTACTCAACCGCTTCAACAACCCGTTCCTGCGCCTGGGTTCGATCGTGATCGGCCTGACCCTGGGCTTCGTAGTGGCGTGGCTGCTGGGCCGCGTCGACATGGCCGCCCTACCCCAGGTGCCGCTGATCAGCGTGCCGGTACCGTTCAAGTACGGTTTCTCGTTCGACTGGGTGGCGTTTATCCCGGTGGCGGTGATCTTCCTGATTTCGCCCCTGGAAGCCGCCGGTGACCTGACCGCCAACTCGATGATTTCCCAGCAACCGGTCAAGGGCCCGCTGTATATCAAGCGCATCAAGTCCGGCCTGCTGGCCGACGGCCTCAACTCCGCGATGGCCGCCACCTTCAACAGCCTGCCGATGGTGACCTTTGCCCAGAACAACGGCGTGATCCAATTGACCGGCGTGGCCAGCCGCTACGTGGCGTACTTCATTGCTGGCCTGCTGGTGCTGCTGGGGTTGTTTCCGATGATCGGCGCGGTGCTGCAACTGATGCCCAAGCCCGTATTGGGCGGCGCGACCCTGATCATGTTCGGCACCGTGGCCGTGGCCGGGATCAAGATCCTCGCCGAAGCGGGCCTGCATCGGCGTAATGTGCTAATCGTGGCAATTTCCCTAGGCATGGGCCTGGGCGTCGCCGCGGTGCCGGAAGTGCTGCGCGAGCTGCCCAAGGCGCTGCACAACATCTTCGAATCACCGATCACCGTGGGTGCATTCTGTGCAATCCTGCTGAACATTTTCCTGCCCGAAGAGTTCATAGAGCTGGAAGAAGATGAATTCGAGCCGGAGTCCTCTACCCTCAAGGTCATGCAGGACCCGGACGTCACCCAAAAGTAGGAGCATTTATTTATGCGCAAGCTCATGGTTCTATCGCTGTTGCTGCTGACCTTGAGCGCCTGCGCACTGTTCCCCAACCGCGACCCGGTGAACATCAATGTGGTGGGTATCGAGCCGCTGCAAAGCCAGGACCTGGAAGTGCGCTTTGCCGTGAAGCTGCGGGTGCAAAACCCCAATGAAGCGGCAATCGACTACAACGGCGTGGCCCTGGACCTGGAGGTCAATGGCCGGCCACTCGCTTCTGGCGTCAGCGATCAGGCGGGCAGCATCCCACGCTTTTCTGAAACCGTACTGATGGTGCCGGTCAGCGTTTCTGCATTTTCGGTGTTGCGCCAGACCCTGGGCCTGAGCCAGACCCAAAGCCTGAACAACCTGCCCTACGTGCTGCGCGGCAAACTGGCGGGAGGCCTGTTTGGCACCATGCGCTTTGTAGAGCGTGGCACCCTGGACTTGCCGAGCACCGCCACCTGGTAAGTGGCTGAAAACCAAATGTGGGAGCTGGCTTGCCTGCGATAGCGGCGTGTCATTCAATTCATCTGTTACTGACGCGCCGCCATCGCAGGCAAGCCAGCTCCCACAGGTTGATTGCGTTCAGTCAGTGATATAGCGAACGCCTGGCTTGGCGCGCTCGTCCACCACCAATTCAAAAATATCCGGCCGGGCGTAATGCCCCACTACGTCGTAGTCGTAGCGGGCCCGCACCAACTGATCAGTATCGATCTGCGCCGTCAACAACCCCGCCTCGCCCACCAACGGCCCCGCCAAAATGTCGCCCATGGGCCCAACGATCACGCTGCCGCCGGCAATCAACGGACGGTCATCCGGCCAATTGGCAACCTCCACACCCAAGGCTTCGGGCGATGCCTGCACCTGGCAGGCGCTGACCACAAAGCAACGCCCTTCATGGGCAATATGGCGCATGCTCACCTGCCACATGTCGCGCTCGTCCACGGTGGGTGCACACCACACCTGAACGCCCTTGGCGTACATCGCGGTGCGCAGCAACGGCATCATGTTTTCCCAGCACACCGCGCCGCCGATTCGCCCCACCGCGGTGTCGATCACCGGCAGGGTCGAGCCGTCGCCCTTGCCCCAGATAAGCCGCTCGGTGCCGGTCGGCATCAGCTTGCGGTGCTTGGCCACCAGGCCGCCCGACGGTTCGAAATACAACACCGTGCAGTACAGCGTGCTGCCACTGCGTTCGATCACGCCCAGCACCAGGCTGGCACCGGTACGCGCCGACATCCCGGCCAGCGCCTCGGTTTCTGGCCCCGGTACGTCGATGGCATTGGCAAAATACCGTGCAAAGGCTTCCCGGCCCTCGGGCAGGCGATAACCCAATTGCGTGCCAAAGCTTTCGCCCTTGGGATAGCCGCCCAGCAACGCCTCGGGCATGACCACCAAGTGCGCGCCACTGCGCTGGATTTGATCCTCATAGGCCAGGATCTGCGCCAGGGTTTCAGCCTTGCCGCCAGGCAAGGCGCCGATTTGCAGGGCTGCGACAGTCGATACGGGCATCAGGCTCACTCCGATAGATAGGGGTTGCCCATTCTCCGGCCAGACTCGATCATGAATAAAGCCCACCTCAGTGCTAAATGATATGACCCAAATGAATATCGCCCAGGTTGACCTGAACCTGCTCAAAACCTTCGAAGCCCTGCACGACGAGTCCAGTGCCAGCCGTGCGGCGCTGCGTTTGGGCGTGACGCAGTCGGCGATCAGCGCGGGCTTGCGGCGTTTGCGCGAGCTGTATGGTGACCCTTTGTTCGTGCGCACCGGACGCGGCCTGGCGCCCACATTGCGTGCCAACCAGTTGAAACCGGTGATCAGTGAGGCATTGGATCGCTGCCGCCAGAGCCTGGCGATGATCAGCCCGCAAAACCTGCACTACGAGGGCCGCTCGGTGGTGCTGGGGCTGTCGGATGACTTCGAGATTGCCTATGCCCGAAGCCTGATGGAGGCCATCGCACTGCGCCTGCCCAAGCTACGGGTGATCTTTCGCCAGACCTACAGCCAGATCGTCGCCGCCGCTCTGCTCGACCGCACGCTGGACCTGGCCATTACCGCCGGCGGTTTTACCGAGCGCAGGCTGAGCCGACAGGTGCTGGGGGAAGGTGACTATCGTTGCCTGGTAGACCCCCATAGCCTGGCGCCGGGCGAGGAGACTATCGACCTGCAAGGGTTTGTCACACGGGAACATGTATTGGTGTCGTCAGGCGGGTTTATCGGCATTACCGATGAAGGCTTGGCGGCGCACGGGCTGCGCCGCCACGTGTGCGCGTCCACCAGCCACTTTGCCGCGCTGCCGTATCTGCTCAAAGGCAGCACCGCAGTAGCAACCATTCCCGGGCATGCGGCCCACGCCATTGCGCAAATGACCGGCCTGCGCGTGCTGCCCTGCCCGCTGGCGCTACCGCATTACCCGGTGGAGTTGGGCTGGCGCACCCAGGCTCAGTTGGACCCGCTGTTGCTCAAGGTGCGCGAAGCGATTGTGGCGTGCTTTACTTTGCCGCCGCCATCAGCTTGTTGACTTCACTGCGCACCATGTTGGAAAACTCCGGCGGCGACATGCCATCGAGTTCGGCACGTACCCATTCGGCCCACTTGCCCTTGCGTTTGGCGCGCTCACCGAACAAGCGCGCGGCTTCGCCTTTGGCCTTGCCCAGGTTGGTTTGCCACAGGTCGTAGAGGCGCGACTTTTCATCTTCCAGCTCGGCGCGTTCGGCGAGGGTCTTGTTGGCGAGATTGAAGCTCATGTTGAATTACCTGCTGCACAAATAGGTGACATCTTACACTGTAGGCCCAAAGTTCCCGATCCGGATTTTGCCTCGGATGAGCGCGCTGGCAAAAAAACTGCAACTTTTGCCACCGCCCGATACTCCATTGTTCACTGCCACATCCACCTGCAAGGAGTCACTCAATGGCCCGCAAAACCGCCGCCCAAGCTGTCGAAGATCAAATCAAGGACCAAGCGTTCAGCGAACTGAGCACATTGATCGAAGAGTCGGACAAACTGCTCAAAAGCAGCGCATCCCTGGTGGGCGAGGAAGGTGAAACCCTGCGCGAGCAGGTTGCCATCAAACTCAAGCAAGCCCTGGAATCGGTGTCCAACGTGCGTGAACGCAGCAAGCCGGTTGTGGATGCCACCGAGACTTACATCGGTGGGCACCCATGGCAGACCGTGGCCATTTCCGCTGGCTTTGGCCTGGTGGTCGGCCTGTTGCTGGGTCGCCGTAACTGATCCATTCAGGCTGCGCATCGCGCAGCCTGTTTCATCCCGCCGCCAAGGCCCTCAACTCGCGCAACGCCTGCGCGTCCAGTTCGATTCCGGTTTCCTGCGACTTCGCCCGCGTACGATGGCGTCGGTCCCCCGGCAATCGACGCAGCCCCGCCGCATGCATCTGCCGCACCAGCTCCTGGCTGCGTTGGGCGAAGCTTTGCCCTGCGGTTTTACTCGGGTCGATCACGATAAGAAGCTGGCCTGTCCACGGCGTACGCGCGCCTGGGTGGTCCGTCCAATCGAATTCAAAAGAGAAGTTGCCGCCCGTCAACGCTGCCGCCAGCAACTCGACCATCATCGACAGTGCCGACCCCTTGTGCCCGCCAAATGGCAACAGTGCGCCGCCTTCCAAAATGGCTTTAGGGTCCTGGGTCGGCTGACCGAGGCTATCGACGCCCATGCCCGGTGGCAACCGCTCGCCTTTGCGTGCGGCGATTTGCACGTCGCCATGGGCCATGGCGCTGGTGGCCAGGTCAAACACAATCGGCGCACCGTCGGCCCGTGGTGCCGCAAACGCGATAGGGTTGGTGCCGAACAACGGGCGATCCGCGCCGTGGGGCACCACACAGGTCATGCTGTTGACCACGCTGAGTGCCACCAGCCCCTCCTCGGCAAACGGCTCGACGTCCGGCCACAGCGCAGCAAAGTGATGGGAGTTATGGATCGCCAGCAACGCGATGCCGGCGCTGCGTGCCTTCTCCACCAGCAACGGGCGCGCCGCTGCCAGGGCCGGCTGGGCAAAACCATTGCCCGCGTCGACGCGCAAAAAGCCTGAGGCCACATCGGTCACGCTGGGGACGGCGGTGCCGTTGACCCATCCACTGGCCAGCGTCGAAAGGTAACCGGGGATGCGAAAAATACCGTGACTGTGGGCACCGTCACGCTCGGCACTTGCGCAGTTGTGCGCAAGAATCGCAGCAACCTGCGGCGATGTGCCGTGCCGGACGAAGACCTGTTGAAGTAACTCCACCAGTTCAGCGAAGCGGATCGAGGCACAAGCGGTGGCAACTGTCGACTGCGCAGACATTTGAAGCTCCGTTTTTATGATTGGAAGGGGCGACGAATGGGACATCCAGACCCTCGATTAAACACCACGCACTCTCTGCGTTGTCAACGTGTGCAGCGCTGAATATTTAACGCCTTGCACCACGGGCGCCTGCCTACCCTGTGCTTTTCCTGGCACGCCGGAGACAGGCTGTGGTTCGCTTAACCCCCCCGTATTTCTTCCCTGAGTTTCTCAAACCCCAAGGCAAAGCCTCGCCCACCGCTCGTGAACGCACGCTGGGCCTCACCGCCAAAGACCTTGATTGGCTGTACAACCTTTACCTGGCTACCGACGAGTCTCGGCAGGACACAAGCCGGCATGATCACCCCATGCGCGTTGAAAAGGTCCTGATCAACATTTCCGGCAAGCCCCCCATCCCCCTTGCCGGCGCGTTCGCGATCAGCCCCACACCCGACGCCGCCAAGGCGTTGCTCTACACCCCGGATAACGGCATACAGGTCTATGACAGCCACGCCGCCCTGCTGAGCGAGTTGATCGAGCAATTGGAAGACCCACTGCAGAGCGCCCCTTTGCTGAGCTACCTGTCGATGGACCAACGCAATGCGCTGGGCGCTGACTCGCCCATGGTGTTGACCACTCAACTCATCGAGGGTGAAGTCATGCCGGAGCAAGCACGCATGCTCCAGGCCTGCCAGCTGGATAACGTCAAGGCCATGCTCGACCACCTGCAAAAAACCCCGACCTTGCCTGACATGCTCGACACGCTGCTGAGCGTCATGGCCCGCCCCCATTTCAAACACCTGGATCAACGGGACACACGGGTCAATGTCTTCACCCGCGAAGCTGAGCAAGCAACGCCACGTTGGGTCAACTCGCTGACCTTGAGCGAAGCGCTGCTGCAATTTTATGTGCGCCATGGGTGGCACAAAGGGCAGACACGCGAATACTCGAACCCAAAACATGACACCACTGGCTTCACTGCCTCCGAACGGGAAGAAGATCACCAGCGTTGGGAAGCCTTGATCGAACAAAGCTCCAGTACTTTCTCGAAGCTGTTGGAAAGCCTGCTGCAGACCTACTGGAATGAAGATATCGACAGCGGCACCTCGCGCGTGGATTTTTTTGCCCAGGTCGTGGCGCAGAAGTTTCGCCTCGATGTATTGCTCAAGCGCCAGGGTGAGATTATTACCGCAGAGGAAAGCCACGCATTTCAGGCCCTGCTCCTCAGCAACCAAAGCGCCCGCAGCGCCCATGCCGAAAACCTCAGCGTGGAAAAGGTGCGCCTTTATGCCCCCCATCAACATTACGTTGAACCGGCGAGCACCTTGATGATCACCGAGCACCACGCGTACCTCTACACCCAATCGCGCGGGTTACAGGTGCTGGAAAACCTCGACGACCTCAAAGACCGGTTACTGAGCATGCTCAAGGCCGAAGGCTACGAGGACGAATGGCTCAACTTCCTCTCATTGGATGAGCGCGACACGCTGCTCGGCCTGGACCCGATCGCCATCGCGGCAAACCCTATACCCGGCAATGTGTTCGTGACCTTGGTACAAGACATTGCGCGCAAGCAAACGGGCAACCTTAACCACGCCCTGGAAATCTACCGGCGCAGCGATGGCCAAGTGGACCTCGCGGCCCTGCTCGACAGTGCCCTGGACGTACGTGCCTTGCTCGACAATCAACTGGCCACACTGGAGACCAACGGGCGCTGGACCTTGCATCCGGTCACCCATGGTAATGGCCGCCCTTCGACCGTCAAGGCCGAGCGCGCCCGGCTGCAGCTTCAAAACCTGCGGGCGATTGAGCGTGCGCTGGCGATGGAGCGCGCGCAACACCCGACCTTACGTAGCATCGTCGCTGACACGCTCAACGCTGAACTGCAACTGCAGCAACAGCCAGTCAAAGCCGACGACGTGTATATCAATACCTACGCTACGCGTGCCCAGGAGCGTGAAGAGCGTCCGGCAGTGCGGTCATTGAGCATGCTTGAGCACTTCATTGAACGCCTGGCCCAAGAGGCGCCTGCGGTGCCCTTCTCGTCCAGGACGAAGTTCTATACACGGGGCGAAGGCAATGTCTTCATGCAAGTGCCAAGCATGACGCTCAAGACGTTCAACACCGTCATCGAGCGCGTCCTGCTGCTGTTTTCCAAGCACGCCATGCGCCAGCAACCCCATGAATTTCTCGTCAAGACTCACGCCAAACACGCCCACTCGATGCTGGTGGGGTTACGCAGCGAAGCCGAGCTGAGGTCGCTGGATAAAACCCTGGCGCCCACAAGCCAGGCCATTCTCGACACGCTACTTCAGCCCGACAGTCTTTCGCGCTTGACACGCCATGGCCTTAACGAATTTTTGCCGGATGCCTATGGCTTGACGTTGGACTTGAACGCCGTGGATACGCCACAACCGCTGGCCAATACGTTCGTGATCACTGAGCGCGGCGGTATCGACCCGCAGCGCTCGGGCCAGGCGCTGCTCTGGACCCCGCGCCTGGGCTACGAAGTCTTTGCCTCGATCAACGCCCTGCGCGATGAAATCACCCAGCGCCTGGCGCACCCACTCAACAGCTTGAGCCTGCTGGAGAATCTGCCGTTCTGCTTGCGCGAGCCCCATCAGGCATTTCGCCAGGGCCCGCTGCAACGTATTGATCAGGACCTGTTGAATGACCGAGTAGACAGCTACAACGACGCGGTCATGGAAGGCGTGGATCACCTGCAATCCATGGGCCTGCGCGCCCGCGCATTGCAGGACCGGTTGGACGCCGTCATCGAACAGCCTCCGCCCACCAACCTTGGCAGGGCAATCACACTGGCCGATGCCATGGTCAACCAGCAGGCACTGCCACTGTGGCTGGGGATGGCGCCGCCCCAGGACCAAATCCACCAGGCCGAGCTTCTGGAGCAATATTGCAACAACGCCGACGATGAACATGACTACCTGCATGACATCCAACCCCTGCGTGCTTATGCCTTCACCACGCTGATGGCGCTGCTTGAGGCGCGCTTTCCCGGCCAGGCGCTCAACCCCGATCACATCCTGATCCCCACCGATGCAGTGCTCGATGTGAATGTCGACAACCTGACCGACTTTGCGTTGCGGCACTGGCCAAATCTGACCGTTCAACACATCCGCCCGCGTTCACGCACCGCAAAGCCATTACCACAAGCCCTGGACGCAAGTGCCGTGATACAAATGGTGCGACAGCTGGATCTCAAAAGCGCTTATCAGCAACAGGTGCGAAGCCACCTTGAGGCGCAAACCGATGATGCACGCCAACGCAGGCGTCTGTTTTGCCGTCAGTTGCCGTGGCAAGCGCTGCAACACGCCCACGAGCAAAGTCTGCAGGAGCGGCTTTCCACCCGAGCCTTGAGCCTGGTCCAGCAGATTTTCGATATGCCGGACGCCGTGGCCCGAGCTTCACTCAGCGGGGCCACGGCGACGATTCGACCGCTGGAGCTGATCGCCACCGAAGGCGCCAGTACCGCCAAGGTGCTGGGTGTGTACCTGATCGGCCCGCAGTTTCCCGGCGAGGGTCCATGGGTGCTCTACGCGCCCTACAGCGAACAGCATGTGTTCAAGGAATACGCGGATGAAACGGCCTTGCTGGATGAGATACAAGGGCCAGGCGCCCTGCAGGACTGGGTGCTTATGCACCTGGAAGATCCGCACCAGGCCACTTACCGCCACTTGCTGAAAAACAACCGGCATAGCCCGTCCGATATCCGCCTGGCCGCTTCGGCAGTGACGGGCAATGTGCTGCATTACCTGTTCAGCGAAAACACATTGATGTTGCTCAAGGTGCTGGGCAGCCAATTCGAAGAAGGCGCCAAGACCTTGTGGGACCATGCGACCCGCTTGTTCGGCACGCAAATCCCGACGGCGGTGCAGTTCATGGCCGGCAAACTCGCCTACCCGCTGGTGGTATGGCGCAGCTACACCTTGTTCAAGCGCTCGGCCGAAGCCTTGCAGCTACACCAGTGGAAGGCTGCATTCAAGGATTTCGTCAGGGGCGTGGCGCAAATGGCCGCCCTGCGCAGTGCGCTGGACGGCACCGCCATTGCCCCACCCACTGAAAAGGAGCGCTCGCTGGCCGAGCTGACAGATGAGTCACTGCCCGCAGCCACCACCCTCGCCACCTGGCATATCACCTGCCCTTCGCGCACCCGGCTGCAGCCGTTCGAGGCACAGGACGTGGCGTTGCAAGACCTGAAAAAGAGCACGCTCAGCCAGGTGTATGAAGACCAGGAAAACTCGAAATACTACGTGCCGCTGGCCGGCAAGGTGTATAGCGTCAAGAAAGCCGCACAACACTGGCGCCTCGCCAACGACGAGCAGGTGGGGCCGTACATCGGCCGTAATGCGCAGGGCATATGGGTACTGGAGCTGGGCGGCCAGGAGCCGCGCTTCGGCAGGGCCCAGTCGTACCTCAAGACGTGGCGCAATGAAGTACGGGATATCAACATTGAAGCGGTCGGCATCCGCGATATTGGCGCGTTGACCTATTGGAAAGCCCAAGCCATCACTGAAGCGTTGAACTTTGCGACTTATTACGCGCTGAACTGCCGCCGCAACGTTGCGCGTTTTGCTGTACAACGCGACCCTGACAGCCGGGTTGGGCGATTTTTAGGGGAAATGTTTGGTGTCGTCACACTGACCCCGGACCAGGTCTTGAGAGTCACAAAAATAATCGACGAGATCATCGATGAACTCACCGACCCCAGCTTGACCGGTCCGAACTCCATGCGCTTTGTCGCGGGCACCAGCCGACAGGATCCGGCGTCGGATTATGCATTCATGATTCCCGCCGACAGAGAACGCAAGCTGTATCTGCTGAGCCGATTCTTCGACCCCAATCTGGACGTCTACCAGAACCGTCTGCTGGAGAATGTGGCGTTCAACATATCGACGCACGCCAGGGCCAGCACGCTGATTCACGAATTATCGCACTTGAAGCTCGACACCGTGGACATTGCCTACCTGGACAGCATGCGACCCTTCCCAGACTTGATCAATATCGCAAGGCCCGGCGCCGAAGTGCTTAAAACCACCCTGGAAGATTTGCGCAGCACCGCGTTATCGACGATGACGCCTGCAACGATGCTGTTCAAGACTCAAGACAGCCTCACCGAATTGTGGGAAGACTTTAAGCCTGGTTCTGCAATTGAAAAGAAAATTTTCAAGGCCACTGGCGCCAAGACCCTGCAGGACGCGAGGATCATTTTCATGTCAGTCCCTGATAAGCGTATTGACACCATCCTGGCCAACGCCGACTCGGTGACGTACCTGATCACCCATCTTGGCCGCCAGTTGGAGCCGGGGGCCTGAACGGCCCCCGGCGAGTGCATCAGTCTTTCTGGTCACGCAGCACGTTACCGGAAGCGCCGTCGATGCGCGCCTCATACACGATGCCATCGGACTTGCGACCTTTGACTTCCCAATAGCCATTGTCATCCGCTTCAGCGGCGTAGACCTCAATGTAACCGGCCTTGGTTTTCGCCACCTCGATGGCTTTCTCAATGGTGATCCAGCCTGCACCCGGCTTGTCGGCCATGGCGGCGCCAGCGCTCAACAGCGCGGAAGTAGCACACAGGGCGATCAAGGTTTTCTTCAACATTTTCGTACTCCATAGTGGACGACAGGTTAATTCCTGATTTTTTAGGCGCACACAAACAAGAATAAGTTCCAATTGATGTGCAATCGCCATGATGCGGTTCTCGCCGTCTACCTTGGGAGGTTAGAATGTGGGAAATCAGGATGAGTTAATGAGCGAAAAGCCCCTTTCAGAAACCGAATATGACGCCATCACCGACGCCGCCGCGCATTGGTGCATGCGCCTGCATGCTGCAGATTGCACGGCGGACGAACGTCAGGCTTTTACCCAGTGGCACGATGGCCATCCGCTGCACGCCTTCGAATATGCAGCCATGCTCGAAATCTGGGACGTGGCCGACCATCTGCCCCGCGACAAGCCTGAGGCGGTGGTGGTCACAATCAAGAAGCCGCCCCGCCGCTTGCGCACCTACGCGGTGGCCGCAGCGGTGTGCCTGGCGGCATTGCCGCTTGCCGCCTTCACCGGCTGGGAAGCGGGCTGGTTGCCCAGCTCATATGAACGGTTCGAAGCAGCCAATGGCTTGAAAAAAGTCACCCTGGGCGATGGCAGCCAAGTGGAGTTGAACCTGGGTACCGAGTTGGTCTACAGCCATTACAAGGATCAGCGCCGTGTCACCCTGAAAAAGGGCGAAGCGTTCTTCAACGTCACGCACGACAGCAACCACCCGTTTATCGTGCGGGCCGGCGAAGGCCAGGTGCGAGTGACCGGCACGCAATTCAATGTCTGGGAATATGAAGATCAGGTGCGGGTGATGTTACTGGAGGGCTCGGTGCAGATCTCCAGCGACGGCGAGCATGCCAGTGTGCCGCTTAGCCCAGGCATGCAAGCCAGTTTCCGCCAGGGTGACGCCACCCCGCAGGTCGCCGCTATCAATCCCGATGACACCGCGCTGGCATGGCGCCAGGGCAAGCTGGTGCTCGACAACCTGACCCTCACGGACGCCTTGCCCCTGATCAACCGCTACCTGAAAAAGCCGGTGATGCTTGCAGACGCCAGTACCGGTGCGATTCGCGTCGGCGGTATCTATAACATCAACGAGGTCAACAACCTCGTGCCCTCCCTGCCCAAGGTGTTGCCGGTCTACCTGACCCAAAACCAGGACGGCAACCCCGTGCTCAATTCCATTCCGCGTAAAACCCCCAAGGGCTGAGCCCGCTCGCACGAAGCGGTACGTTTGGGCCGCGGGTGTCCGTTTTTGAAACACCTCCCTCACCTGCATCGCCCGCCGTGTGCGGATTCATAGTTCTGTCACAGGCAGTGTTACATGGCTGAGACAGCGTGAGGCGAGCACAGGTATGCCTCAAGCGCTCAGGACTGTTTCAAACCTGAAACGGGGGTGCCATCACTTTGCCTCGACTTTAGCCCAACCCCTTGAATATCAACATTTAATAAAAAGCGGCACGCCTTCTGCTCTTTCCCTGACAACGCTGTTTAGGGTCAGCGTTAAGAATAAGGACTGCCGCCGTGAACACACTCACACACGCCTCGTCGATAAACGTACTGCTGATCAGTTGCGTGCTCAGTGCAGGTGTCAGCCTGACGAGCCAGGCGGGTGACGGTGTGATCGTGACCGGGCGTACGGTGCAGGGCCACATGTACGGGCGCACCTCCCTGCCCGACCCCTACCCCAATACCGCCAACGCCAACCCCAGCAAAGAGATCAACAGCGCCCTGACCGGCGAACTCAGTGACAGGGACATCGGCGGCATCAGCAGTGGTTCCAGCCTCGCCCGCACCCTTCAGCCCAATGGCAGCTTGTCGGGCCTGGGTGCCACCCAAAACAGCATGTCGACACTTGGCGCTGGCGCAGCGGCCGGCCACGGTGCGGGCAGCGGCGGCAGCATGGGCGGGCAGATCAGCGACTCGGTCCAGCGTGGCATGGCGCCGCTCAACAATCTCGGCAGCATGATGGGGGGCAAGTGATGAAGCGCGCCCTGTTGATATTCGCCCTGCTGAGCAGCGCCTCGGCAATGGCCGACAACAGCGCCGTGATCAACCACAGCGGCCAGCAGTATGACGGTGTGCTGTCGATCAACCAGGCCGCCGGCACGGGGCAGCAAATGTCCAACAGCCGCGCCATCGCGCTCGGCGGCCAGGCCACCAACGTCGACATCCAGCGCGTCAACGGCAAGGTCGACCCGTCCCTGAACGCCAAGGCCGCGATCCAGGGCAACTCATTCAGCAGTGGCAACGGTGTGCTGGGCATCAACCAGTCTGCCGGGGCCAATAACCAATCCATCAACGCTGTGCGGATCAGCCTCAACCCTGGCCCGCAGAGCATCGATGACAGCGTCCTGTTGCAACAGAACACGACGACGCTGGCAACCGACTCAGGGCTCACCCCCACCACTGGCAGCCGCCAGGTCGTGACCAGCGACCAGGCCTTCACCGGCAGCCGAGGAGTGACACAGGTGAACCAGAGTGCCGGGGTGGGGAACCGAGTGGCTAACACCCTGGGCATCACTATCAAGTAACCGCTTGGTAGACGTGCGTTAGACCGTACCAACACTTAACCAACTAATTAGAAGCAAGGAGAAACACCATGAAACCTCAAATGGCTCTGAAACCAATGGTTTTCGCTCTCGCCGCACTCATGGCTGCTGCTGCTCAAGCGGGTGGCTGGCATCCAACCCCACAACCCACCGGTACCGTGGCCGCTGTGGTCACTGACGTACAAAAAAGCGAACACAACAAATTCGACGACACCAACACCGATAACAATGCATCAGCTGAAAATTCGGTAAATAGCAACAGCGGTAATGTCGGGGCCAACGTACAATCAGGTTCCGGCAACCAGGCTGACAACGCCGGCGCCATCTCCAGTGCCAAAGGCGACTTCGCCACCGTGTTTGCCGTGATTGATGTCGACCAAGGCAGCTCGCATAACAACTTCGTCAACAAAGGCACGCAAAACAACGCCTCTCTTGACGACTCCATCACCGGCAACTCCGGCAACGTGGGTTACAACGGCCAGGCCGGCCAGGGCAACCAGGGTAAAAACAACCTGGCCATCACCACCGCTGACGGCAAGAACATCGCAGCGGCTTCCAACACCGAGCAGAACTCGCTCAACAACAGCTACCTGAACACGGCCGCCAGCAGCCATGGTTATGGCAAGCCTCAGTACGTGTCCAACAACGCAAGCCTCGAAAACTCGGTTAACCGCAACTCCGGCAACGTAGGCGTGAACCTGCAATCCGGTGCGGGCAACCAAGGCAGCAACAGCCTGTCGATCGGCCAAGGTTGCAGCGTCTGCGCCAGCGGCGTGCGCTTCTGATCCAACGGGGCCTTGGCGACAAGGCCCTTTTTTATTCCAGTGTCCAACAGGTCATTCGATCATGCGTATCGCGACCCTCACCCTCCTGATGTTACTCACCGGCACGACCTGGGCAGGCACCATGGCAATCTCCGCCATGCCCGGCGGTGCGGTGATTTTCAAGAAGGTGGAGAGCATTCGCGAGCGCCGGTTCGCCAACCTGGTGGAACAGAAAACCGATTTCAGCTGCGGTGCCGCGGCACTCGCCACCATCCTGCGCCAGGCCTATTGGCTGGACGTCGACGAAGCACACATCATCAAAGGCATGCTGGTCACTGCCGACCAGGACCTGGTACGAACCCAGGGCTTTTCCATGCTGGATATGAAGCGCTACCTCGAAAGCATCGGCATGCGCGCCCGGGGCTACAAGATCGCGCCCGAGACCCTGCTGACCGTGAAAATCCCCGTGGTGGTGCTGCTGGAAATCCGCGGCTACAAGCACTTCGTGGTGTTGCAACGGGCCGACAAGGACTGGGTGTACATCGGTGACCCCGTATTGGGCCACAAGCGCTATTCCCATGACGATTTCGTCAAAGGCTGGAATGGCATTGTCTTCGCCGTACTGGGCGAGGGTTACGACAAGGCCAACGTCTTGCTCGACCCGCCCCTGCCGCTGACCGCCAAGAGCCAGATGAATGAGTTCCGGCCTGTGGGCGATGCCGAGCTGATGGATTTCGGTTTTATCCAGAGCGACTTCTTCTAGAAGCGCAATAAGGGGCAGGACGCCCCAGGAGCAGCAAATGAACACTTCCCGTTGGCTGACGGTCTTGTGTCTGGCCGCCTCAATGCCTGCTTATGCGTCCTCGGGGTTCAAGCCCATCGAACTCAAGGACGCCGAAATGGCCGAGCTGCGTGGCCGTTACGTGATGCCGGGGCGCATCATCAGCTTTGGCATTGTCATGAGCAGCACCTGGACCAATGCCGTCGGTGACAACATCACCGGCACGGCCAACATGCACATCGACAAGACCACCATTACTCCACAGTTCTACGTGCAAACCACCGGCTCGACCGGTACCGGCACGCGCCCCAACACCGGCACCGGAAATGTGGTCGGTGGTGCCGGCCTCGGCAGCGGCCAGGGCGTGACCCAAAGTGTACGCGCCGCCGGCGATGGCAACGCCGCCTACAACAATGTGGGCATCAACGTCGAAAATGGGGTTACCCCCGCCAATAACCTGCAGTCCGGCCAGGTGCTGGTGGCGGGCGGCACAGTGACCGGGGACAGCGCCGCGGGCCGTGTCAGCGTATCGGCCAACAGTGGCGGCGTGCAGATGGCCATCCAGGCCAATCACAACCAGGGCAACAGCCTGCAACAGATCGGCGCGGGGAATGTGCTTCAGGGCACGGTATTGACCGGCGATAGCAACCTTGTCAGAAACATCACCCAGATCAATGTCGTGATGAACAATAGCGGGCTGAATAACGCCGCGTTGAACTGCAACCTGGATCAACTCAAAGGCCTACGCACGCTCGGTTATTGAACTACGCTGACCCTCGACACTCACGCATTAGAAAAGGACGGCTTATTTCATGCATCGATCGTTATCGCTACGTGCGGTGGTTTGTTTGAGTACGCTCTTGCCCGCATCCGTGCTGTATGCCGCGCCAGACGCTGACATCGAAACCCTGAAGAAGGAACTCCTGGAACTCAAGCAACGCTACGACGTGCAGCAAAAAGCCTTGGCCGTGCTGGAGCAGCGTGTGCGCCAGGTCGAGGACCAACCGGCAACGCCCGCCCCCAGGCGTCTGGCCAAATCACCGGCAGACTTCAAGAACGGCGCTAACACTGTCGCGGCTAGCGGTACGGGCGCAGCCGCGGCATCCGGTGGCGCTGGCGGGGGTGGCAGCTCCTACGGCCAGGCCCTCAAGGACGACTCGGCCCCTGCGCAAAGTGTGAGCAACCTGTACAACGAAGCCAGCGGCTTTTTCGGCAATGGCAAGTTCAGCGTGGAAACCGGCATCACCTATGCCCGTTATGACGCGCGCCAGTTGACGCTCAATGGTTTCCTGGCGCTGGACTCGATTTTCCTCGGCAACATCAACCTGGACCGGATCAAGTCCGACAGTTGGACCCTGGACCTTACCGGGCGCTACAACGTCGACAACCGCTGGCAGTTCGACCTGAACGTGCCGGTGGTGTACCGCGAGTCCACCTACCAGTCGGGCGGCGCCGGCAACGACGCCACCGCCACCTCCGAAGGTTCCGTGACTCGTGACCCGACCATCGGCGATGTCAACTTTGGCGTGGCGTACAAGTTCCTCGACGAAACCTCGACCTTGCCGGACGCGGTGGTATCCGTGCGCGTCAAGGCACCGACGGGCAAGGAGCCTTTTGGCATCAAACTGGTCCAGCAACCGAACAACGACAACCTCTACGTGCCCGAAAGCCTGCCCACGGGCAACGGGGTCTGGTCGGTCACACCGGGCATTTCCCTGGTCAAGACCTTCGACCCGGCCGTGTTGTTCGGTTCGTTGTCGTACACCCATAACTTTGAAGACTCGTTCGATGACATCAGCAGTCAAGTCAATCAGAAGGTGGGAGGCAAGGTGCGCCTGGGCGACAGCTTCCAGTTCGGGGTCGGCGTCGCCTTTGCCCTGAACGAGAAGATGAGCATGTCGTTCTCGGTTTCCGACCTGGTGCAGCGCAAGAGCAAACTCAAGCCGGATGGCGGCGACTGGCAATCGGTGGTGTCCAGCGATGCCAACGCGGGCTACTTTAACGTGGGTATGACGATTGCCGCTTCGGATAACCTGACCATCGTGCCGAACCTTGCGATTGGCATGACCGATGATGCACCGGACTTTACGTTCAGCCTGAAATTCCCGTATTACTTCTGATTGGTTTGCCCGCAGGCGGTGGGTCAGTTGATGCATCTGTGACTGCACTCCCGCCTTCGCAGGCAAGCCAGCTCCCACATTGGCAATGTATTGCCCACAAAATCAACGCCTGGCACAGATCCCCTGTGGGAGCGGGCTTGCCCGCGAAGGCGGCGTGTCAGTCACTGAGCTTTCAACTGAACCACCGCTTTCGCAGGCAAGCCAGCTCCCACATTGGCAATGTATTGCCCACAAAATCAACGCCTGGCACAGATCCCCTGTGGGAGCGGGCTTGCCCGCGAAGGCGGCGTGTCAGTCACTGAGTTTTCAACTGAACCACCGCTTTCGCAGGCAAGCCAGCTCCCACATTAGCCATGCATTGCCCACAGGATCAGCGCCTGGCACAGATCCCCTGTGGGAGCGGGCTTGCCCGCGAAGGCGGCGTGTCAGTCACTGAGTTTTCAACTGAACCACCGCTTTCGCAGGCAAGCCAGCTCCCACATTAGCCATGCATTGCCCACA